>CAYJHH010000090.1:0-11517 GCA_964369995.1 uncultured Desulfovibrionaceae bacterium
AAGCGTCTATACAAAACGTAGGCTGGCCTTCGGACTGAAGACTGAGCAAAATGGCGTGAATTTGTGCCGTTTGAGGGACGCATGGTGTCAGTTTGGGTGACGTGACTATGCAGTACCCTGTCAACGAGAGTGCCGTTTGGTGGTCGCAATGGGTATGTATGGTGTCGCCACCGTGTCAGCGTCTGGTCAATGGGGGGGCAGTTTCGTGCTTGCACTTGGTCAGTATCATGCCCATGACTGTGCAGTTTCAGAGCGCAAGGCGGTACATGAGCGGTACTCATTGTTGCTCTGCCTTGGTGGTTTGCTTGCTATTGAGTGTAGGTATGACTACTGCTTGACGTGCTGTTTGCGGAGCAATGAACTGTGGAGTTTGGTTTTTTGAATTGGGGCGGCGTGTGTCTTTGCGGTGGGCTTGCCATGCACTTTGACCTGTGAGGACTGTCAGTTTAAGTGCCATGACTGGTCGGTATGAAAGCAAACCTTTGTCAGTTTGAAATTGAGGAATGTGTCGCATGATTCATCTCCTGTGCTTTTTGTTCCGAAAAAGTGTACCATGACTTTTTGAAAAGTCGCTTTTTGGAGCAATTTGGGGGCAAGAAGATGAATCCGATGTAGTCCGATGGGGTTTCTTATGTGGTGAGAAAAAAAATGATTTTTTTGTTGACAGATTTTACAAAAACGCCAACATGTGCATATATGATTGATTTTATAAAATAAAAAAACATTGCAACACGTGAATTGCATAGGATGATATGCGATAGAAATATATTTTATTGGATTGTAATCGTATATTTTAATTTAATATAATACATATAAAACGGTAATGTATGTTCTTTACAAAACTGTGTCAAATGCTCATATATATGAATATATAATACTTTTTATCAGTGGCATTTTAATAATTTTACTTTGTAATTCTGACCTTCAAGTTATTTCCAATATTACTCCAGTTTGCAACTTTATCATTTTTTAGCGTTACAATACTATAACCATAGGTCAAATTTTCTGTATTTCCAAAAGAATTCATTGCGCTTGGAGTGCCTTGAATTCTTATTACATCGTCTTTATGAGAACCAATTGTTATATATTTCGATTTAGTAACATTTTCACCAGGAATTATCTTAACCCGCAAATTGCTACTAATATTACTCCAATTTACAACTATGTCATTACTCATAGTTATCGTACTATATCCATAATCCCAAGTATCTCTATCTCCAAAAGAATTCATTGAGTTTGGAGTTCCTTGAATCCGTATGACATCATCTTTATGAGAACCAATCGTTATATATTTTAATTTTGATACATTAGCACCTGGAATAATCTTAACTTTTAAATTTTTACTTATATTACTCCATGTTACAACTAATTCGTTAACCATTGTTATAGAGCTATAATTGTAATTCCATATAGTATTATTCCCAAAAGAATTCATTGAACTTGGAGTACCTTGAATTCTTATAACATCATCTTTATGAGAACCAATTGTTATATAAGTTAGCTTTTTTTTAGAAGAATTGTGAGATTTGTTATTTTTCTTTTCATACTCTTGTTCCAAAATTTCAATAAGTGTAGCATCAATTTCCCCTGTAATGTCAAGACCCATAATCTGCTGAAATAATTTAACAGCCTTAGTGGTCCTTGAGCCTACAATTCCATCAGCTATACCAGGGGCATACCCTAGCTTTTGTAGCAGGCTTTGAGCTGTACTTATAAGCTTTGGAGAAACCTGTTTTCTTTGTTGACTTACTTCTGGCTGCTTGCGTAAGTTAGCCCACTCATGAACTTCCTTACTTGCATTTTCTAGTATAGTAAATTTTTCTTTTGCAACATCGCGCCTTGCAGCTGCTAAGTCACCCTCACGATATCGATAATTTCCACAACGATTATTATAATTTTCAACATATCTATTGAATATTGCAACTTCATTATTTAGCGTTGCAGCTACCCTAAAGTGGTTAAGCCGAATTTCCTCTCGAAGACACCAACGTATCATTGAAACAGACAATATCTTTCCTGTGCCAATTGGTGGTTCAGTATATTCTATGCCACTTGCTTTGTTTTTTTCTTGTTTGTCGTCACTAGGCGTATTTTTGGTGGTTAAACCAGAGTTTCGTGTCATTTGTCCTATCAAGCTATCTTCATAATTGCCGCTCCCCCTTTCGTTAGGAGAAGAATCGCTTGTACTTAAAGAAGGATTTGTCGTTTTTTCAGATACTTGAAGTTGAGGTTTTGTAGGTCGCTGTCTTGATGGATTATCATTAGAGTATACAATAAAAATAATTATAAAAGCTGCTGCTATAGTGCCAATTATAATACCAGTATTCGAAGATTTTTCATGAGTTACTACTGCTTTTTGTTTATTTGTAGGAATAGTTTTATCAGAGTCATTTTGTGCTAGCGATGGTGTAGTCGTGGGAGATTGTAAACACAACTCTTTGATTGCATCAATATCTTTATCAATATTAGATACTAAATGGATAATACCAGAAAAACCTTTGAGCGTCTTAGAACTCATGATTTATTTCCTTTACAGTTTAGTGTGTTATCCTTCAAGTATGTCACTTAATCTTTGACAACCTTTACGGGAAAGCATGCTTATTGCGGATTCTAATATATGAATGTTATCTAAGTTAATATAAGAAAAATATGCAGATAGCTTGAAGTCTTTATTGCTTCTAACGCAGAAATGCCCATTTCCATTCCAGGTGACAATGTCTTGCCAAGGGCAAAATTCATATTGACTACTGCTCAAAGAGTTACCACGCTTTAACTTAAACCCCGTATCCGTCAAGATAGCAGAACCAAATTGATAAGACTCTCCATTTCTAAGTCCAACAAGTAACTCTACGAGTAGTCTTGTGCCAACGGCTTTCCAAATTCTACTGATGAAATTACTAAAAATAATATCTTTTTTTATTTCTATAGTTAAAATTTTATATTGACTGCCACAAACTACTGTATATGTTATTCCTGTAGAGTTTTTTATAGCTCCCCAGCGAACTCGCGTAATGGAATCAAGTGCAAGAAAATCACCTTTCCATTCAACACCTCTGGGAGAAATGCGTAGTGTATCTTTAAAAACTAAACCAACCTCAGCTTCATATGTTATTTCTCGTTCCCACTCTGCTGAGTGTTGCTCGTCTTTTACTTTTTGCAACGCTATGTCAGCAAGAGCATTTGCGTCATTCTCACTCATTTCTACAATGTCAACAACTTCCGCAAACACATCTTGTAGCATCTCTGTTATTTCTTGAGATTCTTCCAATTTATCGTGTTCATTAAATAAGTAAATTGCGACACCTCTTATTGCAATTGCTATTCTTCTACTTGCGTCATGGTCTAAACCTTTACTTTTTGTATTTAATTGGATAGGTTGAGCCACTTTGTCCCAGTTTCGTAATACCTGCTCCATTTTACTAATAGCTTTTGCTAAGGCTATATCAGACTTTGATGAGCTCATAATTTCTTTTATAAGCTCAAGTGTTTTTTCAATATTTTTTTCTTCTTCATCTAAAAAAGGTTGCACTTCAATTTCATACAAGTCTATAAGGTCATACACAAGTGCAGAACCTGCATCTTCACCATTGTCGGTGTCTGTATCAATGACAGAAGTAATCGCTGCTATTAAGTCTTGTGAAAGTAACTTATCAAAAGCACACTTAAATATATTACGATAATATTTTCTTTGTTTTTCAATTTCTTCTTCAATAACTGCGACGTCTGAGATTTCTGGGAAACCTGCCACAGTCCTATCTTCATTTATAATGCTAAGTACGTCTTCTGGAGAAATTTTTTCGAATTCTTGTGCAATTTCCAAAGTCCATGTAACAATATTTTGAATAGTGTAGCTTTCTAAGCGTGATAGTGCAGCGATTAGCACATTTACTCGTGACAATGGATTTAATTCTTTTATAGCAAAAATTGCTTCTGGAGTCGCTTGAAGCATCTCCAATAGTTCCTTAATTCTCTTTGGGGCTACACCTTGTAGCCATGCAATTTCTACTGCAAGCCGTTTTCGTGGTGTTGTTAACTCAGAACGTGCTTCCATGCATATGTTTGAATCAATGAGTAAGCTTCGTTCATCAGCGAGTTCGATAATACGGCTACGATTATCACGCGATGTAGCAGTAAGCACATAGAAAGGGTTTTGCATTAAATCCATGTATTTCTCCAATATTATCTTACTTAGATAAAGCCAGCACGTCTTTTAGAAACTTTTTCATCTTTTGGAAGGTAATTTAACGCAAGTGTGAGACTATCTTGGTCAATTTCATTTTTTCCTGCTTTTGCTGATATGCGTGCAGCTTCACGAATAGTAAAAGCTGTGTCTGATAGTGCCTTACCCGTAAGCGCATCAACAACCTTTTCTAAATCAATATTTTCAGCTTTGGGTAATTCAGAAAGTAATTGCTCAACAAGAGCCGCTACCTCATCTTTTGAAGGCATGCTAACCTCAATAATATTGTCGAAACGCCCTCGGCGTAGAATAGCTGGGTCAATCATATCTATAAAATTTGTCATAGCAATAATTAACACATTATTATTTATAGCCTCTGGAATTCTTCTCAAAAACTCTGCTACTTCTTCAATATGATGTTTTCCAGAGGACGTATCTTGTTGCCTCGCAGATAAAAAAGCTTCCATTTCATCTATCACAATTACAGAAGGGGTATCGTTCATTGCCTGTTCAAAAATATCAGCAATTTTTTTGCTTGTAGCATGTATATATGGACTACCAATACTACCAGAATCGATTGTATAGCTAGGCCAGTCTAAATGCTCAACCAACTTCTCTACTGCAAACGTTTTGCCACACCCGGGAGGACCGTGTAAAATAATTGAAGACGGAAATTTAATTCCAAACTGTTTATATTTATCTGCATTATTTATTATATCAAGAACATGCTCATTGAAAAACTCTTCCAACTCTGGTCTTCCGTGTAGTATAAACCTTTGTCTTTCAGTATGTTCTTTAGAAAGTACGTTTTTTTCAGTAGTTATACATGTTGTCTCGTAGGAAGCACACTCTGACTCAACATTTGCCACATTACCATTCTTTGTAAGACCTGCGACTGTAACAACTTCACAAATATCCCTCGCTGAGAGGTTATTCGTGAGTTTTTTCAATCTCCTTGGTGATTTTGTAGAAACTTTTACACCGCCAGAAATCCAAGAACCTAAGACAATTTCATCATCTAAAGACGGTGAAACTGTCCATGTTGGTAACAATCTTGAATATTGCTCTATATAAATAGCATCATGAAATGATACATGGGGTAAAACGCTACGAGACTCGCGCAGTGCATGCGCAAATGCAAGAATATCCTCTTTTGACTCTGGAGTACTACACTTTGATATCGGCGCTAAAACATATTTTTTCTGACAACATAATGTATAATATATTTCATCGGCTAGAACAATTTTCTCAAACAGAGAATCAGAAAACAGTTCAAAATCGTTCCATTTTTGGACTAAGTCTGGTAGCACTACAAGGATAGTGTTTAAATTACTTCCTTTATAGATTTGCCACGTTTCTCCCGAAGCAATTCGATGTTGCACCTTCGTTGAGTTAGCTAGCAAATACCCTTGGGGTAACCATAAGTCATGTAACATCGTCTATCCTCTTACAATGTTTGCAATGTCTAGCATATCGTTATCTGTTCCTCCATTGATTTGAATCATGGAAAGTTCTCTGACAATATTGCGTAAATCATCAATATTATCATTTTGCATGCTCTGTAAGCCCTTTTGCGCAAGTTCATTAAAACGAGCTTGCTCTATAAATGAGTGTGGCGCACCTACAAGACGCTTGAAATGTTCAACCACAAACCAATCTTGACGCCATAGAATTGCAAAATTTCTACTTTTTAACTCACCTAAGTGGTATTCGAAATCCTTGTCATTTCTATCAATGGCTCGCTGCGCTGTTTTTGCAAGATTGTCAAAACTTGATTCTTCAGAAGGCCGTGCAAGCTCTCGTATAACATCATCAAAAAACTCCACAACAGCATCAAGGTCAATTTGTCTAATGTCTTTTAGATGTTCTTTTCGCACCTGTGCAAGTAACTTTCGTGCCTCTAATACTTTTTCCATAGCTTCTTGAGACGCCTCAGTTTCGGTTTCACTATGGCTAAGAGCAGTTGCTGCTTCAGCTTTTTGTTGAGCTTGGTCAAGTTTGGGGTCAGAAATTACTTCTTTAATTTCATTGATTCTATTTAACGTCTTCTCACCTTCTTCACTTACTAATGCTGAAGCTGTAGTATAATCATACTGACCTTCTTGACGTGAATAAAAGTTCTTCCCAGAATGGAAAATTCCCCCAATGGAGGGTACAGACACTTCAATAATGATATTTCCAGAATCTAAAATTTCATATTCGCACTCTAAATCAGCTCCAGCAGGAATAACTCCATCATCAAAGTCTGAACCTGCAATTTTTAAGACCCCAATAGGTCGATTATCAGTAATGGGTTCCTCAATTTCTCCCTCCCAAAGCTTAAAGTTCAAAGAACCGGCTGCTCCAGCCTTAAGCGATTCTGCTGACTTAAAAATCTTTTTACCCTTTTTGGGCAAGGAATCTCCAGCTTTTATCAAATAATCAAGAGTGGGACGACCACCTAATTTTTCTAAAACCTCAATGCCTATGGAGTGAGAGGCCGGGATGGCATCAATAGCGGCTGCTGTTTTAGTAATAACTATTTTGTCTTGTTCTAGTGATATTGGGCTTCCATCTGGTGCAAAAACAAAGACTTTAAAAATGTTATCACCACTTTTTGACAAAGGCACTTCAATAATTTTTCCATTTTCTAAAGCTGCTCGCCCTGATGTCCAACCAGTATCAATGCTATCTACTTGCAATTCATATCCAGCTGAAATTTGCTCTGATGACTGAGCTGCAATTTTAGCTTTTGTATCTGGTGTGCGAGCTATGTAGTTGAAAGATAAAGAAAGGTCTCCACCAGAGGCAATTTGTCCCCTTGTATTTTTTCTTGTACGGCTTTGCGATGACCAGTCAATTGACTCTGCAAACAGACTTGCTCCCTCAGCTACTGCTGTCATGGGGTTTATATCGGTATTCCCCGGTACACCCAATTCAAATGAAACTTTATCACGTAATGGCTTATAATTTGTTGGCCCTCCAACAAAAACTATCCTTTCTAAATCATGAGAAGAAATTCCTGCTTTCTTTAAAGTGTCTCTAGCAGCTTCAATGGACTCATTTACTCGTTCAGCTATCAACTTGTCATATGTACTTCTTTCTATGGTGATATCAAGATATATTTCATTTCCCTTTAAGTCACATACTCTAGTTTCACTTTCTGAAAGACTAATGACTGCAGATTCATTTGCCGACAGTTCAATTTTGGCTCGCTCAGTTGCCCATGTAGCTAAACGCATAAGAGATTTATAATTTTGAGCTACAGAAAAATCATCGGGCAATTCAAAATGCTCAAATAACCAAGGACGTACAACATTATCAACAAGTACTCGGTCAAAATCTCTTCCTCCGCACATAGCAATGCCACCGTGCGCCAGCAAATTTACACGCCCGCCAATACTTTCCGCTATAGCAATGTCTAGAGTGCCACCACCTAAATCATAAATCAAAAACATTCCCTCAGTGCTACGTGAACGCATAACACTCATAACAGCAGCAACAGGTTCTTGCATCAATGCTATATTACCAATCCCTGCCATTTTAGCAGCTTGCATGGTAGCATCTTTTTGCATTTGGTTGAACGCCGCAGGAACTGTAATCACAGTTCCTGCATCAGACGAATTGCGAATTTCTTCAGGCAAATATCCAAATAGAATTTTTAAAATTTCAGCAGAGCACTCTTCTGGAGTTTTAGTGAGGTTTACAGCTGAAAACTCAATAGGAGTGCTTGTCCCCATGAGACGCTTAAAAAGCATAGCTGAATTATTAGGGCTATGAGGTGCAGAATCATAAGCTCGTTTACCTACATATTTATTTCCACGTTTATCTATGTAGATAGCAGAAGGAGTAACATCGTTTTGCTCAGGACTTTTCCAAATGCGAGTTTCTGTGCCATCGTAAGAGCAAATAGCACTATTTGTTGTACCCAAATCAATACCTATAAAACATTTCATAAGTTACACCTTCCTTAAAATAATAGTCCCTGTTTTGACCAAACCATTTTCATCCATAATAATTGGCTCAAGCATTTGTTCAACAACGAGAGTATCTGTTTCTTCAAAATCCTCAATATTTAATGGTGTGGCTGCAAGGCCAGGGTCAAATTGTTGGCCTTCAATGTTGACAATGCGTAACCCCGCCTGTTCTAAGCCGTCATCAATTTTTTTCATAAACCATCGAAATTGATTTATATAGCGATGTTGTTCGCCTGCATCGAGTTTAAGAAGTAAACGGTCGAAAACTCGACCAAAACGCCATGATTCAACTGCCATGTTAAGTATTGCTTCACGCATTGCATCTACAGATATTTGATTTTGGGTCGAATCTGACATTTTTACTCCTCTAAAAATTAAAATAGACTAAAAAATATTAATGTGTTTTGCTATGAAATGTAAAGTAGTGCATGATATAATGAAGTAAATCATTTTTTGTTACATTTTGAGGTAAACCATAGGCATTTGCTACTTCTACGTCAAGTTTAGTGTGAAAAACAACCAAATCCTCTATTTTTGCTTCCATAAAAATAATCTGTTCTTCTTTGGTGAGACGTTGTTTTTTTCTCGTTTTTTCTAAAATATTGTATATTTTTGTTATTGTTAAGTGAGGATGTATGGCTTGTAACGATTGTCTATGTAGATAGATTTTTTCTGCGATTTCTCGTATCCGCTGTTTTTGAGTTTCAGTAATATTGGGAAAAGGAAAGGTGTCAAAGACAGTAGACAGTGTGTATCTTAGCCTTGTATCCATGCGTGAGCCAGTTGCTTCTGCCCAAACGGTATGAATACGGCTTGAAAGTATTCCCAAAATATAGGCGTCATCACTTGCTATGACTGTGAGAGTCGCATCTGGTAAAATATCACTATCGAGAAAAGTAAAGACACGGTGCTTTGCCACTGTAGATGTAACAATATAGCGTGTTTTCCCTTCAAGAGCTTGACGCATTTCTGGACGTGGTCTTGCAAAAAACCACCAATTATTTTTGAGGGAAGCATCTCTATTCTTATCACGTTCTGGTTTGACCTTTTCCAAAAGCCATTGATACACAAGGGGATATTTGGTTTTAACTTCATCAATGGGAAGGCCATACATATCAATTACCATCACATTACGAGATGTGCCAGTAATGTCTTTTCCATTGCGATAAGGTCGAATATATTTTTCAAGACCAGGGATGCTTCCTAAACCAAGTTTTTTTGCTTGCTCTTTGGTAACAACAAAACCAGAGCCATTTACGATAACACCAGAAAAGGCCATGCCCTCATTGGCTTTTATTTTTTTGGCCTTACTCACGTCAACGCCAACGGTCAAATTTGCATTGATAGTGCCTTGTTCTTCAACAAGCTGTATCTGCATATCACCATGTTCTGTAGCTTTTTCAGATATAACTTTAGCAAGTACACCGTCCTTTTTTCTTGCTTCAGCCACGGTCATGGCAATGCGCACCGATGCGCTTCCGGCACTGTCTACCCAAGGGTGATTAGGAATGGCGTAGACAATGGAAAGCGGTGTTGTATCATCTAAGAAGTTCTGCATGACACCACGATTTTGCAATTGATTGATGGTGCTTGTGGTAATGAAGCCAAAGCGTTTCACTTTGCCTTCTTGCGCTAATTTAGCGGCACGATACCACCAGAACATGACATAATCAGAACTGGCGGCAATGTCGGGATAGGCTTTGCGCAAAGCTGTGGTGTATTCGTCCCCAAAGGCTTCACGCATTTTAGAGCCACCCACAAAAGGCGGATTGCCTATAATGTAATCCGATTGTGGCCACGGTGCAGATTGCTCACTAATGCCGTCATCGTGCTGTAAAAGCACGGCGTCACGCAATTCTACGGAGCGCACTTTCCCAAAGAGCGTTTCTTTAGGCGGTACATTGCCGTGAATGGCGTAATGCTGTTGTAAATAGGTCAGCCACAACACAAGCTCGGATATATCTACGGCACGAGGTACAACTTCTATGCCCTTAAATTGCCTTGGTGTAACCACATAGCCTTTTTCAATAATTTGTCTTTCTGAAAGCCCCAAGTCACGCAAGGCTTGCACCACCTCTGCTTCAAGCTCTTTGAAAAGTGATAGGGTCACAGCCAAGAACACGCCGCTACCGCATGAAGGGTCAAGCACTTTAGTTTCACTCAAGGTTTTATGAAAAGCGTGGATAGCGTCTATGGCTTCATCATGCTTTTTATTGGCAATATGCTCAAGAGCGGTGTTTTTTGCTTGCTCCCATTGCTCACGCAAAGGTTGCATGACCGTAGGCACAGCAAGGCGTTCCACATAGGCCGTGGGGGTATAGTGCGCACCAAGGGCATGGCGTTCCGTGGGGTTTAAGGCACGTTCCAAGAGATAGCCAAAGACGGCGGTGTCCACGTCTGCCCAATGCGCATGGGCGGCACGGTGCAACAAGGCCAGTTGCTTTTTATTGAGCGGCAAGGCTTTTACATCATCAAAAAGATAGCCTTGGAAACGCAAGACTTGTTCTTCGAGAGGTATGGCATTGCCTGTAATGCGTAGCACTTGCCAGAAGTCAGTAGCATCTTCAATAAATCCCTGTGGATTATTCAGATTTTTGGTGAGAATATCTGTAAAAGCATTGTATTCAACAAGTCCCACGTCCTCGGCAAACATGGTAAAGATACAACGCATAATGAAAAGCGAAACGGCATCTTCGCCATAAGTCTTATGCTCAATAGTTTCTTCTAGAGCAGTGGCTAGGTCAGCAAGCTGTATGGCAAGCTCTTTCGTGACTTTGGTAGTGGCACGAGAGCTATCAAGCACAAAGGGCTTTGTCCAAATGCGCTTGAACATTCCCAGCACTTGAGGATAGCGTAAATCCTCCAAAGTGAAACGATGAGCCTTTGCCGATGGATAAGGCGTATAGACGCCAGTTCCCCTAAAATCTGCGTACACTTCTATGGAATAGCCGATGTCACTTACTATAAGAAATGGCGGCTTGCCTTCGTCCGGTGCAAGGGATCTAGCGTAGCGTTCGCCCTGCACCTTGGCATCAAGCATGGCTTTGTCCCAAGACTTGGTTTCACGAATGGCAGTACCCTTACGCCGTGCGCCGTCTTCATCTGCTGCCTTTTTGTGGCTTCCTTGCTTGGATTCCCAAATGAAATGGCCTTGCTTGTAAAGGTCGATACGTCCTGATGACTTTTTGCCAGTTTCTGGATGAACAAAGGTTACGCTTTTCTCAAAGGTATAAGTATTATCTGGAACATGCGCCCTTGGCGATGACGGTCTTGGCACTTCTAAAAGGTCGCACAGCTCATTAAGAAAGGATTGAGAGGAACCAAGTTCACTTCCTCCAGACGGTGTCCATTTTAAGATAAAGGCTTCAATTGGTGGCAAAT
>CAYJHH010000091.1:0-11458 GCA_964369995.1 uncultured Desulfovibrionaceae bacterium
AGTGAGCGTGCCTTTCTTAAAAACGTGTGAAAACACGTTTTTAAGCGCCGACTACTTAGTTACCAGCATATTTTTTAAGATATGGGTAAGAGGAATGTAAGCAAGATCATCTTTTAGGGAAGATTTTCTTCCTTCTTTGCAACGTAGACTGTCAATAGCAAATTCACTCAGTCAAAGCAATGGTAATACATATATTGCATCAAGTAGAAACTTTCTAGAAGCCATCTCATAATTACGAGATAGCGTACTTTGAGGGGCTTGTAGTCGTCAAACTGCTGTTTGACGCGGTGACGTAGCCACCGAAACAAGCCAAAAACCGCGTTTTTTGGCGTAGTGATACAACAATTCGGCCCAAACTGAATTATGAGATGCGTTCTAATTTCACATGTTGCATCTTGAGTAATCACTGTTTTTGGCTAGTATCTTTTCAAAGAATTAGAAAAATATAATGAAAAGAAATTGTTTTTTTCTTCCTACCATCAAAGCATATAAAAAATCTCCTAACAGGTTATATTAACACCCATTAGGAGATTTTTATAAACTTCTGAGAATTTTTAATCAGTTAATTTAGCAAATCCTGTTACTGTGCTGCCTTAAGGCTTCTTGTAAGCTTGGTGAGTTCCTGAGCTTGCTCTTTTAGGTCGCGCACAGATTGCGTAGCATCGCCCATGCTTTGCACAGTCACAAGGGCAATTTCATTGACTTGGTTCATGTTGTCTTTAATGTGCTTTGTGGTCACAGATTGTTCTTCTGCGGCTGTGGCAATGGAATGCACTTGTTCAGCAGAATTTTGTGTCATATTGGCAATTTCTGATAGGGTTTCACCAGATTGCATGACAAGATCCGTAGCTTTTTCAATGGCAGCAAAGGATGCTGTGGTTTGTGTAAGGCTTTGACTTGCACTTTGTTGTATTTCATTGATGATTTTAGCAACTTGATTGGTGGAATCCATGGTTTTTTCTGCAAGCTTGCGTACTTCGTCAGCTACAACGGCAAAGCCGCGCCCTGCTTCCCCTGCTCTTGCAGCTTCAATGGCAGCATTGAGGGCTAAAAGGTTGGTTTGATCTGCAATTTCAGATATAACACCCATAACTTGGTCAATGGACTTGGCACTGACATCAAGGCTTTGCATATCTTCCATAAGTCTTGTGGTAAGCTTTTGCACATCTTGCATACTGCTAATGGCTTCATGGGCAATACGTCCGCAGTCATTAGCTTTAACGCCGGTTTCTGAAGTAACGTTAGAAGCCATACTAGCGCTTTGTGCGACCTCATTCACCGTCATATTCATTTCTTCCATGGCTTCAGAAGTATTGCTTATTTGCTTAGCCTGTGCATTGGCACCGTGTTCGCATTCGCTAATGGTTTGAGCCAAGGTTTCTGAAGCATACGAGAGCTTATTTACCACTTCTTCTAAATTATCGGCAACGTGAAGCATATGCTCTGTTTTGGTATTGGCATTTTGCTCAGCAGCGGCCGCAGTGTCTAAAGCTTTCTGAATTTGAGCTGCATTTTTTTTGCTTTCTTCGATGGCATTTTCCGCATCTTGAATTTTTTCACGCAAGGAAGACACCATGCGGCTTATGGCATTGGCCATGATATCAATTTCATTTCTAGTAGTTTCAATGGCATTGTCTTGGGCAGTATTGCCAACGTTATTACCAGCGTTTAAGTCACCCTCGGCCACCTTTGTGGAAATGGCTGTTAAAAGTGAAATGGGGCCTGTAATGGAATTGATGATTTTTATGGAGGCTATGAGCATAATGATAATAAGGCCCAATACAACTAAAACTAGGTAAAGTTCAATGGTATTGGCCTGCTCAATCATGCTGTCTTGTAATTGCTTTTCTAATATGGCAACATTTTCTGTATACACACCCGTACCAAACCAATAGTTCGTTCCGTTTATCATCACAGTATAGGCGGTTTTTTGATCAATTTTTCCATCGGGTTTAGGGTACATATATGTGACAAAGCCGCCACCAGATTTGGCCGCATCGCGTAGTTCTCGTATGAAGTAAACCCCAACGGAATCCTTGGAATCTCCAATATCTTTACCCTGAATATTTCTATTTACAGGGTGCAATTTTACCGTGGTTTCTTCATAAAGGAAAAAGTACCCTGAATCTTGGGTGTCAAATCGAGACTTTGTAAGAAATTTATCAATGATTTCTAGCTGCTCTTCTTTTGATTTACCTTGAATTTGGACTTCGAGCCCCTTGGCTGCCGCTAAAGTGATATCTTTAATACGATCTTTTTGTAGTTCGTACATTTGTTTCCCGGCAAGGGCGCTACTTTTGTTAGATATTTGGTTAATACCAAAGTAAAAAGCCACGAGAATGCCAAGCATAATGATGATGGCAGAAAATAAAATTGTGTAAATTTTGAAGCCAATGGATTTGTTTTTTAACATGATTTTTTCCTCAGAGTTAAGGTCCATATGTTGAGATTGTGAACATGTTGTGCCTGACAAGTAATCTATTTTACAAAGACAAACAAGCTTATCTAAGCGTCATATTTAAGCATGTGGCCTTGCAATATGCCTGTGAAAGTGAACATTTTTTCTATTTTTCTATCTTTGATTGTCCATAAGTCATTAGCCATATGTCAAAAGACAATGTGTCATAAACACTGCTGCCATATTTCCTCGCTTTTGTATTGTTTTAACCCCAGCTACATAGTACCTCATGGGAGAACTTTTTTGTACAGGCACATAGCCTTGCGTTGAAAAAATCTCTCTGCGTACCATGCTCATAAAAGAGCGTTTTTCAGTGATTTGATAGGGTAATAAGCAACAAAAAAGTATAAATTTAATTTTTTGATAGTGTCTTACAAAGGGTAACTTTGTGTTTTTTTGATGAAGAATTCTTTTGGAAGCAAACCTTGCCATAGACGATGCAATGATTACCGAAGATTATTTAAACACAAGATAAGAGCTTTATTCAAGTGCTTGCTTTACTTTTCTTTAATAGTTTTTTATGGATAAGTAAACAGTTTTTCCACATCTTTTTATTTTTAGGAAATGATATGAAAAAATCGCTGCTTACGCATTTGTACTACGTCAAAAAAACGCTTTTTTGGTATTTGGCACCTTTTTCTCTTGTTTTTTCTCTGCACTGCATAAGTCTATTTGGTTATACTTCTTGGGGATATGCAGCTACCAATGCCACCGGTATGACAACATCCTTTTTGCAAGCACATGCTATGGATTCTCTTCTTACCAATTACGGAACTATTTCTCCGGGGCAAGTTTTTGTAAGTTCCGGCGCCTCAGCAAAGCTTCATGGTATTTCTGCCATGTACGGCGATGGGAACATACAGAATTTTACTTTTTTTAATTATGGTCATATTAACATACCTCAAAACACCTATGCCGCACGCGGCATGTCTGCCTTTGCCGATAGTGGAACACATTTTTTGTATAATTCTGGTAATATTCATGTGGCTACAGGAGCAGGCTCCTCTATGTATGCTTTTGGCATGCAAGCTCGTTCATATGATAACAATGCGCACCGCATGGTCAATGAGGGAGCTATTTATGTGACTTCTTCTGGTCAGGACAGTCCGGCTTATGGTATGGAAACATTTTCTCATTATGGGAACCACAGCCATAGTAATACTGGTATCATTTCCGTGAGCACGAGTGGCCATATGAGTAGCGCTTTTGGCATGAATGCGTATACAAGCTATGATGGGAATCACTCCATGATAAATGAGGGCCATATCTACACCTCTACCATGGGTGATTCAAGCCAAGCCTTTGGCATGGATCCTAGTACTGGGCGACACGGCAATTTTACTGTCATTAATAATGGAACCATTTTTGCCTCCATTAGCGGAGATGCTAATAGTTATGCCGCTGCCATGAATGCTTATACAAAAGAAGATGGTAACCATACCTTTACTAATAATGGCGAACTTACGGCCACAGCGTATGGGGAGTTAAGTCGCTCTTATGGTATACAAATTTTTTCTGAAAACAGCGGTAGTCATACGGTGGTGAATACAGCGTCGATTCGTTCCCTAGCCGAAGGGGATAAGAGTAGGGCGTATGGAATACGGGCATCGTCACTTTTTAGTGGAAACCATACATTATTGAATACAGGTTTTATTTATGCAGAAAATATATCGCCCACAGGTCTTGCCAGTCCAGCCCATGGCATGGTGGCGGATATTAATTCAGGTAGTGGTAACCATACCATGCGTAATAAGGGTACCATCATTGCCATGGCACATGGGTATGATATACGTGCTTTTGGTATGCGCGCTGCCGCCAGCTTAGATGGAAAGCATTTTTTAGAAAATAGTGGAACTATTTTTTCCACAGTATATGGAACGCTTAGCGAAGCCTTTGGGCTTGCTGCCAATGCCGTAACGGGAAATCATACATTGCGTAATGAGGGCTTTATACGTGTTCATTCTGCCGATGCTCTCGGCGGCGCGTATGGTCTGTATGTTACAGGCGTGGGAGGTCATGTGCTGTATAATAGAGGGGCTATTGGAGCCACAGCGCCTAAAGGCTTTGCCTATGAAGCCTATGGCGAGGCAGGATATAGCGTAGACACGTGGGCCACAACCTTGCGTACTTGGACAGGATCTGATGCTGTACTTGGAGCAGCGGCAGGGCAAAGTATTCGTTTGGGTACAGGATCTGAGGGGGCGCATCTCATTTTGCGACCGGCAACGCATTCTCAAGGCTTTGCCCTTGGTAAATCATATGAAGTGGCGCACATGGTTTCCATTGGTGGCGTGCAGCAATTAGCTTTAGATCAGGTACTTGCGTTAGGTTTTGTGGCGTCTGCATCTGCTGAAGTGGATTTTTTACAAGCAACACTTGATACCACTGACCCCACAAGACCCTTGGTGAGCCTTGAAGGTCATATAACAGAAAAAACAAGCCCCGGCGCCATGGTGCAGCAACAGCAGCTTACGAATATACAAGGTCAATTTACTACTATTTCACAAAATGTACGTAAAGGGATTTTGCAAAGATATTGGAAAGAATTTGCCACGGATGCATGGCAAGGACTTGGTGCAGGGTCCAAGTCTCTTTCGGAGCACTCTTGGCAGGCTTTTTTAAGCCCCTATGTAACAGCTGCAAGTAATACCCATTTTAACTATAATGGAAGCACCGTAGGTATAAGTGGTGGCGCAACGTATGCTGTCACAGAGCGTTTTTCTTTGGGTGGGCATATAGATATAAATGCAAGTAACTTTTCAGCTAATGTTCTTGAAACACATACAGATTCCACTTCTTTTGCCTTGGGTGTACATGGCGTCTATACACTGTTACCGCAATGGTATATACGTGGGCAGTTTAGTGCGTCTTTTCAACAAAATAGTCATACGTTTTCTTTACCTTTAGCCTCTGAAGCTTTATATGCGGATGCTCTTTCTTTTGGCAAGAATTTGTATGCAAATGTTGCCACAGGGTATACATGGCGCATAAACTCTCAGCACTCACTTACACCAGAAATAGGCATAAGCTATTTAACTAGCCACGGTACAGGCTATGCTGCACAGTGGCAGGGAATTTATACAGCTAATGGTCTTTATGACCTGAATTATGATGAAAGTTTTTATAGCGCATTGTACGCCACATACAATATGGATTGGCGTAGTGCATGGGCATTGGAAGAAGGAAGTAGCATAGTCTTACAGCTTGGCCTTGGACTGCGCCAAAGGCTAAGTACGCAAAATATGAATACCACTGTACGCTTGTTAGATACAGACTTTACGACCTCCAGCGCAGAGGCTCAAAGCACGTGGCTTATGGATTTTGGCTTTGAGTATATGAAGGATGATTTAAGCGTACGTCTTACTTATGCCGGTAGCTATGAAAAAAACCAACATATACATGGGGGCAACCTCGTTCTTACTCTGACATTTTAAGGAAGGCTGTTTATGAATCTTACAGATGATGATAAAAAACTCCTTGATGGTGGCTATGGAGAAGCTGCTCAAGTGGCCATGCGTGTACTTGTGGCCATGGGGGAAAATGTAGGTGCCGATGAAATGGTATCCATTTCCATGATGCATGATGATAGCGCCTGGTTTGAAGGTGTAGCTTCTGTGGAATTTGCAGAATATCTCGTGAAGCTAGGTGGCACATTTAGAGTACCCACCTCCACCAATGCTTGCATTATGGACTTGGAAAAATGGCAAGAGCTAGGATTTACTCAAGATCTGTACGCTATTCATAAGCGTATAGAAAAGGCGCATACAGCATTGGGAGGGGCAGCTTCTTGGACATGTACCCCTTATATGGCAGGCTTTGTGCCTCGCTTTGGAGAGCATGTGGCATGGGCAGAGTCCAATGCCACGGCATATGTGAACTCTATTATAGGTGCACGTACAGAGCGTTATGCAGGTTTACTTGATCTATGCGCCGGTCTTACGGGAAGAGTGCCGTACTATGGCCTACACAAAACCGAAAATAGACAAGCACAAATACATATACTTTGTGATGACTTTCCTGATAGTTATTTTGAAAATGATGCTATTTATGATATTCTTGGCTATAGTTATGGCACCATAGTGGGCGATACTATAGGCGCATTGGAAGGCCTTCCCACTTGGTCGAAAATTGATAATTTAAAACGCTTTAGCGCCACAGCTTCTTCTTCAGGTGGTGTTGGGCTATTTCATTTAATTGGTCTTACCCCCGAAGCGCAAACACGCCAAATGGCTTTTGGTGACACTGTGAAAACAAGCCAAAGCGTTTTACTGACAAAAGAAATGTTACTACAGGCAGAAGAAAAAATGTCTAAAGGCGCTGGGCAGGATATTCAGCTTGTAACTGTGGGTTGCCCCCATGCCTCCTATGCAGAATGTAGGGAATTATATACTTTTATGGCAGGGCGCCCTGTGCACAATGACGTGGAGTTTTGGTTATTCACAAGCAGAGCCAATAAAATGCATATGCTTAAATGTGGTCTTTTTGAAGCATTACAAAGTCTTGGCATAAAGATATATACAGATGGCTGTCCCATGTCCTCACCCATAAAAGAAGCCGGCATAAAAAATATTTTGAGTAATTCTGGAAAATTTAGCTGTTATTGTTATTCTTATACGCAAGAACACCCGCAATATGGTAGCTTGGCAGATTGTGCAGAAACAGCCATTTCTGGAAAACTCACAAGGAGTGTAAAGCCATGGTGGTAAATAGTATTTCTTGTAAAACCTTGGTGGGCGGTAATGCACAAGGGGAAATTCTTTTTTCGCGCTCTCCCATAAGCTTTATTGGGGGCGTTGACCCTAAAACCGGTATCATTATGGATCCACAGCATGATCAATTTCAACAATGCATAGCGGATAAAATCTTTATATTTCCATATGGTAAAGGCTCCAGTGGCGCAGGGCTTGTATTACTTGAATTGGCACGTATTCACAAAGCGCCTAAAGCCATTGTAAATCTTCGATCAAGTACTGTTATTTTAACAGGCCCCTTGGTGATTCGTGAGTTTTATAAAAAAACACTGCCTTTGCTTAATGTTACTGAAGAAGATATGCATATATTAAGCACGGCCAGATACGCTGATATTCAGTATCAAAACGATGCCACGGTAATGTATGTAAAAGACAACGAAGAAGCTACTGGTACTAAGTAAAATAAGCAATGTTTTGCATTGCTCTTGATTGGGCTATATATGAGGTGCTTACTAAAAAGGTGAGCACCTCCTTTTTTGTCAGTAATGGTTTTGTGAAAAAAATGCTTTATATTTACTGTAAATAATATATGTATTTGACATTCCATGTTTCATGGCATATTTGACGGAAATGTATGGATTTAAAGTTTTTTTAGTAGATAAACTGAGTGTAAGTAATAGTTAACACTATTTCTTCACCATATATGGAGTTTTATGATTAAGTTACTAGTTTCTAGCATTGTCTTATTGTTATGTATTTATCCTCTTGCAAAAGCACGGAAAAATTTCATAACTGAAAATGAGTTTTTTGGTATATTTTTAGGAAATTATATTTATTTTGTGCATTATCTTTTGATAATTTCTCTTATTCTTGCTGTGGCGCATTATACTTTTTTTCCCATGCAAAAAAAGTTTTTATGTATCATTATTCCTTTGGCTTTACTTTTTGTGGGCGGCATAGGGTATTATAATTATAGATATTCTGAGGTTACGCATACAAAAATTACAGTACATAAAAAATCTACCCGAGAAAAAATACGCATAGCTTTTGTGGCTGATTTACACTTAACCGCCACATCCAATAAAAACTTATTCCTAGAAATGGTGGAAAAAGTGAATGCGCAAAAGCCAGATGTGATTATTTTTGGAGGAGATGTGTTGCAAAATAGTCATACAAAAGTGAAAGATGACTATGCGGATGTGTTTCCAAAGTTACAGTCTACCTACGGCACGTATACCATTTTGGGTAATCATGAATATTATGGGAACGATGTGGAAGAAAATATTATTTACTTTAAAAATCTTGGTCTGCAAGTTTTAAGGGATCAAGTTTTAACCATTGACGGCATACACTTTATTGCTAGAGATGATATTCGAAGAGATTATACGCAGGGCGAGAGAAAAAGCTTGCAACAATTTTATAAAGAAAATGCCATTAAACAAGATGAGCCCATTATTGTGGTGGATCATAATCCACAAAGTATAGCTGAAAGTGTGCAGCAAAAAGCGGATGTACAGCTTTCTGCGCATACGCATGCCGGTCAATTTTTTCCTTATAATTTAGTTGTAAAAAACAAATTCCCCAATGGTTCTGGGTATAAAGAAATAGATGGCTTGCATACGGTGGTAACTTCCGGTGTAGGCGTGGGATTTTGGAAAATCATTGGGCCTTGGCAAATGCCGTATAGATTTGGTACGCGTAGTGAAATTAGTATTGTAGATATTGATTTTAAGGAAAAGCTGTAGTAAAGATTACCCATGATTTCATATATGGTTGGGGAATGATACCGTTTTTCCCCAGCAGTTCTTTTTCTCAAAAACGTTTATTATGACAATGTGTAGTTATAAGCATAATTTTTTATGATGCTGGCGTTTTTCGTTCTCTCATGTGATTTACCCATTTTTTACAAAAAAGATTAACTATTCCTTCACCTTTGTGATTCTAATCACAGCTTCTATGGTTTTAATGGCATACCATTAAAATAGTATGCATGTAATAAGGATGATATTACGTGTAGATTTGGAGGTAGAGTCTATTTTTTTATGCCTGCATAAGAAAATCTTTGTGTTTGGTTTGAAAAAAGGAGGGTATATGAAGCATTTCAAAGCCTCGTCTTTTCTAGTCTTACTCTTGGGTATTATGTTGGGCGCCGGTGCGTTGGCAGGCTCACAGTACGTCATTGAACGTACTAATGAGCGTGCTTTTTGTGCCAGTTGCCATATAATGCTCCCTGCATCTGTTTCAAACAAAATGTCACTTCATGCGGATTTAGCCTGCAATGATTGTCACTTACCCCATGATAATGTGGTGAATTATTTATTCACCAAGGCAAAGCTTGGGGCTACAGACATTTATCTAAACACAGTGGGTGATTATGATTTGCCCATCATGTCCACGGCTGAAATGAAAACCACCATTATGGATAATTGCATTCGTTGTCATAGAATGACAAATATGAATGTTGCCGTTGTGGGAGCTAAGGACTCTTGTGTTTCTTGTCATCGTAATGTTCCGCACCAAAGAATGAAACCCATTGATGCAAGGATGGTAGGTTATGAGTAAAAAAATGTATGTTCTCATGTGTGTTTTGCTGGCATTACCTGTTCTGTTGCTTGGTTGTGATGATGGCAAGGTGCAAACAGAGCTTAAAACCCCTGTATATGCCACGGGTTTGGGGGAAAAAGAATATAAATTGGATCCTTTTGTAAAGATTTTTCCTGAGCATGCGGCTTCGTTTGAGCGAAATAATGAATCTGAAATCATGACAGAATATAAAGGTTCCATTAATTATAGAAAAAATGATAATGTGAATCCTTTGCGCAAAGGCTTCAAACATGCGCAGCCTTATTTGAAGAATTTGTGGTTGGGCTATCCCTTTATGTATGAATATAATGAAGCTCGTGGGCATACTCTGGCCCTGCATGATGTTTTAGAAATTGATCGTATTAATAGATACCAGCTGAAAGGTGGTTTGCCGGCCACGTGTTGGAATTGTAAAACCCCACAAATGGTACCCCTTTTGGAAGAATATGGCGACGAATTCTGGGCTATGGATGTTAACGATTTTCGTGAAAGAATTGATCCAACACAAGATTCCGTTAGTTGCGCCACCTGCCATAATTCAGAAACCATGGAATTACAATTATACAGTGAACCTTTAAAGGATTGGCTAGTACGAAGCGGTAAGGATGTAAAAAACATTTCTCGCAATGAAATGCGCAGTCTTGTTTGTGCTCAGTGTCACGTGGAGTATTACTTTACTGACCCAGGCCAGGGCGTTTCTAAAAAGCCTGTATTCCCTTGGGATGAAGGTTTTGGCCCTGAGCAAATGTACCAGTACTACAAAGGCCATGGCGATGGAAAGATAGCCGGCTTTGAAGGTCAATTCACCGACTGGGTGCACCCGGCTTCCAAAACACCTATGATTAAAGTGCAGCATCCTGAATACGAAACGTGGATTGATGGCACCCACGGCGCCGCCGGTGTTTCTTGCGCAGATTGCCATATGCCTTATGTGCTTGGTAAGGATAAGCAAAAGATGTCTTCGCATTGGTGGACAAGTCCTTTGAAGGATCCTGAAATGCGTGCGTGTAGGCAGTGCCACTCCGATAAGAGCCCTGAGTATTTGCGTGAACGTGTGGTGTATACGCAAGCCAAAACCTTTGACCAATTACTTGTGGCGCAAGAATTTTCTGTTAAGGCCCATGAAGCCGTTCGTCTTGCTGAGCTTTCTGTGATGAAATCTCCTGATTATGCGGCTTTAATACTGGAAGCGCGCGATAATATTCGTAAGGGACAGCTTTTCTGGGATTATGTATCAGCAGAAAATAGCGTTGGTTTCCATAACCCTGCCAAGGCTTTGGATACTTTGGCCACTTCCATTGTGTGCAGTCAAAAAGCCATTGACCTTGCCATGAAGGCAGCAGAATTTAGCACAGCGGCTGTGTTGTCAGAAGATATCACCACCCTTGTGCCGCCCATTTTGGAAATGTCACGCAAGTTGCAACAAGATCCAGAATTTTTAAAGTCACATGAATGGCTGAATATTTTAAAGCCATTGCCTGAGGCTGATCTTGTGTGGGAAGGGAATAAACTTATTAAATAATGTAGTAGCAAAGTAACTTTTACGAAGTCTGAAATCAGTAAAATGACGCTGGTTTCAGACTTCTTTTTTTTAAGGGCTATACACAATATATGGAGCAGGCGTCTTTATATACAGTGATAAATTTTACTGTTGTGATATATATCACAGCAGTCAGACCATTGACAAAGTATAAGATTAAAAAACTCTACGTAAAAAGATGAACCA
>CAYJHH010000092.1:0-11363 GCA_964369995.1 uncultured Desulfovibrionaceae bacterium
GGGGAGGGAAAACTTTTCTTCAGAAAAGTTTTCCCTCCCCCCAGAAGAAATAAATTAAATAACATAAAAATATAATAAACAAAAACCACTAACAAGCGGTATAGCATATGAGTGAACAAAATTATCAATGGACACACAAAGACCTATTGGATGTAACGCAGCTTTCTGTACAAGATGTGCATCATGTCTTGGACTTGGCAGCCAATTTTCAAGAAATTAACCAAAGACCTGTGAAAAAGGTTCCTACGCTCAAGGGAAAAAGCATTATTTTGTTTTTCTCCGAAGACAGTACCCGCACCAAAACTTCTTTTGACGTGGCCGGCAAGCGATTGTCAGCCGATACCTTTGCCCTTGGCAAAAGCGGCTCTAGTATTAAAAAAGGGGAAAGCCTCAAGGATACGGGCTTAACCTTACAGGCCATGAATCCTGATGTTATTGTTATCCGCCATTCCAGCAGCGGCGCAGCGCAGTATTTGGCAGAGCTTTTGCCTTGCGGTATTGTTAATGGCGGTGACGGCTGGCATGCCCACCCCACTCAAGCTTTGCTAGATTGTTTTTCTTTGCGCAATGTGTGGGGTAGTGAGTTTGCGGGGAAAACCTTACTCATTTTGGGCGATGTGGCCCATAGCCGCGTGGCGCGATCCAATATTCATTTACTCACCATGCTAGGTGTAAAGGTGCGAGTATGTGCGCCGCGTACTCTTTTGCCGGCCGGCATTCACACTTGGCCTGTGGACATTTATAATGATGTGCATAAGGCTGTGGAAGGCTGTGATGGCATCATGTGTTTACGTTTACAATTGGAACGCCAAGAGGCAGGTCTTTTACCTTCCTTGGCTGAATATTCACGCCGCTATTGCCTGACCCCCGAGCTGGTAAGTAAAGCGCAAGACACTGTGAAAATTTTACACCCAGGTCCCATGAATCGCGGATTGGAAATTTCTGCCGCCGTGGCTGATGCGCCCAATAGCTTGGTTTTAGATCAAGTAAGCGCAGGGGTAGCCACGCGCATGGCCATATTGTATTTACTTGCACAAAGAACCAAGGATTAGGAGAGAATATGTCTTCCTTATTATGTATAAAAAATGCTGATTATCTGGGCGCTCGTGTGGATGTACATGTGGAAAACGGACGCATTCGCACCATGATGCCCCATGGTAAACCCATTCCTGCCGAAGCAGAAGTTTTTGATGCCAACGGATTACTTCTTTTTCCTTCCTTCATAGATGCGCATGTACACTTGCGCGAGCCAGGCTATGAATACAAAGAAGATGTGGCTTCAGGCTTAGCGGCAGCAGCCCATGGCGGCTTTGGGGCTGTCATGTGTATGGCCAATACCAAACCTGTCAATGATAGCGCCGCAGTTACGCGTTTTATCATTGAGCAAGGCAAAAAAGCCTTCCCCCATGGTCCTTATGTGTATCCCATTGGCGCCGCCACCACCGGCCTTATGGGTAAGGAAATGGCACCCTTGGCAGAATTGAAAGAAGCCGGTTGCGTGGCCATTTCCAATGATGGACATTCCATGGAAAATACCGAGCTCATGCGCCGCATTATGGAATACGCCTCTGACTTGGACATGATTGTCATTGACCATTGTGAGGACGCTTCTTTGGCCAAGGGCGCCCACATGAATGAAGGTGTTACCAGTGGGCGTATTGGCGTCAAAGGGCAACCGGACGTGGGCGAGGCCATGCAAGCCGCTCGTGATATTTTATTGGCAGAGTATTTGAATTTACCTGTGCATATTGCCCATGTGTCCTGCAAATCCGTGGTAGACTTATTGCGCTGGGCCAAGGAGCGCGGCGTACAAGTTACGGCAGAAACCTGCCCGCATTATCTCCTTTTGGATGATACAGCGCTGGAAAATTATGGCACCTATGCCAAGGTAAATCCACCCTTGCGCTTACCTAAGGATAGAGAAGCCCTGCGTGCAGCCGTAAAGGATGGCACCATTGATATTTTAGTCACCGACCATGCCCCCCATGCGGCACATGAAAAAGATTGCCCTCTAGATGAGGCGCCCAATGGCTTTACCGGCCTTGATACAGCGCTTTCTCTCACCTGGAAATTAGTGCAAGAAAACGTGCTCAGCGCCGCCGACGTACAGCGCCTCTGGAGCACGCGCCCTGCAGAAATATTTAAACTGCCTTATAATGGCTTTGCCCCCGATGATGTGGCCAACTTCTTCCTCTTTGACCCTGAAGCCCATTGGGAAGTAAATGAAGAATCTGTGCACTCCAAAAGCTGCAATACGCCCTTCAAAGGACAAAGCCTACCAGGACGTGTGGTGGCGCATTGGATGGGTGGACATAAGATTTTTTAAAAAACACTCATACAGCATAATGTTATAACATTTCACATTGCGCCAAAAAGCATTTAACAAAAATAAAATACTTCCGCCATTAAAGTTTTTTGGAAGGGGGATCTGGGGGGAGAACCTTTTGTTCACAAAAGGTTTCCCCCCAGAAAACTTTATTTGTAACAACCTTTAACCACAGTGGAATATATGAATAGCACAAAAAAAATAGCTCTCATTTTATGCGCGCTCACCTTATGCCTCCCCTTGGGCGATGTACAGGCACAGGCCGCCACTCCTCCTTTAAATACCAAGGCTGAAAAGGCACAAAATCTTGCACAAGACAGTTTTTTAGGTGTGCCGGCGGTACCATATAGAGTGGTTATGAATCGTCAAAACTCTCGTGCTTTTGCGGTAAGCCAGTTAAAAATTGTGGAAGCCATGGGCGGAAAAGTAGTAGTATTGCCCTTGCCCAAACAAGCCTCTCAGGTGCAATTGCAATTGCCGGATAACAATGCCACCCTTGTGGCTTGGCAAACAGAAAAAGCCATGCCGTATAAGCCTCAGGGTTTCATAGAAAAGCAACGCATTACCTACGAATCCATGGCCAATTCCTTGGGCGGCGCTCTTACGTCCTTGCAAGCCCAATACGATGCCTTGGTAGCGTCCATAAGCCAATTGCCACCGGCAGAGGCAGAAGCGGCCATGAAAAAAGCCCTTCCCTCATTGGCGCTTATAGGTACACGCATGCATGCCGCCGAGCGTGATTTAGCTGTGGCCAATACCCGCGCTGCACTTTTTCAAGACGGAACGCCCCTCAGCCAGCAATTGGTTATCACCGTGGATACGGATTTAGCCGTGGGCGATGTTTTGCGTGTAAAGTATTCTTACACCTTGGCTGACAGCTTTTGGAAGCCTGTGTATGTTTTTGATGCCAATACAAGCAATGATACCATTAATGTTAAGCTAATGGCAGAAATTACCCAAAACAGTGACCTTGACTGGGATACCGCGGTGGAATTTAGTACCGCTTCAGGCAGTGAGCAAAATCCACCTAGCGTGCGCCCTTGGATAGTACGTAAAATGGAAAAGGCGCAAGCCAGAACCTATAACATGCCTGCCGAAAGCATGGTGATGATGAGCGCCAAAGCCGGCATGGCTGACAATGCCATGGGAAGCTTTCAAGACGATCAAGCTTTGGCCGTGTGGACCTTGAAAAAAAATATTGTGATACCCGAAGGGCAAACTTCGCTTATCTTACAAGAGGAAAACTTTAAAGCGCCTTTACAGCGTATGGCACGCCCTTCTTCTGGCCAAGGCAAAGTATGGCTTAGCGCAAAACCTACCATGACAAGCACCTTCCTACCTGAAGGAGAAGCCAGCTACTTACTTGATGGCGTTCCTGTGGGACAGGGCATCTTCCAGGTGAAAGATGAAAAACTGCCTCTGTATTTTGGCGTAGATCCTTTGGTCACAGTTGATATTAAAAAAGAAGTTCGTACCAGTGATGAAGACGGTATCATCCATAAAGAGCAGGTGTGGAATTGGGCTTGGACCTATACGGTACAAAATAAGCGTGCACAAGCTGTGCAAGTACGTGTAGAAGAACCCCAAACCCAGCTTTCTGATAAGGCCATGTCTGTGGAATATGCCGACGCACCTGCGCCTACCAAGGAAGGCAAAGGCGAAGATGCTCTCTTTATTTGGAATGTCAATGTGCCTGCCCAAGGCAAGCAAGTCATTAAGCGCGCTGTCACGGTGAAAGCTCCTAAGGATATGAACGTCTACCCCGGTAAATAAAAAGCGCTGCCCCACTGTTTATCAAGCAATGGGAACGAGCAGATATACCTATTCACCTGTAATTTTCATATGGGTGGGCATTATAAGAACACAAGCCCTTGCGCATACCATGGCGCAAGGGCTTAACTTTAGAAAAATGACGATTGCCTATTGAACAAATGCCTTTTTTATCGTAATATGTTACCACGCATTTCTCATGAGATTTCTGCACAAGCATTATAGAGCATATGGTTTCAGATAAAAGCTCATGGTTTCCTTTTTGCAAATTCTTTTATGTGCAGATTTACAGGTTTAAAGTTTCATAGCTGATAATGTAATTATAAAACATTTTTTGTTTTTAATTGCTTTGACCAAGTAAAACATTTCGTACATGCCTGGCGTCATGCGCTCAAGGCAGAACATAAGAGGACTGTATGCACGTACGCAAAGCCCATGTGGCTGGCTCATTCTATGATGAAAACAAAGAAAGCTTGGCAAAGTACGTGCAGCACAGCTTAACCATTGCACAGCAAGAGCGCTCTGCAAAGCATGTGCAAGATGTACATATGGTACTTTTGCCCCACGCAGGGCATTATTTTTGTGGTCATGTCATGGCAAGCACCTTGGCAACAGTTCGCTTACCACAAAAGCTCATTCTCCTTGGCCCCAATCACACAGGCCATGGCCAAGCTACTAGTGGCCTCAGCGTATGGCATGAAGGTGTTTGGCAAAGCCCTTTAGGCGACATTCCCATTGATCATGATTTGGCACAAGAGCTACTACAAAGTAATGTGGGCTTTGAAGCAGACCCTGCCGCCCATATGCAAGAGCATTCCTTAGAAGTGATTTTGCCCTTCTTGCAAGAGTTTGTACCAAATTTTCACATGGTACCCATTTGCGTACGAAATAACAACTTACATCACTTGCAACGCGCAGGACTTATCCTTGCCAGCATAATACATGAAAGAAGTAAGAAAGGCGAAGACATAGCTCTTGTGCTCTCTTCAGACATGCATCATTTCTCAAGTCATGAACGAACCCTAGAACTTGATGATTTAGCCCTTAAGGCTTTAATTAATTTAGACCCTATAGAGTTATATCAAAACGTTATACAGCATAATATTTCCATGTGTGGCATTTTTCCTGCCATCATGGCCATATTTGCCTGCAAGGCACTTGGTGCAAAAAAGTGCAATCTTGTAAGCCACACTACTTCCTACGAAAAAAGTAGAAATAGCCAGCGAACAGTGGGCTATGCGGGGCTTTATGTGCCAAAAAACACTTGCAAAAAAAGTTAGAGGCGTGCATAAATGCAAAAGAAAAAGGCTTTGCTGCCTTGTGTTGCTTAGCCTAGAGTTTATGTTTTACTAAATGGAGGAAGTATGGCTCAACAAAATTCTGGAGTTGTCGTAGACAAAGCACAATCATCATGGTCAGATTTATGGAAAAAAGAAGATTATTGGGCCATCTGGCTTGGTATTGCCTTTATGTTCCTAGGTCTGTACCTTTATGTTTTTTCTTTCCCAGCAGAAAATAAACAAGCTGCCATGGATAAAATCGCCGCTGCTGAAGCTATTATGGCTCAAGAGGCCGCACGCGCACCCTTTAAAACTGTGGCTTGGTACGAAGCACAAGGTAGCAAAAAAGTTAAATTTGCCCCTACAGCTTTTGGCGCAGCCATTAAAGATTATATGAAAGGGCCTGCACGCTGGTCAGATAATCCCTTAGCTGCTTTTAAATTAAGCCAAGACGGCGCTGACGCCATTAATGCCAAGGCTGAGCCCAAGGCTGCCAAGGCAAAAGCTCTGGCCGCTGAAGCTAAAGCTGCTGCCCTTGTGGCAGAGCAAGCTGCCGCAGCTGCTGGCTTTAAAAATGTAGAGCTTAACAAAGAAGCTGATACAAAAATCACCGAATGGCGTGGTACAGAGCGCACTGCCTCCTCTGCTGCCTCTAAAGCTAAAGTAAAGCCTTTTAATATCTTGCCCACATTGCCCATCATGATGGTGGCTCTTGGCCTTGTTTTCAGCATTGGTATTGCTGCCATGGGTCAAAGCGTGCCTAAGTTTATAATTGGTTTTATAGGTCTTTTCCTCTTTACCGTATTGGCACTTACCATGGGTGGTCAATCCAACATGCGTTATTACGGTATCGGTACTGAAGCTTGGGCCATTATCCTTGGTATGCTCGTGGCCAACACCGTGGGTACTCCCAATTGGATGAAACCTGCTTTGCAAGTGGAATATTACATTAAGACAGGTCTTGTACTCCTTGGTGCAGAAATCCTCATGGATAAAATCATCGCCATTGGTATTCCCGGCCTGTTCGTAGCTTGGGTAGTTACCCCCATCGTACTTATCACCACCTATATCTTTGGTCAAAAAGTGCTGAAAATGCCTTCCAAGACCTTGAACATCACCATTTCTGCAGACATGTCTGTGTGCGGTACTTCTGCCGCCATTGCCACAGCTGCAGCATGTCGCGCTAAAAAAGAAGAACTCACCCTTGCTGTGGGTATTTCCTTACTCTTCACAGCCATCATGATGATTGTTATGCCGGCTGTTATTAATGCTTTAGGCTTACCAGCCGTACTTGGCGGCGCATGGATCGGCGGTACTGTGGACTCCACAGGCGCTGTGGCCGCAGCTGGTGCCTTCTTAGGTGAAAAAGCCATGTATGTGGCCGCCACCATTAAGATGATTCAAAACGTACTCATCGGTGTAACTGCCTTTGGTGTAGCCGTTTACTGGGTAACCAAGGTGGAGCGTCAAGAAGGCGCCCATGTGGGTCTTATGGAAATTTGGCACCGTTTCCCCAAATTCGTTTTGGGATTCTTGGCCGCTTCTGTTATTTGTTCCTATCTATCCGGTCAAATGGGCAGCGATATGAGCCAAGGCTTACTCACCGCTGGTACCATCAAAAGCTTAACTTCGCCCTTGCGTGGTTGGTGCTTTAACCTCTCCTTTGCAGCCATTGGTCTTGCAACAAACTTCCGTGAACTTGCCCACTACTTCAAGGGTGGCAAGCCGGTTATCTTGTATGTTTGCGGTCAAAGTTTCAACTTAGCTTTAACCCTTACCATGGCTTATATTATGTTCTACCTTGTATTCCCCGAAATTACAGCGAGAATCTAAGGTTACTTTAGGGGCTTGTGCGCAGGCATAAGCCCCTTTTTTTACTTGCTGTCCATACCATAAAAAGCACACGGACTACGACTTTTAGGATTTTCCATGGCACAAAAAAAACTCTCCACCGGCCTTATGCAACTTTTTGCCCTTTGCTTTGGCATATGGTTCATCATTTGGAAAGTCACCCCCGTATTGGTAGATGCCATTCCGGCTTTGGCGCACTATGGTCAAGTGGCCAAGGACAATGACATTATGCCCGGCGTGCTGTATTATAATGACGTACCAGTCACCGTGGAAGCTGAGCGCAATAATAGAGATACCATTAAATTTTTGCCCCATGGCGGCACTAAATTTGATTAAAAAAGTTTCCTTTACATCCCCTAAGAGCTATATAAAGAAAAATACGATCCACATTGAACCCAAGAAAAAAGTTTCCACTTCTTAAAAAAGTATGATAGTGGACAAATTACGCAATGCAAAAGTGCACACCGTATTTTGAAGGCGTGTTTCACAGTACATACCGCTTCCACCTTTTTCTTTCTTGGTGAGCTCATGGTAATAAAAAAAATCTCTCAAATCATTAGATTTAAAAACATCGAACTCAAGTTTGCTGTTTATACTATCTCTATTTTCTTTATTATCCTTTGCATTATTTTTGGTGCCATTTACTCCATGACCATGGGGCTCACATCCACCATTTCGAAAGATTATGTGGAATTGTACTCATTCAAAACAGCTAAATTTTTGAATTCTAATATTTCTTATGACTTGAAACTGATACAAGAGGCCTCTAAAGACAAGTGCATCAAAGAATGGTTTAGCAATGAAGCCAATGAGCATAAAAAACGCGCTGCGTATGAGCAATTAAAAACATATTTACGTCTTTTAAAAACCGATAATATCTTTTTTGCCATTTCAGAGTCTGAAGGAGAATTTTCCTTTGACGCCAACACCACCTTTGAGCAATTACAACCTGCAGCTTTTTTGAGCACAACAAATCCTGAAGACAATTGGTATTACGAAGTATTAGCTTTAAAAAACCAATATACTCTTAATATTGATAAAGATAAGTTTCATCGCCGTACCCTGCTCTGGATAAATCATAAGGTGACAGATGATCATGGCAAGGTCATTGGTATTATCACCACAGGACTCGAGCTAAGCAGAATTTTACAATCCGCTTTTGAAGCTTATAATATCACTTCCATGCGCGGCATCATCATTGACCATGAGGGCATGGTACAGCTTGATAGTGCCTTGACCGATTCACAAGAGCTCAACGCTCTGGATGATAGCACATTATCCATCAAAGAACTTTTTCCTTTTAAAGAGCTGCACAGCAGTATAGATGCTCACCTAGCTTCCATTAATGATTTTTTTGCCAGTGACTCCAGCCCGAAAGTTCTGGCCTTGCCTTCCCATAGCGACTATCAATTCGCAGCCCTAACGCCCATTGAAAATACCACATGGTCGGTACTCACCTTCTTCAATGTATATTCACTTTTTTCTTTGGCTGAACTTTCCCCCCTGTTATGGCCCATTGTAACATTGCTCTTACTCTTTGTTATTATGGTTTCCTTTTTAGGTCATAAATATATTTTTAAGCCCTTGGCGGCCTTGGTGCAAAGTTTGCGGAAGGATGCAACACATGATCGGCACATGCCCCTTAACGCTGCAAGCAACGCCATTTACGGCACAGAGCGCCAAGATGAATTGGGTGTGCTTGCCAAAAATATTTATAATTTACGTCAAAGCCTTGCCAGCAAGAGCGAAGAGCTCACCTTGGCAGCGCAAAAAGAAGAAAAAGCCAATGAAGCTAAATCTCATTTTCTTTCGCATATGTCCCATGAAATGCGCACCCCCATGCATGCCATCATTGGCATGGCGCACATAGCAAAAAACTTAGATGATATTGAAAAAATTAACAAAAATTTTGAAAAAATAGAAAAAGCTTCCACACATCTTTTACATATTATTAATGATGTACTTGATATGTCAAAAATGGAAGCAGGTAAGGTTTCTTTACATTTAGAGCCCTTTAACTTCAAAAGTTTATTGCAAGACATGGAACACATCTTCTCGCCCCTTATGAAGGAAAAAGGGCAACATTTTTCCATACATACGGATGAGAAACTGCCACAGTATCTTATCTCTGACGAAAAAAGGTTGGAACAAGTCATCGTGCATTTCCTTTCCAATGCGCATAAATTTACACCGCCCTCAGGATATATTGCTTTAGAAGTTGAACTCATTGAAATGCAAGAAGAGCACTGTCATATAAAAATTTCTGTCCGTGATAGCGGTATGGGTGTAGCCAAAGAGCAACAAGAAAAACTTTTTCAGCCTTTTCAACAGGCCAATACCCATATTGCGCACACCTTTGGCGGCGCAGGTTTAGGGCTTTCCATTTGCAAAAAAGTGATAGAACTTTTGGAAGGAAAACTCTTTTTCCAGTCCATTGAAAATATAGGCACGAGCATAGGCTTTAGCCTCACATGTGGCTTACCTACAGCAGATTTCGTGGCCACTGAAGAACAAGACGTGGCCCCTGAAAGTGTGGATGATTTGGACTTATGCCATAAAACCATTCTTTTGGTGGATGATATTGACATTAACCGCGAAATCATACTCACTGTCTTTGAGCATTCAGGGGCGCATTTTATAGAAGCAGAAAATGGGCAAGAAGCTCTTCATAAAGTAAGCGAAAACCTCGATACATTGGACATTATCCTTATGGATATTCATATGCCCATCTTAAATGGTTTTGAAGCCACCAAGACCATTCGTCAATTGGCGCATGCAAAGGCTGCAAGTATTCCCATCATTGCCATGACAGCCAATACTTTTAGGGAAGATGTCAAACAGTGTCTTGAAGCAGGCATGAATGCACATGTAAAAAAACCCATAGATATTAAAGAACTTTTAGCAGCCATAAAACGCTGTTTGCCCTAGGGCTTAGCCCTTTGGAGGCGCCTATGTCACAACATATCTTTGCACGTTTTCTTTCTTTGCAAAAAAGTTTGCAATATAAATTTATTTTCATGAATATCGCAACCTGTATTGTGATTGCGGTGGCTTTATTTATCATTTTATATACCACCCTCACCACCTTTGTGGATGGCGTTTCTAAAAATTATGCAGAACTGTATTCTTTTAAAACAGCAGCTTCACTTAACGATTATTTAAGTGACGATTTAGCTATTATTCAGCATGCTGCACACTCTAAAGAAGTGCAAAATTGGTTTGTTAACGATGCTAGCGCCGAAGCTAGAAAACAGGTTTTTCTAAATTCCCAAGAATATGCCCGTAAATTGCACAGTCACTTTATCTATTATGGTGTTTTGCCTTCGAGCCGCGCCTATACAGTGGATGAAAAAAGCCTTTGGGACAGCTTTACCCATACCAAGGAGCTAAACAAGGATGACCCTGAGGATTCATGGTTTTTTACTATGGATCAGCACAAGCAAGAATATATACTCAATGTGGACACCGACCCTGTATTGCAGCGTACGCATGTGTGGATAAACCATAAAGTGCTCTCTGCTGAAGGTCAGTTCATGGGAGTTATTACCACAGGCGTTGATTTTAGCAAAATTCTTGCTTCTGCTTTTAAAAGATACAATATAGAAAAAATTCGTGGTGTGGTTGTGGATAAAAATGGTTTTGTCCAAATGGATAGCGAAAATTACCAACTGTTGCAAAATAGTTCTTTGCACGTCACTGATATTGTAACGGACCTTGCTTTTACCACTACTATAAGTAGGCATATTACGTCCATTACAGGGTATTTTTCAAGCACACAGCCTCCTACCATTGTAAAACTGCCTTCTGGCAGTGAGTATGACTACGCCGCCCTTGCATCCATTGAAAACACAGATTGGACAGTGGTGACCTTTTTCAATTCTTCAGCCATATTTTCCATCAAACAGAGCGCACCCATTTTGTGGGTAACGTTACTACTGTTCTTTGTGTATGCTTTATTGCTTTACCTTGCCTGCCGAAAACTTATCTTTACGCCACTTACTCATATGGTGCAAAGCCTCAGCCCCATTACACATACACCTCAAAACAATACGCAAAGCCACATTTATGGCATAGACCGTGATGATGAATGGGGAGAGCTAGCGCATACCATAGAAAATTTGCATAAAAACCTCAGC
>CAYJHH010000093.1:0-11237 GCA_964369995.1 uncultured Desulfovibrionaceae bacterium
GATACGGTGGAAGATACCAAGGCCACCATTGAAGAGCTAGATGAGCTTTTTGGGGAAGATGTGGCAGACATTGTGGACGGTGTCACCAAGATCAGTCTCATTCCTTTTGACTCAAAAGAAGATGCTCAAGCAGAAAATATTCGTAAAATGATTTTGGCCATGAGTCATGATCTTCGCGTGCTTATGGTAAAGCTTGCTGACCGTATCCATAATATGCGCACCTTGGACTTTCAAAAAGCGCATAAGCAACGCCGCATTGCGCAAGAAACCATGGATATTTATGCCCCTTTAGCCAATCGCCTCGGCTTACATAGGGTAAAGCAAATATTGGAAGATTTAAGCTTTAAGTATTTGCGCCCAGATGTATATGGGCAAATTACCACATGGCTTGATGAAAATCAGGTGGTGGAGCGTAAAATCATTGATAAGGTTGTGCGCTCATTGGAAGAACTCATTGCGGAAAATGCCATTAAAGGTAATGTGTATGGGCGCATAAAGCATAAATTTAGCATTCATAAAAAAATGCAACAGCTTTCGGTGACCTTGGATGAAATGCATGACATCATGGCTTTTCGTGTGCTCGTGGACGAAGTACGAGATTGTTACGCTGTCTTGGGGCTTGTGCACTCTAAGTGGCGCCCTGTGCATGGACGCTTTAAAGATTATATCTCCATGCCCAAGAATAATGGTTATCAAAGTTTACACACCACTGTTATTGGGCCTGAGGGTGAGCGTGTAGAAATTCAAATTCGTACCAATGATATGCATCGCCAAGCTGAACATGGCGTGGCTTCGCATTGGCTTTATAAGGAAAAAGGCAAGGTAAACCCCAAAGATTTGGAACAGTTTACCTGGCTTAGAGAAATTTTTGAGCGCCAGCGTGATGAGTCAGATTCCAAAGAATTTATGCATTCTTTACGTCTTGATCTCTTTAAAGATGAAGTTTATGTCTACACGCCACGTGGCGAGGTGAAAGAGTTACCTGAAGGCGCCACGCCGCTGGACTTTGCTTTTCATATCCACACCAAGGTGGGGCATCATTGCACAGGCGCCAAGGTAAATTGTCGCCTTGTTCCTCTGGGTACGCCGTTAAAAAATGGCGATGTTGTGGAAATTATTACCGATAATGCACGTCACCCCAATAGGGATTGGCTAAAAATGGTGAAAACAGCCAAGGCACGTAGCCGCATTCAGCACTATTTGCGCACAGAAGAGCGCAGCAGAGCTTTAAGCCTTGGTAAGGAAATGCTGGAAAAAGAAGGCCGTAAACTGAGCCTTAATGTGGCTAAAGCCCTTAAAGATGGGCATTTGGCCATGGTGGCGTCGGATATGAATTTTGATAATACCGACGACATGTTTGCCTCGGTGGGCTATGCGCATAACACGCCGCGTAAGGTCTTAAACAAGCTTTATGCCGTATTGCACCCTGAGGCCGTGGCTCCCTTGGCTGCAGCGCCTAAAGAGAAAGATAAAGGGGCCAAAAAAGGCGATGGCAAAAAAACGGAAGGCGTTTCCTTATCCGGTGTGGATGGCGTCTTGGTGCGCTATGCTAAGTGTTGTAATCCCGTTCCTGGCGATGCCATCATTGGCTATATTAGCCGCGGTTTTGGCACCAGTGTACACCGCAGTGACTGCCCCAATGTGGTTAATATGGAACCAGAAAGACTTGTTTCTGTACACTGGGATAGCGAAGAGGATAATAAGCCTTATCAATCCCGTGTGCATATTTTGGCACGTACGGAAAAAGGTTTATTGGCCAAAATTACCCTTATTTTTGCACAAGATTGTGTAAATATTTCTGAATTACGCTCGGCAGATACCGTGGATGGCAAGTCAGAAATAGATGCTGTCATTGAAGTATGCAATGCGGAACAGCTTTATCAACTCATTGAACAGATAAATAAAATTCCTGCTGTTATTGAGGTAACACGTACCACAGAGTAGGGAGGCTTTATAAAATATCTCAAAAAGCCCTTTGCATTGGCGTGCAAAGGGCTTTTTTTCTTCATGGGGCTTTCTTCTGTAGCAGCTTCACTTTACTATCTTTTTGAACAGGAAAAACGCTCTTTAAGAGGAAAGAAGAAGTGGCTAGAATGTTTTGCTTTAGTAAAAATAATGGCTTCACAGAAGGCTTTCATCGAAAAATGAAACTTATCCAGCGCCGAGCTTACGGTTTTAAAAACTTTGAAAATTACCGTTTTCGCGTTCGGGTGCTTTGTTGTTAGGGAGAAGAGTGGTTAGGGCTGGAGCTTGTGTATACCATCAATGTATGCACTCTAAAATGAAAACTTTTAATCGTAGAACACACATATCGGGTCTTATTACCCCTATCTTTGGTGAAGAACCGCGCCAACGAGATGGGGGGACAGTTGTGGAGCAAGGCAATAAAAAATCCCCTTACAGCTTTCACCGTAAGGGGCTTAATTTTAATGGTGGGTCGTGCGGGGTTCGAACCTGCGACTCTCTGCTTAAAAGGCAGATACTCTACCTACTGAGTTAACGACCCGATGTGAAGTGGATTTATACGCTGTTTGCTTTGTGCTGTCAATCTTTTTTTCAGCATTTTTTTGTTTTTTTTGTGATTTCATTTTTCATCACAAAGCTAACAAAAGCAACAATGCAGTTATTTCCACCGCTTTTGTAGCAAAAGAGCCTTGCTCCCTTGCAACGAAAGGCAATATACCTGAGTAGAGAATTTTTGCAACAAAAAATTTACACTTTTTTAAAATTCTTTATTTTTTATATGTAATCATTTAATTTAATAATATTTTTTGTGATTAGTTCTTTTGTTGTGTACTTGCTTTTTAGCTTTTTTTACTTATACTTATACTGAGTAAAAGTGAAAAAAACACTTATTTTATTAACAATATTACTTCAGTAGTGAGAAAAACATGCGTACAAAAACGTTTATTGCCACACTTTTGTTTGTGGCTTCCCTTTGTTTTGTAGCCGTTCATGATGCCTATGCGGCCAAACGTTTTGGCGGCGGACGCTCCTTTGGCAGCAAGCCTGCCATGCAACGTTCCACCACGGCTCCTAAGCAGCAGCAACCTGGCGTTACTCAAAACGCAGCAGCCACAGCAAGTAAAAAATCCGGCATGGCTGGTATTTTTGGTGGCTTGCTTGCCGGTACTTTACTTGGTTCCTTGCTCTTTGGAGATGGTGATAGCGGCGGCATCTTTAACATGCTTATCATGGGTTTATTGCTCTTTTTGGGGTATAAGCTGTTTATGCGCATGCGCCAGAAAAATGCCACGCAAACGGCCGGAGCGCCCACGTATGCCGCAGAAGGTATGGGGCATAACCAAGGTATGCAATACCAAAGCGCTCCCAGTAGCGCCGCAGGTGGGTGGAATGCCAATTTACAAGGTGGCGCCGCCGCTCCTTCTCAAATTCCCGCTGGCTTTCAGGTAGAAGAATTTATCGAAGGCGCTAAAATGGCTTTTAGTCGTTTGCAAAACTCTTGGGATAAGCGCGATCTTGATGATATTGCTTTATTCACAAGCCCTACAGTGCTTGAGGAAGTGAAAAAGCAAATGGCTGAGGATGATGGTCCGTCTAAAACGGATATTTTGCTTAATAATGCTCGTTTACTGAGCGTTACCACAGAAAATAATGAAGAAACAGCTACAGTGTATTTTGACGTAATTATTCGTGAATCTGCCGCCACAAATACCACACAAGTGCGTGAGATTTGGCACTTTGTGCGCCCTGTAAATACAGGAAATTGGAAGCTTGACGGTATTCAACAAGTGGAAGATTAAGACTATCATGGGGGGAACCTTTAGATGAAGGCTTCCCCCATTTATTTGTGCGTTTGAACTATAAAATACAGCGTAAGAAAGCCTGAGTGCGTTCATGCTGTGCATTTTTAAAAATTTGTTCTGGTGTGCCTTGTTCCGCAATGAGCCCATTGTCCACAAAAATAACCCTATCGGCCACTTCGCCGGCAAAGCCCATTTCATGAGTTACCACCACCATGGTCATACCTTCTGCAGCAAGCTCTTTCATAACTTGTAAAACCTCACCCACCATTTCTGGATCAAGAGCTGAGGTGGGTTCATCAAAAAGCATAATGTCTGGATTCATAGCCAAGGAACGCGCTATGGCTACACGTTGTTTTTGCCCGCCGGAGAGCTGATGAGGGTAATTATGGGCTTTTTCTGCCAATCCCACACGTTCTAATAATTGCATGGCCTTGGTTTCTGCTTGGGCTTTGGTCATTTTTTTCAATTCCACAGGGGCAAACATAATGTTTTTTTTCACTGTCATGTGGGAGAAAAGATTAAATTGCTGAAAAACCATACCCACATTTTCACGAACTTTATTAATATTCACATGCTTACCTACCACTGGTTGATCATCAATGATGATTTCTCCTTGAGTGGGTTCTTCTAAGCGATTTAAGCAGCGCAGTAGGGTGGATTTTCCCGAACCGGAAGCGCCAATGATACATACCACTTCTCCTTCGGCCACTTCCATATCAATGCCGCGTAATACTTCCACATCATTAAATGACTTATGCAAATTGGTAACTTTTAATTTATTTATCATAGCTAATCTTCTTTTCGACATATTTTGAAAGGAGCATCAGGGCAGAGATGGCAGCAAGGTACACAGCACCTACCCAAAAATAGGTGGCAAAGTAATTCCAATTGGCCGAAACATATTGATTGGCTTGGTTCACCGTTTCGCTGAGACCAATGACAGTGAGAATGGAGCTGTCTTTCACTGTGATGATAAATTGGTTCACAAGGGCAGGAGAGACGATTTTCATGGCTTGGGGCAAAATAACTTTGGACATGGTTTTAGAAGCCGAAAGGCCAAGGCTACGCGCAGCTTCCACTTGCCCTTTACTTACTGCTTGAATACCACTGCGGTAAATTTCCGATAAATAGGCACCTGCATTGAGGCTAAGGGTTATAATGCCGGCCATGATAGGGGTGATTCGAAAATCCTCCATAAAGAGTCGAATAATTTGCGGTGTACCAAAGTAAATAAAAAGGGCTTGCACTATCATGGGCGTGCCGCGAATAACCCATACGTAGGTATGTGCCAAAAAACTGAGTACGGGAATTTTAGCTAAGGTGAGTAAGCAAGAAGCAAGACCCAAAGCCATACCCACCAAAATAGAAATAATAGATACTTGTAGGGTGACACTCATACCTTTTACTAAAAAAGGATAAATATCAAAGAAAGTTGAAAATAGCACTTCAAACATACATTTTCCTAAATAAATAATAAGCGAGATGTTTATATGAGAATTACAGCCCCTGCACAGGGGCAAAAATATATAAGCCTGCCCTTATTGCTAAAGGCAGGCGAATGTCATAGGGAAAAATGTTTTTTACCCATAAAAGTCAAATTACATACCGTATTTGGCAAGAATTTTAGCATAGGTACCATTGGCTTTAATGTTGTTTAGGCCAGCATTGAACTTAGCTATAAGTGCAGCATTTTTTCCTTTCATAACAGCAAAACCGTAAGGCCCCACATTCACTTTTTCGCCAAAAAGCTTCAAGGGCAAATGAGCAGTGGCAATTCTGTAGCTAATAACGCTGTAATCTTCTACGCCAGCGTCCACATTACCGGTTTGCACAGCAGCATATACAGCATCAGAACCTTCAAAGCTTTGTACGGTGAACCCGTATTTGTCTTTAATGCTTTCCACATATTTGGAGCCTTGTGTGCCGGTTTTTACAGCCACAATTTTACCTTTTAAATCTTCCAATGTGGTGAGCTTGCTATTTTTACCCACAAAAAGTGTTTGTCCGTCTTCAAAATACGGCTTGGAAAAATCGTAGGATTTTTCTCTTTCTGCGGTGATGGTCATGCCGGCAATCATGCCATCGGCTTGGCCTGAATTGAGGTTACCAAGGGCTGCATTCCAGCCGCAATTATCTACTTTGTACTTAAAACCTTGGTCTGCAGCAATGGCAGCCAGTAAGTCCATATCCACACCAATATAGGTATTGCTTTTGGCATCTAAAAAGTCAAAAGGGGCAAAGGAATTGTCTGCCACAATTAAATATTCCTTTTCTGCCATGGCCTGAGGCACCATGAGCGTACACAAAGCAAAGCCAACCAAACAAAAAATACTGCAAATTTTTGCCAAACACTGTGTTACTTTTTCCATGTTACTCTTCCTCCAATTTAGATAATAACGTTAACAAAATACCATGCCAGAAAACAAATGTAAACACTGTGATTTTTTTCACCTTTTATGTAGAAAATGTATTTTTTGCATACTATGAAGCTATTTTTTTACCACAAAGAAGTTCTTGAAATATGGGTTTCGCTTGTTTATTTTACCCCAGAGGACATTATGAACGCAGAAATGAAATTATATTATGATTATACGGTATCCCCTTTGGGAAAGGTATTTTACCAAACGGTGTGGAAGCAATTGGATTTTTTACAAGGGCATAACATACTTGATTTTGGTAGCGGCTTTGGATTTACGGCGGATTATTTGGCGCAAAATAATACTGTTACAGCCATTGAAATGGATCAAAGCATGATTGCTGCTGGTAAAAATACACACAATTTTAAACAAATTTGTGGTGATATAAAAGCTCTTAAGGCTTTACCTACGGCTTCTTTTGACACAGTTCTTTGTCATCTTGTTTTTGAATTTGCAGATAATGCTGAAGAAATTCTCACAGAGCTATTACGCGTGCTTAAAGCGCAGGGTACTTTATCTGTGGTACGTCATAATAGGGCAGGGCGTATTATTCAAGCTGTGGTGCAGCAAAGGGATTTTTTGCAGGCGCATGAGCTTTTGCAGGGCGAACCATCGTATTCCAGTGCTTTTGGAAATATTTGCTATTATGAAAATGAAGACTTATATGCTTTGGCAAAACACAGTGTAGAGGCGCAGGCCGTGTATGGCGTTCGCGCTTTGGCTTCATTACATGCAGCTGAAGTGCAAGAAGAAGCCTCTTGGCTTTCTGAGATGCTTGCTTTGGAATGGGAATTACTTAAAAATCCTCATTTTGTATCCATAGCATATTTTAATCATCTTCTTTTAAAGAAAAAAACTTCGGCATAAAGCACGGATAGTCTGTCTTGTGGCTCATAAAATATATGGATAAAAACTGTCATGGTATATTTGGGCAAAGGGATGTGAATGCTCAGCATGAGGGTGGGAATATTCTTTTGCATTTTCTGCATTTGAAGCGTATAGGTTGCAAGATATTGTGAGTGGGGGGTCTTACCTTGGTGGGTAAGACTTATTATGAAGAACATGAGGTAGTACCTTGGAGGAATCAATGAACATGGAACGTCCCGAACAAAATTTAGCTTTTGACCTTGTACGTATTACAGAGTCTGCAGCTCTCGCTTCAGCACGCTGGTTAGGCCGCGGTGATAAAAATGCCGGAGATGGCGCCGCCGTGGATGCCATGCGTGTGACTTTTAATTCTTTAGACGTTCAAGGCACCATTGTTATTGGTGAGGGAGAAAAAGATCATGCCCCTATGCTGTATAATGGCGAAGTAGTAGGTGCAGGTCATGGCCCTGAGCTTGATGTGGCAGTGGACCCTGTGGAGGGCACCAGCTTATTGGCCTATGGTCGTCCCAATGCCATTTCTGTCATTGGTGTGGCTCCTGCCGGTACCATGTTTAACCCCGGCCCCAGTTTTTATATGCAAAAGCTTGTGGTACCCTATAATGCACGTAATGTGGTAGATTTGGATGCCCCTGTGGATGTGAATTTACAAAGCATTGCCATGGCTTTGGGTAAAAAAGTTCAAGACCTTGTGGTTTTTGTGCTTGATAAACCACGTCACGAAACGCTTATTACCCAAATTCGTAAAGCTGGCGCACGTATTCAATTGCACACCGATGGTGATGTGACTGGCGCTCTTATGGCTGTGGATCCTCGCTCAGAAGTGGACGTAATGATGGGTACCGGCGGTACTCCCGAAGGCGTGCTAGCCGCATGTGCCATTAGAGGTCTTGGTGGTCAAATGTTTGCGCGTCTTGACCCGCAATCCTTTGTGGAAAAAGAAGCCATTGCCGAAGCCGGTATTGATGTGCGTGAAGTGCTCAATGTTCAAGATCTTGTGCGCTCTGAGGATTGCTTCTTTGCCGCCACAGGCATCTCCGGTGGTTCTTTCTTGCGCGGTGTTCAATACTCCGGTGGTAATGCCATTACTCATTCCATGCTCATTCGCGGAAAAACAGGCACCTTGCGCTATATTGAATCCTATCATAATATTGAGCAGATTAATACATTCTCTGCTGTACAATACTAAGGATTATCTATGCAAAACAAAGCTTTATTTCGCACACAAAGCCTTTTATCAATGTTAGGAATGGCACTTTTATGGGCTGTATGTATATGCACAACTCCCACTATCGCCACGGCACAAAGCGTGTATGATAATCAAAGCCCCATTACTGATACAGAGCTTGTGTCATTCATGAAGCTTTTACCGCAATTTCGCGCTTGGGCTGCATCAAACAAAGAAATGGCACATCCAAGCTTTGTGGATAATAAGGCGGATTTTACCTATTCTGAAGCGGCGGCGCAATGGGTGCAAACGCGCGGTTTTGACCCAAGACGCTTTTTTACTGTCATGGGTAGATCGGCTGCTGCATTGTATATTATTTCAGAAGGCGCCACCCTTCAAGATAAAAAACCGCAAGATATGCCCAGCGTCACTCAAGCTGAGATTGATTTGGTGCAAAAATACTTGGCACAGCTTCTGGAAGCCGGTAGCGATGCGCCGCGTTTATAAGTAAATGCCTAAAGGTACGTCCCTTACTACTTTGCGGCCTGCCATTTTTTTAGATAGAGATGGCACGCTCAATGAAGATAGTGGCTATCTTTATGAGATTAAGGCATGGCGATGGCTTCCCGGTGCTGTGGAAGCCCTCGCCATGTTTGCTAAAAAAGGCTATGCACTTGTGGTTATTACCAATCAATCAGGCATTGCCCGTGGTTATTATACTGTGCAGCATATGCATGACTTGCATGCTTGGGTAAATGCAGAACTAGCACAGCACCATCTTTGTATAGATGCTTTTTACCATTGTCCGCATCATCCGAACATCACTGGCCCTTGCTCTTGCCGCAAACCTTCCCCTCATTTACTTTTACAAGCCGCCAAGGATTTGCAGCTTGATGTATCGCGCTCTTACATGATTGGCGATAAAATAAGCGATGCGGAAGCGGGGGCGGCGGCAGGCTGTGCTTCGTACCTTATTTCTGCGTCTTGTGATACAGCCCAAAATACTCCTCTATCTTTTCTATCCGCTCAGGCCCCCATGGGTAGGGTTTCTTCCTTGCTTGAAGCTGCTCATAGTATTTGCTGTTCTTAAGTCTGGTTTGACGCTACTTTATTACACGTATTTTAGGCTCATATTGCCTTCTTGACCGTATGTACGTGTTGCGCTAAAGTGTTTAATTCATTTTTTGACATTAAAAGGAATAGGCATGAGTGACACAGCTACTTCTCCCATAACAACAGAAAGTCCAGAAAGTGGGGCAGATTTTATCCGTACCCGTATTTTAGCCGATAATGCTTCGGGGCGCTTTGAACAGCGCGTACATACGCGTTTTCCTCCCGAGCCCAATGGATATTTACATTTGGGGCATGCCAAATCTATTTTTCTTAATTTTGGCATTGCGCAAGATTTTCAGGGAAAGTTTAATTTGCGCTTTGATGATACCAATCCCACCAAAGAAGAAACAGAATATGTGGATTCCATACGTGAAGATGTCACTTGGCTTGGGGCTGATTGGCAAGAGCGTGAATTTTTTGCTTCCAATTATTTTGATAAACTCTATGCCTTTGCCGAGCAATTGATTTTGGCCGGTAAGGCTTATGTGGATTCGTGCACGGCGGAAGAAATTCGTCAAATGCGCGGGTCTTTCACAGTGCCTGGCACCAATAGCCCCCACAGAGAGCGCAGTATAGAAGAAAATATTGACTTATTCCGTCGCATGCGCGCCGGTGAATTTTCCGACGGCGCCCATGTGCTACGCGCTAAAATAGACATGACTTCCCCCAATATCGTCATGCGTGACCCCACCTTATACCGTATTCGACATGAACATCATCATCGCACCGGCGATGCTTGGTGTATTTATCCCATGTATGATTTTACGCATTGCATTTCTGATTCCTTAGAAGGTATTACCCATTCCATTTGTTCTTTGGAATTTGAAAATAACCGTGAACTGTACGATTGGGTATTGGAAAACCTTGGTGTGTATCGCCCGCAACAAATTGAATTTGCTCGTCTGCAAATGGGCTATACGGTACTTTCTAAGCGTAAGCTTATTCAGTTGGTACAAGAAGGGCATGTCACTGGCTGGGATGACCCACGCATGCCCACCATTAGCGGCATGCGCCGTCGCGGTGTTCCCCCTGAAGCATTAAAAGATTTTTGCACGCGCATAGGGGTGGCACGTGCAGATTCCACCGTGGATTATGGCTTATTTGAATTTTGCCAACGCGAATATTTAAATGCCCATACGCCGCGCGTCATGGCTGTACTTGACCCCATCAAAGTGGTTATTACCAATTATCCCGAAAATCCTGCCCATATGCCGGCAGATTTAGATATGCCCTATCATCCGGAAGATGATAGCTATGGTAGCCGCACCATGCCCTTTACCCGTGAGCTGTATATAGAACGCGATGATTTTCGTATGGATCCGCCCAAGAAGTTCCATCGCCTGTATGTGGGCAATGAAGTGCGCTTGCGCTATGCCTATTATATCACTTGCCAAGAGGCCATTTGCGACGACGCGGGTAATGTGGTGGAATTGCGTTGCACCTATGACCCTGAAAGCCGCGGCGGAAAAACAGCCGACGGACGCAAGGTACGCGGTACCATTCACTGGGTTTCGGCCGAGCATGCCGCCCCCTTAGAAGTGCGTTTGTATGAACACCTTTTTGCCACAGAAAATCCCAATGCCGTAGAAGAAGGCAAAAGCTTTTTAGATTACTTAAATCCGGATTCCTTACGCATTGTCACAGCCCAATGCGAACCGGCCATGCGCACGTTTAACGTGGGGCAAAGAGTGCAATTTGAAAGGCTAGCCTATTTTTGTGTGGATAAAGATAGCAAAGAAAATGCTCCAGTGTTTAACCGCATTGTGACCCTTAAAGATAGTTGGGCAAAAATGGAAAAAGCCAGCGCTGCTAAGTAAGCGTAGTAGTGATAAAATCTACTGGGGGAAAACCTTTTTTGAAAAAAAGGTTCTTCCCCCAGACCCCCTT
>CAYJHH010000094.1:0-11230 GCA_964369995.1 uncultured Desulfovibrionaceae bacterium
GTACGTCATGGCGTGTAAAGTACCGTTTTGGGGGTACAGAGAAGCTTCTTGTACTGGGAAAATACCCCCATCTTTCTCTGAAGGAAGCCAGAAAGCAATTGTTCCACATTAAGGAGCAACTTGTTCACAACATAGACCCTGCCGCCCAAAAGAAACTTCTTAAAGAAAGTGTACGTGCTGAAACAGAAGACGCTTTTGAATTTGTGGCAAGGGAATGGTATGCCCAAAATCAACACACATGGACGCCTAAGCATCAACAAAAACTTATGTCTCGCTTTGAAGCGAACATTTTTCCTGCTTTGGGGAAGAAAAATATCAAAACCATTACCGCTCCAGATATTCTAAAGGTAATACGTATTGTTGAAAATCGCGGCTTTCACGAGCTAGCGCATAGACTTGTGGGCATGTGCTCTCAGGTGTTTCGCTACGGCATCATTACGGGTAAAGCCGACAGAGACCCTGCCCAAGACCTTAGAGGCGCACTCAAGCCCAACAAGAGCAAAAGCTTTGCTAGCGTCAAAGACCCCAAGGAAGTGGGTAAACTCCTGCGCAATATTGATGAATACACAGGTAATTTTATCGTCAAAACCGCTCTACGCATAGCTCCATATGTCTTTGTACGCCCCGGCGAGCTTCGCCGTGCTGTATGGTCTGAGTTTGACTTTGAAAAGGCTGAATGGCGCATCCCAGCCGAGCGCATGAAAATGCGTGTCATACACATTGTTCCGTTAGCCACGCAAGTCATAGAAATACTGAAAGAGCTTCAAGAGTTTACCGGACATAATGATTTTATCTTCCCCAGTATGCGAGCCAACTCTGCCCCTATCAGCGACATGACGCTTCTCTCAGGACTACGGCGCATGGGCTATGGCAAGGATGAAATGACAGTGCATGGCTTTAGAAGCATGGCATCAACCCTGCTAAATGAGCAAGGCTATAATCGTGACTGGATTGAACGCCAATTAGCGCACAGCGAAAGAAATGGGGTTCGTGCCGCTTATAACTACGCTGAATATTTAGCCCAGCGCAGGCAAATGATGCAAGAATGGGCAAACTATCTCGACGAATTACGCAAGCAAGATTAACCTTTAAAATAAGGAGAATACACCATGTTAGACCGTCAAACACCATTACTAGAAATTGCTAGACGCATTTTACTGCCAGAAAGCATGCGTCTTATTGAAGAAGCAGACATATCAGTTTCTGCTAAGCAAGTTCTTGATAGATGGGCATTTAACGACCCGACGTCTTTATGTGAAGTAGAACGTGATGGCGTAGAATTTTTACTACAAAAAATACAAGAAGAAGCTGATTTGGAAGATGAAATCTTAAACAGCATATCGGCAAAAAGAGCCCGTGAACACGGTATGTGTGATATGGAAATCATGCAAATAATGGGACCGCCTGTAGGATATGGCTCTGCATGGAAGTAAAAAAACGATGCAAACGGTCTTTGCTTTACAAGCAAAGACCGTTTTTACTTTGAGCAGAAATACATATTATATCAGCGAAAATATTAAACTTTTCACTCATCCCATTAAAAATCTCTTTCGTTCATCAAAAAAAATTTTAAAAAAATTCCTATTTTTCTTTTTTAAAAATTTTTAAGCAATAATTTCCACATCTTGAAAATAAAAATAATTTTCCTCAAAAATTTTTCTTTGTTTGATACAGTTTGATACAGTTTTATGTAGTTCTATATAGTTTTATAGAGTAAATTTGCCAAATCCTCAAAATACCGTATAGTCTTCCGAACCATTTTAAACAATCGGAGGATTATTATGACTATCACAACACAACTCACCCCCAAAGTATTACGTGCAAAGGACGCTGCAAGCTTCATCGGCATTGGTGTGAGCACTTTTTGGCGTTGGGTAAAAGACGGCAAGCTTCCAGAAGGCACAAAGCTCTCCACACGTTGCACCGTATGGCATGTTCGAGACCTAGAAAATTACTTGGACACGCAAAAGGAGGCTAAGCATGTATAAAACAAACGAAGCCCCCCATACTGCGAATATGGAGGGCAAAGTTCAAAACCCTACTTTGCACGGCAGGGACGAGTTAGAATTTAGCAAATCATCTCAAGATATTCAAGGGATTATTGCTCAGGCACAAAACACAGCTAAACACTATAAGCAACAGGAGGGGGCGCAAGCCCCCTTGCCTGAGCAATCTCAGAAGCCCACAAAGAGAGAGCTGAAAGTATACGGTATTGCAGATTTTTTATCTTTAGAAATACCACCACGCAAGCACCTCTTGTATCCCATTATACCAGAACAAGGTTTGACCATGCTTTATGCGGAACGTGGCACAGGTAAAACCTTTGCCGCTTTGCATATTGCCTATGCCGTAGCCAGCGGTGGTAGCGTCTTTTCATGGCAAGCGGAGCATCCTTCACCGGTGCTCTATTTGGATGGAGAGATGCCTTGTCATGCTCTGCAAGTACGCTTGGCAAACATTGTATCCTTATACGAAAAATGCCCGCCGCATGAAAGCTACTTGCGTATCCTTACACCAGACCTGCAAGGCGACATGCTTATGCCCAATATCGCCACTCCTTTGGGGCAATCCGACTTAGAGCCGCATTTGCAAGGCGTAAAATTGGTTGTGGTGGACAATATCGCCACCCTTGCCAGAACATGCCGCTCAAATGATGAAGATGCGTGGAAGCCTGTACAGGATTGGCTTTTGCGCTTGCGGCGACGTGGCATTTCCGTCTTGCTCATTCATCATACTTCTAAAAGCGGCACGCAACGTGGCAGCACCGCCAAGGAAGATATTTTAGACACTTCCATCTATTTAAAACGCCCTAATGATTACGAAACCGACCAAGGTGCACGTTTTGAGGTGCACTACACTAAGTCTCGTGGCTTTTTTGGCGAAGATGCCGACCCTTTTGAAGCTCATCTTGTGGATGAACAATGGGTAACTAAGCCGCTAAGCAACACTCATGCTGAACAAGTGAAAGGTCTAGCGGATAGCGGTCTGTCCATCAGAGAAATTGCCGATGACATGGGTTTGAGCAAGAGTGCAGTATCTCGAATTTGTAAAAAACACACCATTCGTACTGGAGGGCAAAGTGGGCGCAAAACTCCTTTATAAAGAAACTGTCCCGCTGTCCCGATGCCTAGGAATGGGACAGTGGGACAGTTGCAGATTTTTCGGGACAGGTGGTGGGACAGACTCAAGACAGTTAGACCTAAAAGCCTTAGCAAACAAGGTGTTACAGAGGGACAGTACACGGGACAAAATCGGGACAGTTGTACGTAAAATTGTCCCACAGGGATTTATAAAAAATAGCCAACTGTCCCGCACTAAAACACCGCAAAAATCACTCTTGCAAAGCTGCATTTCCTGTCATTTTTGGCAAGCAAAACGTGGTTCTGTTTGGTGGTGCGGTCTATGTGGCTTGAACGGTCAACGCATTAGCCATAAGGGCAAGTGCAACCTTGGTTTGCGGAGGTGGAACAATGGTTAGCATTCTCGACTTCATCCCCTTTGCCAAGCAAGTCACAGCGCACGAGTACGCCGCCCCTTGCCCTGAGTGTATGGGAATAGACCGTTTCCGCATCTGGCCAGAAAAAGGCAAAGGCGGTTCTTACTGGTGCAGACAATGCGGCATTAGAGGGGACGGCATAGCCTTCTTGCGTACTTTTCACGGTATGACATTTCAAGAAGCGTGTAAGGCTATGGGCATAGGCATACAAAGCCAGTACAGCCCACAACCTCAAAAAACCTTGCAACAAGAACAAACGGCACAATGGCGTAAATCTGCCCATGCTTTCTTGCTACAATGCCAGAAAAGTGTGCGTCATCCTGCTTTGCAAGAACGTCATTTAAGCGCAGAAACGTGTTTCACTTGCGGCATTGGTTACAACATACAAGACCAATATTCGCACCGTTCAGCGTGGGGTTTGCGCAATGAGCATAGTGAGTACGGCAAGCTTCGCACCAAGCTAAAAATTCCTCAAGGCATCGTCATTGCCACATTCCGTAAAAAAGAAATCGTAGCTCTGACCGTACGCACTCATGACCCAAAACGTAAATATTGGCAGGTGAAAGGTAGTGCCAATGTCCCCTTCCTTGTGGGTAAGGCAAACACGCCTTTAGTGCTTTTAGAAAGTGCGCTAGATGCGGTGCTTTTGCATCAAGAAAGTGGTGCTTCTTGTGTGGCATTTATGGGCAGTACCAAGCCACCAGACGCCACCGTTTTGCAAGCCATTTCTCATGCCCCTTTAGTGCTTGCTTGCCCCGACAATGACCCTGCTGGACACAGTGCTTGGCAGCATTGGAAAGCGCAATTTCCTACCACTATTTTATGGCCTCCACTTGAAGCAAAAGACGTGGGCGAAATGCACTCTTTGAGCATGAAAAAGTGTGGTGTTCCAAATCTCAAAAATTGGTATCAAGCCGCCCTTATTTACGTACAAAACTTGCCACAAAAAAGGGAGCTTTCTTCATGAAAAAAGACTCCCTTTGTGAAGCAAAAAAGGCAACAGACACACCCCACCCCATACCATTTGCAGTTCCAAGAGAGAATGTTTGATTAAGCCGTGATTTCTCTAAGTGACGAGGGTTCTTCTTGGCAAGATGGAAGCTGTGACACAGCTTTTAACATCTTGCCAAGGGCTCCGCCCTCTGGACTCCCAAAGGTTTTTTCTTAACCTTGTTATGCACATGTAATTTCAGCAAGTTACAGTCATTTTCTTGTTGTCAAAGTTACTGGGTTACAAACTTTGGGTTACATTTTTATTTTTTCACATCTTTGGTATTTTCAAACCGTGAAGTGTTTTTCGTAAGCAAGTGTCCCACCACTTGCCCTATGCCACTACCACCAAGAGCTACGACTATTTCCTCTTGGTCAGTATACAGACCGGCACTTTTAATATACCTATCTGTTGTTGTAGCCTGATAATGCCCTAAAAGGATTTGTGCGGCATTCAATCCTGACTGCATATAAGTTATAGCCGCACTCTTATGGCGTATAGCATGAAAGCCAAATGGCTTCACTCCTGCTTTTTCGCATATCCTTTTCATAAAGTTCTCAAGGCGGAGAAACTGCCTCCCCATAAAGTGCTTATATGTATTCATAAACACATTATCAACTTCACAAGGACGGTTTTCTTTCCACCACTGTAATGCTTGAATAAGCTCTGGGTGCATTCGTAGCCATCGCTTTCGGGCTTTACCATCTCCTGCCTTATTGTCTGTTAGGCAGATTTTACTCTCTTCAAAGTTCACGTCATGCCATGTAAGGCGCAAAACCTCATTGCACCTTGCGCCAGTAAAATAAAATGTGAGCAACATAACGAGGTCTTGACCTTCTGCAACATCTAACACTTTGATAAAGTCTTCATCTGGCGGCACATACCTTTCGTGAACTTGAAAAGGAAAGCGTTTTACTTTTTGGAAAGGAGGAATAACTTGCGGAAATCCATCAATAAAGTCCGTTCCCCATCTCCATGCCGCTAAGAGATACTTACGATATGCGTTAGCTGTTGCTCCAGTTTTTTCATCATTTATATCCGAAAGAAAACTGTATGCCTCCGCAGGTGTGATAGCTTCGAGGCTTTTAATTCCTTTAGTTCCACAAAAAGTAAAAAACTTTTGCATTACTGTTTTTTTCCTTCGGTATGACTTATGCTTCATTGTGCGCTTGGAATGGTCAAGATATTTCTGCCCCCACTCCATAAGCCGCTCCAAGCCCGTAAGAGTCACTATCCCAGCTAAGGCTATTTTTTTTTGTTCTTCCTCCCATTCTTTGGCGGCTCTCCATTCGGGGCCGTATTTTTTTCCTGCTGGAAAGAATTTGCAAGCTACTTGCTTGCCGTTCACTACAACTCGGGCCATCCATCGGTTTCCTTTGTCCGTTCTCAAACTTGGCATTGTCAAAAATCTCCAATACCGTACTTAATTTGAAACGCCAGCGATAACCAATGCGCCTACCACCTAATGTCCATGCTAACTTTTTTACAGTACGAGGGTCAAGTTGTAAGGCATTAGAGAGTTGTTGTAGCGTCAAAAATTTTTCTGTTATATATTCCATAAGTACAGCCTTTATAGCTTATTCGTGCTCTGCATCTGATACATCATTGTGACGTTCTAATTGGCCTTGCATATAATATTTTCCAATCAGTTCATGCACGGAAGAACAATTATTAGCTAAGAGCATATTTTCTTTATGCTTACGCACTCCATTGTAGCTCATACAAAGCTCTTGTCCTATTTCCGAATCATTATATCCTCTAAGAGTAAGCGTAAAAACTTCATGCCCTCGGGGAGTTAACACTAAGTGCTTTGTAGACATATCTTTTGTGCCATATAAAATATATAGCAACTCTAATGTATTACGAGCGCTTACTAGCTTTCTGCACGCTGCAAGGTGCAAATGAACAATGGCCCGACCAATAGATAAAATTTGTGCAATCTTTTTTAGGGGACTCTCCTTGACGTGTAAGTTCAACTACCTTCCGTTGCTGTTTTGTAAATTTTTCAAACATAGTTATCTCCTTTTGTAATGCTAAAAAGTTGTAAAAATACGGCGAAGTAGAAACGCCTTTTACGAATCATTTAGCATGGAGACTTTTTGTTCGGCAGTGGTGAATTTATATAATTTTGAAAGTTTTTTTTCCTAGCATATCTTGAATCCATTTTACGCATCTCTGTAGGAAATTATCTCCATATTATTATATATCGGATAGTTATAATTTTTATAATACATGCGTTAATTGTTTGGGGATACATAAGCAAAGAACGACCCTTGTAAAAGTCAAAGGTCGTTTTATTTTGCATTGTTATAGCTAAAGCGCCATGCTCAGCATTACACATCCCATGAAAATACTCACAATTGCGCCCCATACAATTTTTCTCCAAATCGTGCTTCCTTCAGAGAATAATTTTGCCGCATATACACCGACACACACACCACTACATAAAAATATTCCGCCCAAAACAATTCCCATTGGTACTCGAAAAATTATATGTAATTCTTGCATCTTTCCCATACCAAGGCCATAGCCAGCCCAGAGCATTATACTCCCATATATAATGGTAAGGACAAGGGCTATGCTTCCCCACAAGAGCCATGTTTGAATGTGTTCTTTTGTGGAAAGCTTTTTCGCTTGCTTCACGACACTTTCTGCCAAACTTGCTTGCGCCAATGCCACTTCTTGCTTTGCAGCAAGGGAAATATTTTCAAGGATAGAAGCGGTACTTTGCTCAATTTTTTGCGGCAACTCCTCGTAGTAAATACGTTGATAGTCCATAGCAATAAGCAAATCCCATAAGGCGTCATTATTGTCTATGCCCAAAATGTCCTTTATGCGTAATAAGCGTACTTTATCATCCGGGCTAAGTTCTCGTCCTAAAAGCCGTTCAAAGCGTTTTATGCAATCTATACTCATTACTCCTGTTCCTTACTTTCTTTGAAGATTACATCAAACATTTCCGTGTATCGTTGTTGCCAACGGCGTAGCTCCGCGCGACTTCCTATGGGTAAATTTGCCAGTGCCTCTATAATTGGTACTCGACCAGAGTATAATGTATCTGCCACACGGTCTGCCAAATCTGGAAAGTCTAAGCTTGGATACTTTGCTTCCAATGCTTCACGAATTTTTGAGATATTATACATCTCAAATTTGTCATGCTTACCAAAGTACAGGTTACGGCAAACGTGGATGGGAATATTAGGAAATACATCCATGAATACATGCAACAATTCCACAGAGTCACGCTGTCTATTTATGACCCATAACGCAATAAACTTTCGGCTGAGTTCAGAAAGCGAATTTCCAAGTGTAGCACCATAACTGCTTACCCCACGATTACTTCTTGCCGCTGAATTGATAACCAGAGTGTGTTCGGGATGTGCATCGGCTTCGTTGACAAGATGAATCCAGCCATCTGCTTTATCGAGGTTGAGCATTTTACATGTTAGGCTTGCATCACTGTACTTTTGGTGCGCCTTGTAGACATCGGGATTGGCATTGTCCGTTTCAATGAGCAACACTTTCTTGCCATTCCTCAGCAAATATTCAATGAGCGCAAAGGACATTTTGCTTTTACCAACGCCGCCTTTACTACCGCCAATGTAGATAATGGGTGCATTCATTTTATAACTCTCCATCTGGTTTGTCGGGGATTATTTCAAATCCACCATCGTTTATGGGATATGTGGTTTGTGACTTTTTCTCTGGAACAACCATCACTTCCTTGGCCTTACTTTTGGACTTTGTTACCGCATTGAGAGATTTTGGTTTCACAGCATCTTCAATAAAGTTTACGGAAATAGCTTGCTTATTTTCCTTGAGGTATGCGGATAGTTCTCGTGCTGAATAGCCCTTACTTAATGCCTTATAAAAATCTTCCTTCAGAAATTCTCCTGCCTCCTGCTTGGTTTTGCGAGTATCTTTTTCCGGTAATTGCCGCAGCAATTTCTGCACTTCTTCCAGTTGCTCTTGGCGATAAGCTCTGTGTGGCTTTGAACTCTGTGCCATACCATTCCTCCTCTTATGAGAGTTTGGAATATAATAATTCAATTTTCTAAAATTATATAAATTCACCACTGCACGATAAGCCATTTTCTTGGCAGGATGGTAGCCGTCTTACAGACCGCTATATCCTGCCAAGGGGCTTCGCCCCTTTGGAAACCCCAATGCTCGGCGCAAGCTTCTCGCATTAAAAAGGCAAAAGGCAGAAATACATGAAAGGCAAAACAGCAAAAGGCATTCGCCCCTCAAGAACTTCTGTCACCGTGCGTGTCAGCGAAATGGAGAAAAAACATTTGGAAGAAATAGCTCAAATTGCAGGAGTGTCAGTTTCAGAATACTTGCGAAGGCGTTTCTTTGGGCGCAAGCCCATCATTGCCCATACGGACGTAATAACCATTAGGGAGTTGCGCAGAATTGGCGGTTTGCTCAAGCACAATTTTGAAGCCATGCGTGAAGCACAAGCCCCTAAAGAGCTTTTTCAAAAGCAAGAAGACGTGTTGCAAGAATTGCTTTGGACAGTGAGAAAAATCGGAGTTTCGCAAAAATGATTGTGAAGAAAGTAAAGCATAAAGCCATGCAAAAGCCCAAGGAAAGGCAAATTGCCGACCTTGTGGATTATATCCGCTTTCCGCATGAAAAAAATAAACGTGAGAAAGTGGCCTATGCAGGGAGCAGAAACTTCATTCACTTTGACCATGATGGGCAAAAAGCCGAGATGATTGGCCTTGCTCAAGAAAGTATTTACAGCCGTATGTCAGTAACACATTGGCTCTTTTCGTGGCGAGAAGATGAGCAACCTACGTCTGAACAAGTTGACGATGTGGTGGATACCTTCTTGAAACACATGGAGCTTGAGGGGCATCAAACCATCTATGCCTTGCACCAAGACACCGAGAACTTCCACGTCCATATAGCGGTCAACCGCATGTGTGAAGCCACTGGAAAAGTGGTGCAACCGCACAGAGGTTTTGACATTGAAGCGGCGCATAAAGTGGTGGCACTTCTTGAAAACAAGCATGGCTGGCAAAGCGAAGATAACGCTCGTTATGTGGTCTTGGAAAACGGCGAAGTTGCCAAGCGCAGGGATGTGAAAAAAGCCAGAAAGCCGTCTGCAAAAGCCGCAGAATTTGAACATGCCACAGGAGAAAAGTCTGCCCAACGTATAGCCCAAGAGCGTGGGCATAAAATCATAGCCGAGGCTAAAACATGGCAAGAGCTTCATGAGGGCATGGCACAAATCAGCTTACGCTTTGAAAAGAAAGGCTCAGGTGCGGTGGTCTTTGTACCGTCAAAAGATAAAGCCATTGCTGTCAAAGCTTCCTCCATTGACCGCAACTTTAGCATGGGGAAATTGACCAAAAAGTTAGGCGTATTTGTAGCAGGAACGTACTCACAAGTTCCAAAACAAGCCGCACCAGAGCCAGTAAGCAAAGTCAATCAAAAAGAATGGCAAGAGTACCAAGCGGAATATGCTGACAAAGCTCTTGCACCCATTGAAAAAATGGACATCAGCGAAGCAGAAAAAGCCATTGCCCATGTCAAGAAAAGGCACAGACAAGAGCGGCAAAACGCCATTAGCAAATTCAAAAGTCACGGCCTGCATATCCTTAACGTGGCACGGCACTTCTTGAGTATTCAGCAAAAGGGAGAGCTGAAAACATTACGACAAAGTCGCAAGCAGATAACCAAACAACAGCGCAATTCTGCACGTCCACGCTTTGAAACATGGCTACGATTTCGTCAGCTCCATAAGCAAGCCGCACTTTGGCGTTATCGGCGTGAACTGGATAAGCCCCAAGAGGTAGTACCTATGGAAACACCCCAAGTTCTTGATACCAACATTACAGAAGCTAAAGCCTTTGAACGCTATGCGCAAGCGGTGAGCGCCGACCGTTATCGGGTAACGTGCATAAAAATGGACACAGATGGTAGCAAAAAGACGTTTATCTTGGACAAGCGAGATGGCGTGACTAAAGGCTTTACCGCTGATGAAGTGTTGGAAAATATCCCCACAATGCTCAAGCTCCAAGCTCGTAGGGAAAATATCTACTATACGCCTTTGTCTGACGACAAGCACCATATCCTCATTGATGACATGACTGCGGAAAGCGTAGCACGTTTACGCAAAGACGGCTTTGTCCCTGCTGTCATTTTGGAAAGCTCCCCCAAGAATTACCAGTGCATTTTGACCATTCCCAAGGTGCAAAATGCCTTTAGCCGTGAGGCGAGCAATAGGCTTACGGAACAACTCAATAAGGAATACGGAGACAAAAAGCTTTCCGGTTGCATACACCCTCATCGTGCGCCGGGCTTTGGCAATATGAAGCCTAAACACCAAAATGCTGACGGCTCTTACCCTAGAGTGAAGCTTCTTTTTGCTGAAAAGCAGGAGTGTACCAAGGCATATCTCACAGCCAGAGCAATAGCAAAAAAATACGAAGAGCAGGAAAGGCAAAAGCAGACACACCCCGCCCCCCATCAGATTCGGAATTTTCCTACAGGCTCTGCTACTGCTGCGTACCATACTCATTACGAAGATATACGCAAGCACATGAACATTGAGGACTTCTCACGTCTTGACGCCATGATTGCCGTGCGAATGAGGGCAACAGGCCATAGCCCTCAAGCCGTCATGGACGCCATAGCAGAATGCGCCCCTACTATACGCACAAAAGAAGGTCGTCAGTGGCAACAATACGCTGAACGCACAGCAAATTATGCCTTTGGCGTAGCTGGGGACA
>CAYJHH010000095.1:0-11214 GCA_964369995.1 uncultured Desulfovibrionaceae bacterium
ATCTTAGACATAAAAAATTCCTCCTCGGAAATCATCACATATATAAAATACCCTTACGGGTTTTTTGGCTTAAACACATGCCCCATGAAAGTGAGCCTTGCGCTCATAAGGCCTAAGTGAGCTGTTTTTCTGCTCACAGGAAGAGAAATAATTCACCTTAGAATTTCGTCTAGGGGGGAAAAGAAAAAAAAGTCACTTTTTTTGAAAAAAGTTTTTAAAAGCAAAGAAAGAAGCCTAAACTTACTTTTTTAGTATGAATTACAGCCTTTTTACAGCGTTCGTAAACGCCCTTGTTCCATGATCGCATGGCGATTAATACAGGGCAAACAATCTTCGCTGTAGTGAGATACCAAGAGCATCCCCACGTCATGGCATAGGCTTTGAAGCACATGCTGTAATTGCTGCGCCGCATCCGTATCAAGACCGGAAAAAGGTTCGTCTAAGAGTAATATTTGAGGCTTAAAACCTTGAGCACAGGGCATGAGAGCGCGGGCAAGTAAAACACGCCGCATTTGCCCTGTGGATAAAGAATGGATATGCCTATGCGCCAAAGCGAGTACATCAAATTGCTTAAGCATGTTTTCGGCATGGGCGTGTTCCTCTTCGCTATAGCTTCTATACTGCCCTTGTACTTGATCTATGCCAGAAAGCACCGCTTTTAAAGCCGTACAGTCATAGGCATAGGTCATTTGCGCTTTATCACTCACAAGTCGTACAGCACTGCCAATGTCTACACGATTTTGCAAAAGCTCAGGTGCTTGTGCCGTATGCAAGCGAAAGCGCTGAAGCAATCCACCAAAAGCCACATATTCATCTCCCGCAAGCAATCGCAAAAAGGTGGACTTCCCCGCCCCATTGGCTCCATGCAAAAACCAATGCTCCCCTTGATGCCATGCCCATGAGATATCGTGTAAAAGAGGTTTTCTCTCCACAAAAACGGTGGCATTTTCAAGTCGCATATGCACGGATTCCTGTGAAAAAGGCGGCGTAGCGGATGTAGATGAGCAAGGCCCAGACACAGAGTACGAATCAGAACACGCACAAGCTACGCTGATTGTGTCCTTCCATGAAGAAGCCTCAAGCTTTTGCGTGGTGGTAGATTGTGTGGATTTTTCCGTAGAAATTTTTTCTAAGCGCCCATTTTGTAGCATGTATATATGCTTTACCCATGGCGGTACACTGCTTTGCCTATGCCCAGTGAAAATATATGTACTGACGCCAGCGTTTTTTGCCCCTGAAGGTGCACCCGCATCAAAGCTATTATTTTGTAAAGCTTTTAGCAATAAGGCGCGGGTGGGGGCGTCTAGCCCTTCCATATATTCATCCAGTAACAGTACAGGGCGCTTTTGCAAAAGTGCACGCCCAAGCATGAGCAAGCGCAATTGCCCTTGAGATAGGGTACAGGCTTCTTGCGATAATATATGCAAGCAAGATAAGCTTTTGGCCATGGCATACACGGCTTCTTTTTGATGCTGTTCGGGGATAAAGTATAACAATTCACTGTCAGAAAAAGCCGTGAGTAAAATATCCTCACCGCTTAGCCTCCACTCTTGGCGCACATAGCGCTCCTGCTTGGCGGCAGACACCAATGCTGTCATGCGCTTGCCCATGATGGGAGAGGTTTCTGCCACGCCTTGCACATACCATGTTATGGGTTTTTCCTGGGGAGAGCGCAGTGCGGCGGCGGGCTCAGCGGCGGGCTCAGCAGCCGGTGCAGAACTCGCCCACACCTCACCACGAAGTAAGCGCAACAATGTTGACTTACCTGCTCCATTGGCTCCTAAAATGGCCACATGCTCCCCTGCATGCAGGCAAAAATGTATGTCTTGCAATACATGACGCTGTTGCCCTTCATGCAACAAATGCACATGGGTATGACATAGGCTTATGAGGGGCGAGGCTGTATGCATAAAAAAACCTTAAAAGGGAAGCTTATGCATGACATTTTTGCAAAAATACACACTATGTTCATAACCAAAAGAGCGCGCGTAAGCCTCTAATTGATCAAAATCCGCCGCCACATCACGCACATTGTGCGCATCGGAGGCAAAGGAGATAGGCACGTGCAACTCTTTAGCAAGGGCCATTATATGCGGGCCTGGGTAAATTTCCTTACACATTTTGCGTAAACCTGCCGAGGAAACTTCTAAAGCCATGCCATTGAGCATCATGGCTTGCAAAGCCTCAGCCACAAGAATGAGAGAATCACGCTCTTTGATCCACTCTTGAAAGGTGTCGATGGAGAAAATTTTAATGAGATCCAAATGCGCGGCAATATTAAAAAGACCGCTTTCAGCCATACGGCGCAAGGTTTTAAAATAATGGTTATAATGTTCGTGGCAATGATTTTTCTTTAGGCTCATCCAATCGGAAGATAAATCATCATAACCCCACGTTTCCAGAAAATGCACCGAACCTATAACATAATCAAACTCATACGAGGCCAAGGCATCCTTAATGAAAGCCACTTCTTTTTCCATCCAATCCATCTCTATGCCTAGTAGCACTTGACCTGGAAATTGTTCTTTCAGCTGCGTCACTTCTGCCACATATTGCGGAAAATATTTGCTGAGTTTTTCACGATATTCATTGCTATAGGTATAATTGGTGGGGCGCGGTGAATGCTCGGTGAAGCCAAGAAGGGTGATGCCCTTTTTCTGTGCAGATTCCCACATGGCTGCGGGGGTATCTTGTCCGTGAGAATACAGAGTGTGAGTGTGTAAATCAGCGGTAATCATTATACTATTCCTTAACTATCAGTATGCAAAATGTTCTTTTTTATTTTTTAAGCCATGAAATATCTTAATTATCGCTGGCAAAAAGAGCCTGAGCGGCATCCCAATCTTCATTAAAATCTACCTCAATGCAACGATGGGCAGAAATATCCAAAGGCAACCATGGCATATTTTTTTGCAAGCACAGCTCAATACCTTTTTCAAAATAATCCGCATCGTCCACAGCTTCTAAGGCCTTGCGAAAATCTGCCACATGCTCTTTGCGCACAAAATTAATGCCCACAGCTTCGCCTTCGGCCTGAGCAATTTCCACTTGCTTGGACAATTCACTAATACGCCCATCCGCATGGGTGCGGTATTTTACTTCTTCTTCGGCGCATTTTTTTGTATCCACACAAATATAATTACTCTTTGTGTCTTGCACAGCGTGTAAAAGCTTTTGCAAAATGGCACCGTCAAAAACCACATCGCCATTCATCCACACAATATCATCATTCATATGGCGCAAGGCATGCAATAAGCTTTTGGAGGTATTGGTCACATAAAAAATGGGATTATAAGAATAATACACCTCAGGAAATTCTTCCATGATAAGCCCTTTTTTAAAGCCCACCACAATGGTAATGCTCTCAATACCCGCTTCACGCAAAAGACGAATTTGTCGCCCTAAAATGCGCTCACCCGTGGGCAAGACAGAAAGAGATTTGGGAAAAGGGCGTCCTAAACGCGTACCCACGCCGGCTGCTAAAATAATGGCATGCATAAAATCTCCTTAAAAATTTCTCTCGTTTTCATAGCATTTTTGTGAACAATGCTCCACCGAAAAAAAGAAAGACCCTCGTAAAAAGCACGAGGGTCCTTTGCATATACATGGTTCAGCAAACCTACATGGCGCTGAGGCTTTCCATTTCTGTTTCAGTAAGCAATTTATCAAGGTCAAGCAAAATGAGTAATCTATCTTCAAGCTTACCCACGCCGCGCATGTATTCGGAGCCAATGCCAGCCACAACAGCTGGTGGTGGTTCCACGGTGGATTCCTTAATACGCAACACTTCGCATACTGCATCCACCACAAAGCCCACAATTTGCCCGCCAAGATCCATGACCTTAATACGGGTTTGACTGTCGTGAATGGCGGCTTTCATGCCAAAACGTTTGCGCATATCAATGACAGGAATAACCTTGCCACGCAAGTTGATAACCCCTTCCACAAAGGCAGGCGCATTGGGCACCTTGGTGATGGGCATCATGCGGATGATTTCTTGCACTTTAAGAATGTCTACGCCAAATTCTTCTTCAGCAATCTTAAAGGTAACCATTTGGATAAGACTACTGTCATCCGAGCCGTGATAGGTGGCTTTGGTTTCGGTCTCACTCATATACTTTCTCTCCTAAATAGAGTCGTAATACATCATTTCCGTCCATTGCCCTTACTATCGGCAACAAAAAGAAAAACTATAGACCACGGGAAGCATTTGTAGAAATGTCATTACTTCTGGGTAAGCCCAGTAGCATATGCTTAGCTCAAGACAGATAGCAAAGAAAATGCGTTTTGACAAATGCGAGTTTTTGGAAAAAGCTCAAGACACTGTGGGAAAGCCCTCTGCCCCTCCATAAAGGAGCAGAGGAAGTTTTTTTATAAACCTTTTTCTTTCATATAGACGATTAAATCGCACAAGCGGCTGGAGTAGCCCCATTCATTGTCATACCAAAGAACAATCTTGGCAAAATTACCATTTTGTACGGTGCAATATTCTGCTTCCACAATGGAAGAGTGGGAATCGCCCTTAAAGTCCATGGATACCAAAGGCAATTCGCTATAAGATAAAATACCCTTAAGCTCACCCTCAGCGGCGGCCTTTAATTTTGCACGCATGGTTTCAGTGTCGGTTTCCTTTTCAAGCACGGCGGTAAAGTCCACCACAGACACTGTAGGTGTAGGCACACGCAAAGAATAGCCGCTAAATTTACCCTTCATGGCAGGAATAACTTTAGCCACGGCAGATGCGGCGCCCGTGGAAGTGGGGATAATATTTACGCCACCAGCGCGTGCACGACGCAAGTCAGAATGCGGCATATCTAAAATACGTTGGTCATTGGTATAAGAGTGAATGGTGCACATGGTACCTTGGCTAATGCCAAAAGCCTCGTGCAATACTTTTACCACAGGAGCAAGGCAGTTGGTGGTGCAAGAAGCATTGGACACCATATGGTGCTTGGCAGGGTCATAATCTTTTTCGTTCACACCCATAACCAAGGTTAAATCTTCATTTTTAGCAGGAGAAGAGAAGATAACCTTTTTAGCGCCGCCTTCTAAGTGTACCTTGGCTTTTTCTGCATCGCGAAACACGCCTGAAGATTCCACCACAATGTCAACGCCATATTTAGCCCAAGGAATATTTTTAGGATCGCGCTCGCTGCTGCATTGAACCTTCCAAGGTCCTACACTTACTTCCTGCCCGTTTACCACTGCGTTAAAGTTAGCGCGGCCATACACGGAATCATATTCAAGCAAATGGAAAGAGGTGTCGGCATCGCACAAATCATTGATGGCCACAACTTCCACTTGATCTTGAAAGTTTTTGTATAAGATGTGAAACATTTGACGGCCAATACGACCAAAACCATTAATACCAACGCGCACTTTACTCATAGCAAACCTCTCGTTTTATTTTTATACAGTATTTCTGTATGAATTAGTAAGAAAAATAAGATAATACGTCTGAATAAGGAATATAAGACCTAAATATTAAAATTTCAAGTCCAACGTTGTGAAAAAAATATTTTTTATGTGTATCAATTTGTTATCAGGTATTTTTCTTCTAAAATATCTACCGCATATCTCTATGCCTGTTTTCACATTATTCATTTTCAGGTGATGAAGATTTTTGCTTAGGCGAAAAAAGTCGCCCGCGCATGACAGCCTCTCGCCCAAACTTTTGGCGTAAGGCATCCAAGGCTGTATCAAGCTTATCCTGCTTGCCAAAATCTTCTTGTACCGTGGAGTGAAAAAGTAGCCCCTGCTCTGCCCCTGCATGAAAACCAGAAACACCAAGCCCAATGAGCCGCACTTTTTGTGGCAAAGAAAGAGCTGCCAAAAGCTCACACGCTGTGCCAAAAATACATTGCGTACCCTGCGTGCTTTGCGACAAGGTGCGAGAACGCGTCACTTGGCTAAAGTCAGAAAATTTTACTTTCAGCGTAATGGTACGCCCTGAAAGTCCTTGCTTGCGCAAGGATGCTCCCACACGCTCCGCCTGCGCCAACAAATTTTTTTGCAAAAATTCTCTATCTAAGGTGTCTTGCGAAAAAGTCACTTCACTGCTTTCACTTTTAGGCTCAGTATACGGTGTCACCACACCTGCATCTTGCCCATGAGCCCTTTGCCACAGCTGCACGCCGCCCTTACCAAAGCGCCGTTCCCAAAACTCCTCGGGGAATTTATGCACATCTCCCGCAAAGCGAACCCCTAGCTTTTGCAATTCCGCCATAAATTTTTTTCCCACACCGGGGATTTTTTGCACAGGTAAGGTTTGTAAAAAATGAGGTACAGCCTCAGGATACAAAATATACATGCCATGGGGCTTGTGTATATCCGAAGCTATTTTGGCCAAAAACTTTTTGGGCGCCGCCCCCACAGAGCACGTAAGCCCACCCGTGGTCTCAAAAATAGCCTGTTGCATTTTTTGACAAAGACTTTCAATGGATCCAAACAGCCTTTCAAGGCCAGTGCCGTCCACATAGGCTTCATCTATGGAGGCTTGCTCCACCACGGGAGAAAAGTTTTCCAAAGCAGCCATGACTTTTTGAGAAATTTCTTTATAGCGCCCCATGCGCCCCGGTACAAAAATAAGCTGAGGACACAATTTTTTAGCCATACCCGAAGGCATGGCAGAGCGCACACCAAAGGTTCGCGCCTCATAGGAAGCGGCAGAAAGCACACCGCGCGCGCAATCTGTACCCACAGCCACAGGCTTACCGCGCAAGGAAGGATTGTCCATTTGCTCCACAGAGGCATAAAAAGCATCCATATCTATATGAATGATCCATGCCAAAGCGGGCGAAGAACTAGAAGCTGACATCACCATACATGAAAAGGTACTTATGCCCCTAAAAATTGCGCCCAAATTTTTCTGGAGCGCGGGCCATCTCCTTCGCACAAATAAATATGCTGCCATGTGCCAAGCTGTACGCGCCCATCTTCCACAATAAGCATGAGTGAAGGGCCAAAGAGACTGGTTTTAATATGCGCATCGCTATTACCCTCAGCATGACGAAAATTATTATGCTCAGGTACAAGCGCTGTGAAAAACGTCGTCATATCTCGCGCCACGTCAGGGTCTGCCCCTTCATTGATGGTAAGCCCACAGGTGGTATGCGGCGAATACAATACCAAAGCGCCCTTTTGCCACGCTCCTTGCCCGCGCACAAGGGCTTGCACCTCTTGAGTAATGTCCACAAGTTCGCAGCGTTTACGCGTAGTAATAGAAAGTATTTCCATAACATCCTCCTTACCTTATCCCATGTACCATAAAACAGCCCATGGGGGATAAAAAACTTACCGGCATTCATTGACTTATGCGTCTTTCCTTGCCACATTGCCCTTGTATATACCGAGCGACCTCACGGCGCAAGGGCAAGGCAAGGCCAACACTTGCCAAAGCTCTAGCTCACATCCATGACGCACGGCCTTAAGGAGACATCTATGCCACTGGTTCTTGGCTCAGCCGGACATATTGACCACGGAAAAACATCCCTCGTACGCGCCCTCACCGGTATTGATTGCGACCGACTGGAAGAAGAAAAAAGACGCGGCATCACCATTGAGCTGGGTTTTGCGCACTTTGAATTGCCCAGCGGCGAACGCCTTGGCATTGTGGATGTGCCTGGGCATGAACGCTTTGTGAAAAATATGGTGGCAGGCGCCGCGGGCATTGATTTTGTCATGCTTATCATCGCCGCCGACGAAGGCGTTATGCCGCAAACCCGCGAGCACTTAGAAATTTGCTCCCTCCTTGGTATCAAACATGGCTTTGTGGCACTGACCAAGATTGACATGGTGGATGAAGAGTGGATTAGCCTTGTGCAAGAAGATGTAAAAACTTTTTTGCAAGGAACTTTCCTCGAAGATGCGCCCATTTTTCCTGTATCTTCCCTCACAAAGCAAGGATTAGACGCCCTGCGTGAGCATGTGGTGCAATGTTCCAAAACCCTGAGCCCTTCCCGCGAAAGTACCCTCTTTCGCTTGCCCGTGGACAGAATATTTTCCATGAAAGGGCATGGCACCGTGGTTACAGGCACCCTGCTTGCCGGTGAAGTAAGCCTTGGCGATGAAGCCATCTTTATGCCCCAAGAGGTGGAAACAAAAATTCGTAGCATTCAATGGCATGGGCATGCCGCCGAAGACGCCGGCGCCGGGCAACGCTGCGCCCTCAATGTACAAGGGGTAGAAGTGGGCGAAGTGCCACGCGGCGCCGTGCTTACGCACCCCAATACACTTTTTCCGGCCACACGCTGGATGGTGCATTTGCAATGTCTTTCCTCCGCCCCCCGTGCCTTACGCGCCAGAACAGAAATTCACTTTCACCACGGCGCCCGCGAAGTGGCCGCAAGGCTGTATTTCTTTGACAGAGATCGCCTAGAACCCGGACAAAGCGCCCTCACGGAAATTCGCTTTCAAGAGCCCATGGTGGGCGTTTTTGGCGATCGCTGCGTGGTGCGTGCCTATTCTCCCTTACGCACCGTGGCCGGCGGCGTGCTTGTGCATCCTTTGCCACAGCCTCTGCGCCGTAAGGATGCCGACTTTGACACGCGCCTAACCTTACTCCAAGACCTACATACCCTTGAAGGGGTGAAGAATTTTGAACAGCGCGTATTGCATCAATTGGCATTGGCAGACATAGAAGGACTTTCTTTTGCCGAGCTTATGGTATTAAGTAATGGTAATGCCAAAAAGTTGGAAAAGCTTTTGCAAAGTTTAGGCGCCAAGGTGACCTGCTTTGATAAGGACGAAAAGCGTTATATTTTTGGTGAAGCCCTGCAAAAGCTTATGCAACACTGCCTAGAGCAAGCGGCGGCTTTTCATAAGCGCGACCCCCTCAAAGCTGGCATGGCACGCGGTGTTTTATGCCCCAAGCAGCGCCCCAAATTGGCGCATTTGGTCATTGAGCGTTGCCTGCGTAGCGGCACTTTAGTGGCAGAAGGCGATGTGTTGCGCCTAGCCAGCCATACGGTGGAGCTAAGCCTTGATGCCTCCTCCCTTAAAGAACAGATTTTAGCCGCCCATGGCGCTGCCGGCCTCACCCCGCCTAATCTTAAGGATGTGCTGGATGAGCTTAAAGTGGACGCCAAAAAAGCCGCTCCTGTGCTGAAAATGCTTTGCGATGAAAAGCAATTGGTACGCGTGAAAGAAGGTCTGTATTACGCCGCCCCCGTCATTGAAGATATTCGAAATCGTGTGCGGGTTTGGTTTGACAATCATGATGACCTTGACCCCGCAGGCCTTAAAGAAATTTTGGATGGTATTTCTCGTAAATACCTCATTGCGCTTTTGGAATATATGGATAGGGAACGCATAACCATGCGCGTGGGTGATAAGCGCCAGTGGCGCGGCACACGCAATTAATACCGTAGACACAAGGGATTTTTGCCCCTTCATAAGACTTTTAGGAGAATATTCATGGGAAAAAATATATTAGTCATTGGTGGTGTGGCATTGGGGCCCAAGGCCGCTTGCCGTTGTAAGCGCTTAGCCCCCGACGCCACGGTTACCCTCATAGATGAAAATGTCTTTATTTCTTACGGTGGTTGCGGTATTCCCTTTTATCTTTCGGGCGAAATCAACAATTTAGACGAGTTACGCTCCACCCCTTACCATACCTTACGTGATGCCAAATTCTTCGAAGAGCTCAAAGGCGTGCATGTGCGCACCCAAACCCGCGCCATGTCCATTAACAAAGAAGCTAAAACCGTTTTAGTGCAAGATGCACTCAGCGGTAAAGAAGAAGAGCTTGCTTATGACACCTTAGTGCTTGCCACCGGAGCCTCGGCTCGCGTGCTGCCTGTACCCGGCGCAGACCTTGGCAATGTTTTTGCCGTTACCCGCTTAGAAGCGGCGCAAGCCATCCGCAAAGGCTGCGAAAAAGGGGAAATCAGTCAAGCGGTGGTTATTGGTGGCGGATTTATTGGTTTAGAATGCGCCGTCTCCCTCACTGAAATGTGGGGTGTGGAAACCAGTGTGGTGGAAATGGCGCCCAATCTTTTGCCCGCAGCCCTTTCCCCCACTTTAGCGCTCATGGCAGAAAAAGATTGCCGCGACAATGACGTGGCTGTGTATACAGATGAAACCGTCATCCGCCTTGAAGGGGAAAATGGCAAAGTTTCACGCGTCATTACCAATAAACGCACCTTAGAAGCCCAAGTGGTTATCATGGCAGCAGGCTTTATTCCCAACGGGCAGCTCGCCAAGGAAGCCGGCCTCGCCGTAACGGATTTTGGCGCTGTTGAAGTGAATGAATACATGCAGAGTAGCGATCCGAGCATTTATGCCGGCGGAGATTGTGTGTCCGTGCGTAATCTTATCACCGGAAAAATGGGCTATATCCCCTTAGGTTCCATGGCCAACCGTCAAGGGCGTGTCATTGGTACCAATGCCGCAGGGGGACAAGCCACCTTTAAGGGCTATGTGGGCTCGTGGGGCGTAAAGCTTTTTGGGCTCAGTTTTTGCGGCGCCGGTTTAACGGTGGCACAAGCGCAAAAAGAAGGCTTTGATGCCATGGCTGTTAATGTGGAGCAATTGGACAGGGCGCATTTTTACCCAGAAAAACATATGATGAGTCTGGAATTGGTGGTGGATAAAGCCACGCGCCGTGTTCTTGGTATACAGGGCGCCTGCTCCGCTGCCGATGCCCTCAAAGCACGCATAGACGCTGTGGCCGCGGCCTTACAAATGGCACAACCCACGGTGGATGACATATCTAATTTGGAAATACTCTATACACCGCCCATGGCTTCGGCCATGGATGTGGTCAACGTGGTGGCCAATGTGACGGATAATGCTTTAGCCGAACGCTTTGAGCCCCTTACCCCTCAAGAATTTGCCAAACTTTGGGAAAATCGCGCTGAAAATGGCATTTTCTTTATGGATGCACGTCCCAAGGCCGCCAGCGCTGCCATTGAGCAAGAAGAAAAAGAATGGCATGGCATTCCTTTGGAAGAAATTGACGCCCGCATGCAAGAAGTACCCAAGGATCGCCCCGTGGTGCTCATTTGTAATACGGGCTTACGCGCTTATGATGTGGCGCTTAAGTTAAAAAATGCCGGTTATGGTACCATTCGCAATAGCATGGGCGGCATGCAAGCTGAAACCAAACAAGGTTTTTCGCCTAAGTAGTTCGACACTGGAAAACAACTTAACTATCCGTGAAAATAAAACTTTTACTTTTTGACGCCGTAATAAACTTTGCCAGAAATTAACGTA
>CAYJHH010000096.1:0-11207 GCA_964369995.1 uncultured Desulfovibrionaceae bacterium
GCTTTACCTGTCCCTTTAATATTCCGCAACATGGTGTCGTTTAGTTTGTTCATAGCGTACCCCCTTATATGGTCTCGCATACCCCCTGTGCTTATAAAAAGTCATGATATTTAACAGGATAGAGCTGGGGGTACGTAAAATTGCAAAATGCTACATACCCCTCAATGTACCCCCAGAAAGGGGGTATGTCTAGGGGGTCAAAGAGAGTACGTGGGAGTCTAAATGAAGAAAAAAGTTAAGCCCCGTAAGGCTTTAGAGACCTTACGGGGCTTTAATCTTTTTATGTTGGTGCCGAGGGCGGGACTCGAACCCGCACAGCTATTGCCACTACCCCCTCAAGATAGCGTGTCTACCAGTTCCACCACCTCGGCGCGAAAGAAGGTATATAGAATCGAGAGGGTCTTGGCAAGCGTTTTTTTCAAAAAAATGTAATTTTTTTTCAATCAAAATAAAATTTCTATATTATCAACATGTTATGTTTTAGGCTTAAATATGGCTTTTGGGGTGTTGTAGAATTTTAGAGCGTAGTCATTGTTTATTGATTCCTAGAGCACGTAGAAGGGATCCGCGCCGCGCAGTATGCATTTGAAAAATCCTTTTTCCTTTAGCAATACCTTGCGTTCTGCTGTGATATGCCTTGCGTACTTTACGTCTTATGCGTATGATGCCTCACTGAAAAAGCTACGTGGCTTTTGCATATGCATCTTTACTTTAGCCCATGGATGAAGCATGTCTCAGCATAAATGTGTGAGTGAACAATATTCTTTTTTGCATGAAAGCGGCCCTGTGCTGTTATTGGATATAGGATCTGGCACGCAAGATGTGCTGTTAGCTTTACCGGATACACGTCCGGAAAATTGGCCACAATTTATTTTGCCTTCGCCGGCGCGTTTGATTCGCCAAAAAATAGAACATCTTACCTTGGCTGGTAAGTATGTGTGGCTGCATGGGCATAATATGGGTGGCGGGTTTCTTAAAGCTGTACTTGAACATATAAAAGCTGGTTATGGCTTTTCATGTACCGTAGAAGCCGCCGCGTCCATGCATGATGATGTGGAGCGGGTGAAAGCTTTTGGTATACAAATTTGTGCCAGGCCGCCGCAAGGTGCTGTGCCTGTGTATGCGGCAGATTATGACGGCGCCATGTGGGAAAGTACTTTGCGTCAATGGGCCTTACCTATGCCCCATGCTGTGGTGGCGGCGGTGCAGGATCATGGTGTGCATATTCAAGGCAACCGTCAAGGGCGTATGCAGCAATGGCGCGCGTTGCTAGAAAAGTCGGCGTACCCTGAGCAATGGTTATATGCTAATGTGGCCGAGCAATGCCCAACGTTTACACGATTGGATACCTTGCAAAAGCTTACCGGCGGCGCTGTGGCTGATACAGGCATGGCTGCGGTGCTTGGGGCCTTATGTACTCCAGAGGTGTGGGCTCGCTCACAACGTGAGGGTGTTACCATTATCAATGTGGGTAATAGCCATACCATAGCCATGCTAGTGTATAAAGGTCAAGTGTCTGGTATTTATGAGCATCACACGGGGCAGCGCTCTTTGGAAGAGTTGTTACACGATTTACAAGAATTTCGTTTAGGCTGGCTTCCTGATGAAGAAGTGCGTGCCTCAGGCGGGCATGGTACGGTGTTTGGCGTAAGAGATGCTGATGCAGGTGGTTTTACCCCTACTTTTGTTCTAGGGCCGCAACGTGAAATATTACGTGGATATGGACAGTTCATTGCGCCGCATGGGCAGATGATGTTGGCAGGCTGTTTTGGTTTATTACGCGCCTTTGGCGAGCACTATAAAAAATAAATGAGAATGAGCATGGAAGTTTTTGATAAAGCAGAGCTTTGGTCTCGCGAAAAAATTGAAAGTACCCAGCGCGCACGTTTATGCGCCACCATGGAGCAAGCAAACAAATGCTCTTTTTATGAGCAAAAATTTCGCCAAGCAGGCATTTCTGCTGCATCCATTGAAAGTCTTGATGATATACGTAAAATACCCTTTACCACTAAGGATGATTTACGCGCTAATTATCCCACAGGTTTATTGTGCGTGCCTCAAGCGGATATTGTACGCATGCACGTGTCCAGCGGTACGACGGGAACGCCCACAGCCATTTGCCATACGCAAAACGACTTAAATTCTTGGGCTGATCTCATGGCGCGTAGTATGCACATGGTGGGTGTGCGCCGAGAGGACGTGTTTCAAAATATGTCTGGTTATGGGCTTTTCACTGGCGGTCTAGGTATTCACTACGGTTCAGAGCGTTTGGGCTGTTTTACTATCCCAGCCGGAGCCGGAAACTCACGTCGCCAGCTTAAGCTTGTGAAGGATTTTAAGACCACTGTGGTGCATATTTTACCCTCCTACGCGTTAATTTTAGGTGGGCATTTGGAAGAAGCAGGTGAGAATCCTCGAGACCTGTCATTGCGCATTGCGCTTATTGGTGCTGAACCTTACACCGAAGAGTATCGCCGTCGTATCGAAAGTCTTTTTGATATGAAAGTGTACAATTCTTATGGTTTATCTGAGATGAATGGCCCTGGTGTGGCCTTTGAGTGTCAAGAGCAAAACGGCATGCATGTGTGGGAAGATGCGTACATTGCGGAAATCATCAACCCTGAAACAGGTGAGCCCGTTCCTGAGGGCGAAGTGGGCGAGCTGGTTATGACCTGTCTTTGCCGTCAAGGTATGCCTATTTTGCGCTATCGCACGCGTGATCTCACACGCTTTTTGCCAGGAGAATGTTCGTGTGGACGTAAGCATCGTCGTATAGACAGAATCTTAGGTCGCGCTGATGATATGTTCATCCTGAAGGGTGTAAATATTTATCCCATGCAGATTGAACAAGTTATTATGACTTTCCGTGAAGTGGGGCAAAATTACCTTATTATTTTAGAAAATGACGGCGTTGCTGACCATATGCGTGTGCAGGTGGAAATTCGCGAAGAATGCTTTGTGGAAGATATGCGTATCTTGCGTGCTTTGCAAAAAAATATCATGGGACGCTTGCGTGATGAAATCCTTGTGACTCCCATAGTGGAATTGGTAGCTTCAGGAACCATTCCCACCACGGAAGGAAAGGCCGTGCGCGTGCAAGATTTGCGGGAAAAATAATGGAGTTTACCATACCTTATGCCATAGCCTACTTTTTGGTGGGTGGTTTTATGACCCTGTTGGGCTTTGTACTTTTTTTAAATATCTTTGGCCTTCCTGCCAATTGGATTATTTTAGGACTTGTTGGGCTTTGGGCTTATGCATACCCAGACGCAGCCTCCATGGATATATGGTTTTTTGTCTTGCTCACAGCTTTAGCCATTGTGGGGGAAGTGTTAGAATTTGCTCTGCAAGTGGTGAAAGCTAAAAAATACGGATCCTCCTCCTCAGGCACTTTTGCCGGAGTGGTGGGGGCTATCATTGGCGCCATTGTGCTTGCGCCTTTATTCTTTGGTATTGGTGCGCTCATCGGTGCGCTCATCGGTGCGTGGATTGGCTGCTTTGTTATGGAAAAAGCCAAGGGACGCCCCACCAAAGAAGCTTATGATGCCGCCTTTGGTGCCATGGTAGGGCGTTTTCTTGGTACCGTATGCAAATGCGGTATTGGCGGTGCCATGCTAGCTGTCATTGGGCGCTATATATGGCCAGAAGTACCTGTGCAAGAGCAAATGGTACAAGTGGTACAGTATTTTAGTTAGTCGACATTGAAAAAGTATTTAAACATCGGTAAAAATACACTTTTTAATCTATATACCTTAATAAACTTTACCGAAATAAACGAATGGAATTCGTTTTCTGGCAAAGTTTAGATATTTGAAATAACATTTTTCAGTGGAGACTATACAAGACATGGCTTTGGCATGGCTTTGGCATGGCTTGCCGCCACGTAAAACAAGCCGGAATTTACTTCCGGCGGCCCCAAAGGGGTGTTTGAAGTGAGCGTGCCTTTCTTAAAAACGTGTGAAAATACGTTTTTAAGCGCCGACTAGTTAGTTATTTTGTGAGTTTTTGTTTTTTTTGTGGGGGAGACCTTTTTGAAAAAAGGTTCTCCCCCACACCCCCTCTCAAAAACTTTTTATGGCGGCTTTGTTTTTGTCATGATGTAAATCATGGTCGCATCACGTATTGTTTTTCTCCTTTTTCTTTTCTTTCTTCATAGTTACTTTTCTTCTTACTTTAAGAAATGTGTTGTAACTATTGGAGGCTTTTGGAAAAGGGAGGGGATTGTGGGGGAGGGCCCCTTTAGAATAGGGGCTTTTTTCGCTTGGAAAAGGTTTTTCCTTCCCCCACAAAATCTTCTCTTTCTATAAATCTTTTACCTTATGTTTGAGTTATGCAAATATCAGAAGCTCTTTTAGATAATTTGGAAATGGTGTTGGTGAAGCCGCGCTTTCCGGAAAATATTGGTATGATTGCTCGCGCTTGCGCCAATATGGGCGCCGGAGGCATCACCTTGGTGGACCCTGAAATGTGGCATCCGGAAAAGGCGCGTCCTTTAGCCACAGCCAAGGGACAATATATTTTAGATGCAGTGCGCTTGGAACTTGAACTAAAAGATGCTGTGGCCCCTTATGCTTTGGTGGTAGGCACCACAGCACGCACAGGTGGCTGGCGGCGCGAGCTTTTGCATCCCACTCAAGCTGCTAAGGAAATTTTAGCTGTGCTTGCTGAAGGGGAGCGCGTAGCCTTGATGATGGGGCCAGAAGATCGAGGCCTTAATAATGAAGAAATAGAGTGCTGTCAGCGCTTAGTAACCATACCCACGGCGCATGCGGCGTCACTAAATGTGGCTCAAGCTTCTTTGCTCCTTTTGTATGAATGCTTTAAGGCTGTGCATGACCTTAAAGAAGAGCAGAAGGTGCTCATGGAATCCACGGAATGTACCATTCATGAGGAGAATGTAGCCTCTCACAACACTAAGGTCGATAGAAGGGTTTCTGCGGCCGATGAGGCAAGGCTTTTAGAAAATCTTAAAGAAACGTTAGTTCAAATAGATTTTTTGCAAAAAGATAATCCTGACTATTTCTTCATGCCTTTACGCCGCCTTTTTGGTAGGGCAGGCTTACGACGCCATGAATATGATGCTCTTATGGGCATGTGTAGACAAATAAAGAATAAGTGCACATAGATGTATGCTTTGATAACATGAAAAGCTACAACTTAAAGTTAAACTTTAACTTTAAGTTGTAGCTTTTTTTTGTAAGATGGCACTGTAAGTGTCTTTTTCTTTGATGTGATGTCTGGCTCGTTTTCACCCTTTACCTTAGCTGAGAGCTAAGCTGAGGGGCAAAAAATGCCATGTGAAGTTTTACTGCGTAAATGAGGGGTAGTGGGGAAGGTTCAGATGAAAAAACCTTAAAGTTTAAGTTTAACTTTAAGGTTTGAATGCTATGCTGGCAAGGCGGGCTGTTTTGTCAGAAAAGAATCTAGGTTTAGTAATGAGCAAACTCTTTGTAAACGTGTAAGCAGTGTGTTCATAGGTGTTGTGCTGTAGCGCTACTCGGCAAGAGTATCTAGGTGTAAAACACTTTTAGGTACCTCGCCTGGGCCTGGAATAAGATAGGTTTCAGGGTTAAGATTATACCAGTTAAACCACATGCTATAAATGCCATAATATTGCTGCATGGAGGCGTCTTTCATATTGCCTTCCAAGGATACGCCTGTGCTGGCGTCCCAAGCAGATTTACTGGAAATATCTATAAGCTTACCGTATTGCATGATGAATAGAGAGGGCTTTTCCCAAACTTGTCTATTAAAAATACGAACCACATCCAGCTTTTTATCATGCACGGCGAGAAGAGGAATTTGACCGAGGAAGAAATTTACAGCGCCTTCTTTTTTCACATAGTTAATATCCACTGCTAAACGAAATTCATTAAATTCTAGGCCGAGAACAGGCTGTTTATAAGGGATACGCAAGTCTGAATAGGTCACAGGGTAGGCTAAGGTGTCATTATCGTAATACGTGTTTGTTTTAAGATAGTTACCATAGGGGTCTCGTCCATAGGGTTTACGGCTTCGGGATGGCGTAGCCAATACAGGCACATCCTTATAAAAGCGTTTTGCTGCTTCCCATGTTGTCCAAAAAACAGGTATTTTCGCTAGCCCACGTCCCGTGAGTGCGCCCTCAAAAGCCATGCCTAGGCCTTGCACCCACAGGCTTCCGGTATTGCGGTCAATGAGGATGGTATTGCCGTCATAAAGATCGCCATGGGCATCAAAAAAAAGATCCATACCATCAAGATCGCTATCATAGGCGGCAAGAGTGCCGGTGATGGGGCAATAGGTAACGGCATAGGCATTATGTCCCATGAGCTCATTGGAAACTTGATGCCAAACCATAATACGTTGTGGGTAAATGCGTGTGCCTTCAGGAAAAGCCACCACAAAAACGGGTTCATTGGGTTGTAGGCTTAAGTCTGCGTCCATCATTCGCCCAAATGTCGGGCGGTAAAAGGAGCCAATGCCACCGTGTCCCACAGTGGTTTGAATACGTTTTTTTGAAATGGCGCTGAGCTCTTCGAGGCTTTTTGGTACAGCTAAAGCCTCAGAGGCAAAGCTAAAAAGAAAGGTTAGTAGACAACCCAGGGCAAAGCTTAAGACAAATCCCCAAAAAAAGGGTGAAAGAGATTTTTTATGTTGCAACATAATAAAGCCCTCTTGCAGGAGTTATTAGGCGCCAATAAGATCTCTATTGAGCTGGTCGCTAAAGATATATTCGCGTAAGGCTTGAGGCCAAGATCTAGGGGTAATTCCCAATGCTTCGGCTAATTTTTCATTGCTTAGCGCAGAAAATGCAGGGCGTTTTGCTTTTTGTGGCCATTGCTCAGAAGTAAGCGGCTCCACATGGCAATCAATTTCGGCAATGGATAAGGCTTCACAAGCTAAGTCAAACCAAGAAGCTCGCCCGCCATTGACAGCATGATAGGTGCCTGTAAGATTACGCTCTGCGGCCAGCATGCTCCAATGGGCTAAATCTATGGAATAAGTCGGGGAGCCCACTTGATCGTGTACAACGCTTAATTTACCGTATTCACAATGTTTTTTTATAATTGTGGATACAAAATTCTTTTTTCCTGGCCCGAAAAGCCATGCGGTACGCAAAATACACGAATGATCAGGTGCAATACTGCGTATGGCTTCTTCGCCGGCAAGTTTGCTTCGCCCATAGACAGAACAAGGCTCTGTGGGGCTATCTTCTACATAATGTATGTTTGAATTGCCGGAAAAAACAAAGTCGGTGCTGTAGTGAATGAGGCGTATGTCAAAAGTTTTAGCCATTTGGGCAAGGCCTGCCGGTAGAGCTCGGTTAAGAACAAAGGCTTGATTTTCATTGCCCTCAGCATCATCCACTTGTGTCCAAGCCACAGTATTAAAGATATGGCTAGGTTTATACTTTTTAATACAACTTTCTATAAAAGAGACATTTAAAAGGTCACCATCATTGCGTCCTACGGGCATAGTATACCATTCATTGGCGGTGAGTATTCGGTTGAGGGCTTGCCCCACAAGGCCAGTACGACCACCAAAAATGAGAGCGCGCTTTTCCATGCTGTCCTCCAGTAATATATGTCACTATATAGGGAGGAGCACAGTGGGTCAATACTTATCTCACGTATATAAAGAGTCACTCTGCTCTCCATTTCAGCTATTTTGGTAACATTTTGTCGGATAGCTTTACCTTGTTTTAATTTCATCTTGTCATTTAACGCATCTTGCAAAAAAAGAGCGGTGGGAGTACTTTGTACAAATGAAAGTAGGAATACTCTTGGTGGCCTTTGGTTCGAGTAATGCTCATGCAGAGCATACATTGCGAGCTTTTGATAAGACAGTGCGTGAGCGCTTTCCGTCTTTTCCTGTACGCTGGGCTTTTACTTCAGTACTGGTGCGCGAACGTTTGGCAAAAGCTCGTGTTAAACGAGACTCTGTGCGTAAAGCCTTAGAAAAAATGTATTTTGAGAAGTTTACTCATGTGGCAGTACAACCCTTACAAACCATTCCGGGCTCAGAGCATGAGACCATAGTAAAAGATGCACAAGAATTAGTGCGTACGCATGAAGGCTTTTCCATTCACGTGGGTGCGCCACTTTTGCAGCAAGATGATGATGTGCAAAAAGCAGCGCAGGCAGTATTACATCATATTCCTGCACAGCGAGTAATGGGAGAGGCTGTGGTGCTCATGGGGCATGGTGCTAAGCATGTGGCTGTACAGCGCTATGCGGATTTAGCCAATGCCGTTTATGCCTTAGATGCTCAGGTTCATGTGGGTACCATGAATGGCGCTGTGATTTTAGAGGATATCATTCCGCGCCTTAAGGGGAGTAAAAAAGTGTGGCTTATGCCTTTGTTGTCTGTCATTGGGCAACATGCCTTAAAAGACATGGCGGGCAAGCAGAAATCTTCCTGGCGCAGACAAATAGAAGCCGCTGGCCTTATTTGTGAGCCTGTCTTACATGGTTTGGCAGAATATGAAGGCTTTATGGAAATTTGGCTCAGTCATTTACAAAAAATAATGCACACCTTGCGTCCTTGCGGAGAAGAGCAATGCGGAAAAGTATCTTCCTAGTATTAGCGTTTTTTATGTTTATATCTCAAGCTTTTGCTGGTGAGACTAACCTTTTTAACCCCTATATACACGCCACATTGCCCACAGGAAAGTCCGGACGCCTGCAAGGGGAAAATGCTAAAATGGCTCAATCTTTAGGGGCGCATGCGGCTAGTTTACAGTCAGAAGTGCATTACAGACAATTCTGGCGTCAAGAAGTGTACCCCATTGTTTTTGGCAACGCCAAAGCTCCACACGAAGTGCTTGTTTTTTTAGATTATGCCTTACCTCAAAGCCAAAACTTGTGGGAACAGGTGCTTATGGCTAGTCGTTCCATGAATGCGCAGCAACTTAAAATTGTGGTTTTTGCTAAAAGTACTGAGCCCTATGGCACAGAGCTTATGGGAGGCGGCATTTGGGTGGCGTATTCGCATCCTGCGTTGGCGCTTGATTACTATACCTATACCTTACAACGCTGGAATGCTGTGAAACAAGCCCAAAGGGGGCAAGGTGCCGAGCGTCCTTTTGTGAGCGAGTATGATGCCACCTTGGGAACGGAGCTGCCTATTTTGTACAGCTACTTAGAACGAGTAAAGCATTTTGTGCCTGCACAGCAGCATTTTCCCATAGCGCAATATGCCTTTGATGCCGGTAATATTAATATGTATCAAGCAAGCCTTGCAGCACAAGCATATGACGTACATCATTTTCCTGCTGTGGTGGTAAATGGTAAAGCGCTGACCAATGTCACTGCACAAAAAATATTGGATGCATTGCGTTAAACAGCCGCAACACTACATGCAGCTTTGCTATATGTGTTTTTTATGCATAGAAAAAGCCCTTTCTGCTTGTGGGGTAGAAAGGGCTTTTTTGTGTGCGTTACGCTTTTTCCATTTCATCGCTACGTTTTGCCGCCGCTAAAACAGCGTCTACAATATGGCCGTTCACAGCCGTCCGTTCCATATGATTAATGCCGGCAATGGTGAGCCCGGCAGGCGAACACACATTGTCGCGCAGTTCCAATAATGGCTGGGGAGAAGTTTTAGCCATACGTACAGAGCCTTCCATAAGTTGCTCTACCATGTGGCGCGATTCATCTCGAGAAAAGCCTAAAGTGACTCCAGACTGCACAAGCGCATGCATAAGGTGAAAAGCATATGCCGGCCCTGCACCCATAAAGGCGCTAAAAGCCGCAAATTTATCTTCACTCAATTCCATGCACATACCAATGGTTTTAAAATGCGTGAGGATGTCTTCCTTAACATCTGCGTGCAAGGCCTCATCTTCAAAGCAAAAGGCAAAAATTCCTGCTCCCACCAAGGCTGGCGTATTCGGCATACAACGCACCACGGCGCATTTGTTTTGTACACCTTGGCGTAAGGTCTGCATGCTTATGCCTGCGGCCACAGAAATAACGACTTTATCAGGCGTGAGCAGTGGAGCCATCATGGGAAGTATCTTTTTAACCAAATGCGGCTTCACAGCCAAAATGATGGTGTTAGAGGAAATGACCACATGCTCAAGGTCTTTAGCTGCAACAATGCCAGCACCCTGTAAAGGGGCAAGGCTTTCAGCTTTAGGGTCAAAACCTAATAAAGAAAGAGACTTGTTTTTACTAAGACCTAATAAAATGGCAGATCCCATATTGCCGCAACCTATGCAGCCTATGGACAAGGAATCTTGGTTCATATACTATGTATCTCCAATGAATTAAAGTAGTAAGCTATTTCAACTGCAGCTGTTTCTGGGGCGTCAGAACCATGTACAGAGTTTTCGGTATTGTTAAGAGCATATAATTTACGAAGAGTACCTTCAGCGGCTTCTTCAGGCTTTGTGGCACCCATAAGATTACGATAACGCACAATGGCATCGTCAGCTTGGAGTACAAGACAAACAATGGGGCCGGAGCACATGTATTGTATCAATTTGTCATAAAAAGGTTTTCCCTTATGCACAGCGTAAAAGCCTTCAGCTTGTTCTTTGCTTAAGTGTAGCATCTTCATGGCAATAATTTCTAAACCAGCACTTTGCATTTTAGCTATAATTTCACCTGTGAGGTGTCGTTTTACTGCGTCCGGCTTTATCATAGAAAGGGTACGTTGCATGTGTTCTCCTTAAAGTTAAGCTGCCGTTAAGGCATAGTTGTCATTTCGTCTTCCTCATAATCTATAATGTATACTGTGAATGATATCATGGGAGTACCCAGAGCACAATATCTTAATCTTAGAGCCATGCATTGTAGGGATAGCTCGTTGTGGAAAAATCCTTGATGGTAAGGCGAAAAGTATCTATGACTACAACTGCCTTAATTTTAATATAAAAAAGCAGTAAATAAGTTTTTTTGTGAAGTTTTATAAAATTTTTGTTGACAGGTCGGTGACAATGATGCATCTTTCCCTTCCGCCGTGTGGTGGGGCGCTGAGGCAAACAGCGCGGCCCGAGAGGGTGACAAGTTAAATGCGGCTTTGTAAAAAGTTTTTAAAAAAGTTGTTGACAAAGCGTCACAGCTTAGGGCATAAAGCTCTTCCGCTGACTAAGGGAACTTAAAAAGCGGTGCTGAAGCAAGACAGCGGAGCACGAAAGTGCGGCAAAAATAAAATTTGCAAAAAGAAAAAAGTTGTTGACAAGCTCGGCGACTTGAGGCAAATTGCCTCTCCGCGCTACG
>CAYJHH010000097.1:0-11030 GCA_964369995.1 uncultured Desulfovibrionaceae bacterium
GGAAGAACCTTTTCTTCAGAAAAGGTTTTCCCTCAGGAGACTTTGTCAACACTCTCAGGCTTCATGTATACCATGAAGCCTTTTTTGATGAAGCTTTAATCTGCTAATATATCAATAGTTTCTAGAATGATATGTATGTCTTGCTGTAAAAGCTGGCGTTTACTTTCCGTATCATTGTTATTATCCGTAGAATTGCTTAGGTCATACTTCATAAGTACATATAATTTTTGATTTTCAAGGTAATAACTGTGCGGTGTACAATATTTTTGTTGCAAGTGCTTAAGGGCTTGTATAAGCGGCGCCGTGAGATCTTGAGGGGCTTTGTCCATTTCTTTAGAGAAAAGCGTATAGGAGCTGTCTATGGCTATGCCAAGCTCCTGCGCATGAAGTTCTTTTTTCCATAAACCGGCATAAGTAAGTAATTGCGAACAGGGAAAGTCTTTATGTATGATGAAAATTTTACTGCTGACAGGTTGTCTTAGTGTAAATATGAGACTGCGTCCCGTAAAATAGTCAGGTAAATGCAGATCATATTGTTCAAAGGGAAGATCTTTGTATTGCCCTTGTATGTGATGACTTTGGCTCATATACATATCATTGCCAAAAGCTTGCATCTCAAGCGTATTTTTTTCGGCAAAATTTGTTTTTTCTATGTAGTTGGCATGAGTAACATGCTTTGAAAGTTCTTCCCATGCCCAGTGATGTGTGGGGGGAGCCTGCTTTGTTTGCGCTGCATTGCGACGATACAGGCACAGGGCTTGAAGAAAACAAGGAGCGGCTATGCAAAGGGGAAGATATAAGATGGCTTCGCCAATGTGCATAAACATGCCTGCGGTAAAAAGCATAAGCCCCAGCACTGTGCCACCAAGGCACCATAATTGTACATGTAGGCGTGTGAGGTTGCTGGCAGGGTTTTGCTTGGCAAGGTGCTGTGCTTTGCGCCATAAATAAGCCATACATAGAAGACCTAAGCTTATGAGTGTACAGCATATAATAATGAAGATGAATAAGAGTTGCATGAAATTCCTCGCATAAAAAAACCCGCCTTTTGGCGGGTTTTTTTATAAATGCTTACGTAATGACTATTGGTGGCAACCAGAACCCTTACAAGAAGTCATTTGCTTCTTGTAAGCCTTGTCGCCGCCCTTTTCTTTCACAAGGTCAGCATGGCAACTTACGCAGGACTGATATTTGCCCTTTTTGCCGTGCATAACAGCATAGTAGCTATTAACGCCTTTTTTGGCTTTAAAGTCATCGTGACAGCCGGCGGTGCTACATTTTCTGTAATCTTCTTTACCGTCCACTGGGTGGTGACAGCTGGCACATGTTACATCTTTATGTGTGCTGTGGTTAAAGACAACGGGCTTTTTAGTAGCTTCCATTTTTAAACCATCTGCAGGAACTTCTGGAGCTGCCATGGCAGGAACTGCCACTGCAAGACCAAGTACTACTGCAAAAATCCAAAGAAAGTTTTTCATAAGAACTCCTCACAGGTTACAATAAACTCAAAGGGAATGTATGATAAAGAATGTCTTGTGTCAAGATTACAGAGGGTTTTATCTGTTCTTATCTTTAATATGAACTGCTCGTAACATGTATATTTTAAAGAGAAAGACGCTTTTTTTTAAATTTCAAAAAGTGTTGTATTTTGTAAGTATGCTTATAAGAGTCAATGTGTTTGTACTTCTCTTAGGGCAAAAACAGGCGCTTAATCCTTGTTTGAGCGTAAATCTTTAAAAAGACCTTCTTCAAGTTGTGCGGCGGCGCGGAATTGACGGCATGTGGCAGGATCATTATCACAACATTTTTCTGTTAAAAAGCCTACAATGTCGAGCATAAGCGGAATATTGCCTTGATAGCGCATAAAGCGCCCTTGGCGCTGTACGTGCACAAGGCCGCTTTGTACAAGAGCCTTGAGATGAAAAGAAAGGTTGGTGGTGGGAATGTCTAAAATTTTAGCAATTTCGCCAGCTACAAGTCCTTCCGGAGCGCTTTTGACAAGAAGACGGAAAATATCAAGGCGATGCTCTGAAGACAAGGCCTCAAAAAGTTTACTTACATGTTTTGTTTCCATGAAGCGATAATTCAATAGTATTTGAACCATGTCAAGGGCTTTTGCCAAGGCTATGGAAAGGGCGTAAAATTTTTACGGTGTTTTTAGTAAAAAGTTTATTCTTTTCCCCAAAGCATTTTCCATTCGATGATTTTTTGTAGCGCATCCATGGGGCTTAAGTGCTCAGGGTCACAATCTTTAATGATACGCACCAAGGGATGTTCTTCCAAGGGGCTTCCCCCATCTATATGTGGCAAGGGCGGCGGTGCATCCAAGGCTTTTTCTTTCACGGGTAAATGGAGTCCCGGTAGGGTGCTTAGGCTTATGTCTGGAACCGGTATGGGAGCAGAGCCTGATTTTTGCTCAAGCTGTGTAAGTATTTGACGAGCGCGTTGCACCACAGGCATGGGTACACCGGCAAGGCGAGCCACTTCTACTCCATAACTTCTGTCGGATGGGCCTGGCACAAGGCGATGTAAAAACAGTATTTCGCCGCCATGTTCGCAAATGGCAATATTCATGGTGAATACAGAAGGCAATTGTGATTCCAATGCCGTGAGTTCATGGTAATGGGTGGCAAAGAGGGTACGAATGGTGCCTTGGCAGCGCTTGGTAAGCTCTTCCACCACGGCCCAAGCCAAGGCAAGGCCATCGTAGGTGCTGGTTCCTCGCCCAATTTCGTCCAAAATCACTAAACTTTTCTTGGTGGATTGCCGTAAAATACGTGCTGTTTCCATCATTTCCACCATGAACGTACTTTGGCCGGCGGCAAGGTTGTCTGAGGCGCCCACGCGTGAGAATATTCTATCCACCATGCCAAGGCGAGCCATGGAGGCCGGTACGTACGAGCCCATATGCGCCAATAAAGTTATGATGGCTGTTTGGCGTAAAACCGTAGATTTACCGGCCATATTAGGGCCTGTGAGCAAGCAAAGACGGCGCTGTTCATCCATGGTGATATCATTGGCCACAAAATTTCCCGTACCGATGATGGCTTCCACCACAGGGTGGCGTCCTTCGCGAATGGTGAGGTCTTGGGAATTGTCGAGCACTGGCGCTGTCCAATGGTTTTGGCGCGCCACATGGGCAAGGCTTTGCCAATAGTCCAATTGGGCAATGCTGTGTGCTGTAAAAAGGATTCGGCTACGCTCGGCGCTAACCTTTTCGCGTAAATCTTGAAAAAGGGCGTATTCCAGACTTTTGCGTTTTTGCGCCGCCTGCATGATATGCTCTTCAAGTTCTTTAAGGGCCTGCGTGGTGAAACGCTCGGCATTGGCAAGGGTTTGCCTACGCATGAAATAGTCTGGGATGTCAGCTTGTTGAGATGCGCGACTGAGTTCAAAATAATAGCCAAATACGCGATTAAAGCCCAATTTAAGCTTAGTCAATCCGGTACTTTCTTGCTCTTTGGCAAGCATTTCTTGCAACTTTTGCTCACCATGTTCTGCCAAATCAATGAGCTCATCCAATTCCTTATGATAGCCAAGTTTAAAAAGGCCACCTTCGGTAATAAGGGGCGGCGGTGCATCCACCAAGGCTTTTTCAAGCAAGGTGGTCACATCGTCAAGATTATCCCAATGGCTAAGCAAAGCTTGCAGACTTGGCGGTAGATTTTGTTCCTGCTCTGTGTATTGCATGGCCTGCATAATGGCCGGCAATGTGGCTAAAGAATTACGCAATGCCACATAATCTTTGGGGGTGGCTCTTTGTAGATGAATACGTGTGGAGATACGCTCAAGGTCAAAAACGCTTTTAAGAGCATCACGCATATGCCGGCGCATTTGATGCTCATTATACATATGCGTCACCACTTCTTGATGTTTTTGAATAATGGTGGCATCGCGCCAAGGGTGACGTAGGCGCTCTTCAAGCAAACGCCCGCCCATGGGGGTGAGGGTATGGTCTAGCACTTGCCATAGCGTGCCTAGGCCCTTACGCCCATTGAGGCGCACGAAAATTTCTAAATTGCGTTCGGTAAGCTCGTCTATGAGTAAATGCTTTTGCAAATCAAGGGGGCTAAAGGGTTGCAAATGCCGAATATCGCAGCGCTGAACTTGCGTAAGGTACACTAGCAAAGCGCCACAAGCGCGGGCAAGTTCTGGCTTTTGATGTAAACCAAGGGCTGCAAGTTCTTTGACGCCTTGCGCTTCCAGAAGCAAACGTGTGTTATTTTGTAAATCAAAATGACTACGTGCGGCCACGCGAATGAGCTGCATACCTTCAAGAAGGAGACCAGAGGGCGCTTTTTCGCTGTCCGGTAAAAGAAGCTCACGCGGCGCTAATTTTTGCACCCATTGCCAAAGCTCATTATATTTAGCGCCATAAATACCAGACCATTGCCCTGTGGATGTGTCCACCCAGGCCAGCGCACCGGTGGTATTTTTAGTAGTACTTTCTTGGGGGTCAAGGTACAGGGCTGCCAAATAGTTATGGCTTTTGGCCTCAAGGTTATCATCCTCAATGACGGTACCTGGGGTAAGTACTTGTGTTACTTCACGTTTCACAAGGCCTTTGGTGGCTTTGGGGTCTTCCACTTGTTCGCACACAGCCACGTGAAAACCCTTGGCAATGAGCTGTGAAATATAGTTTTTGGAAGCATGCCACGGTACACCGCACATGGGTACGGGGGAGGGGCTGTCTTTATGACGCGCCGTAAGAGTTATTTGTAACTCTTTGGCGGCGGTTATGGCATCTTCATAAAAAAGTTCATAAAAATCCCCCATACGGTAAAAAAGCAGACAATTTTTATATTCTGCTTTAATGCGCAAATACTGTTCAAACATGGGCGTAAGTTTAGCTGCACTTTGCTCAGTATGTATAGGTTCACTTTGGTCTATATCGGTTTTTTCCGAGGAAAGCATGGGGGACTTTTTCATGATAATTTAGGGGTAATGGGTTTAAAAAAAGGGGCAAAGTGTATTTTGCCCCTTGAATATATGATGCTTTGGTAAAGATTATGAGAAGTCTTCAGGAGTGGCAGTGGTGAGTCTTTGTTTGGGCTCTTCCTTGGCCTGTTCTTTTTCTTCTTTTACTTCCTTTACTTCTTTTACTTCTTTGGCAGGCTGCTCAGTGTCTTTTTTCTCTGCTTCCACAGTGATGGCAGGTATTTCTTTGGCAGCTTCTTTGGCCTTTAGGGCAGCCACTTCTTTTTCTAAGGAGCGTACACGCCAATTGGCTTTCATAAGGCGAGCAGAAAGGCTCATCTTATCCCATACAAGTACCGTAACGGCCAAGATGGCGCCCAGTAAAAAGGCTGCTAAAACTAAGAAATAGAAAGGTAAGGAAATGGATTCCATGGGCTCTAAGAAGAAAAGCTGTAAATGTAATTTCATCTCAGTGGAAAGTGTAGTTTGGTTTTGGAAGAAGAAAACCATACTTACAAAGAAGATGAGTACAAAGAGTAAAACCTTTACATAACGCATTTCGAAGCCTCCTGACAGGTGGGAAAAGATTGTTCAAAAAGTGGTTTAAGCGCTTTATAGCTGGCCTGAAGATGTTCTGGCACCATGCGCACTTCGTCCATAACAGCCATAAATGAAGAGTCGCCATTCCAGCGCGGCACCAAGTGAAAGTGTAAATGCTCTCGAATGCCAGCCCCTGCAGCTTCTCCAATATTTAAACCAATGTTTACCCCTTGACAATGGAAGCGCTCTTGTAAAATCTTGGTACATCGTTGGAGAAAGTCCATCATTTCTGCACATTCTTCTGGTGTAAGCGCGGTAAAGTCCATAAGATGTCTATAGGGTGTAACCATTAAATGTCCGTTATTGTATGGAAATTTATTCATAATAACGAAATTATACTTTCCCCTGTGAAGGATGAGACGCTCTTCATCTTCATCAGTGTGCTCTGGTAAGCAAAAGACACAAGTATCTGGCTTAGGTCCTAAGATGTAGGATAGGCGCCACGGTGCCCATAATACTTTCATGAGCTTCTCCTTCAAAGTGGTTAAGTTCTCTTTTGGTTATATACCTTTTGCTAAGCATGGGCAAGCTTTGAATGCTCAGACTTTTAACCTCTGCACAAAAAGTTTGTTACAGGTCATGGCCAGGCTGTGTTTTGCTCAGCCTTCAGTTTTTTTCAGTAATCTGCTCAGCCAAATAACCTTTTTCCACCGCAAAGGCATGGGCAAGTTCTAACTGCTGCTCGCGGCTGGGGGCATGTCCGTCTAGTTTGGCTGCTTTGACAAGGCGCATGATTTCACCCATGCCGGGGCCAGCGGCAATGCCAAGGTTGAGCAGCTCCTTGCCTGTAATGTTGATTTTTTCTTGGCGCCATGTGGTAATATACCGTGAAATAAACATGCGTAATTCCTCTGAATGCGTACGTGCCATCATGAAGAGCAAAGCTTCTAAAGGCGAGCCTTGCAAAAGGTGGCACAATTCGCTGATACTTCCCTTATGGTGGTGCCAATGTTTAATTTGTGGGCGTAGTTGGCGAATATTTTCGCGTAAAGTGAGTAATTCATCCCTTTGAATGGCAGGAATGCCGAGGCGCTCTAATATGTCGGCGCTTTCATGGTAATTATGCCTATGGCACAGCCCCAGAACGTAAATTTTCCAGCGCTCAGGCGCCACTTTAAAATACAGTAAGTGGTACCAGTCTAAAATATCTTTGAGGGCATAGAGGAGTTCTTCTTTGCGCGGGCTTAATTGCAAAAGCGGATGCAAAGCTTGCAAAATGCCAAGCTCGTCCAAGCGCCATAAACAGGCTATGGGATTAAATTCCTCAAAAATACTACGCATTTCGTGATAAAGGCGCGCGCCTTGTAATTTATCAATAAGTTTTAAGGAGAGGGCATTTTTCATTAAATGCTCCACCTTGGGGCCAAGTTTAAATTTATAACGTTGCTCAAAGCGCACGGCACGCAAACAACGCGAAGGATCTTCCACAAAGCTTAAAGTATGCAGCACACGAATGCGCTTATCGTGTATGTCGCGTTGACCGCCGAAAAAGTCTACCAATTGGCCAAAAAGGTTTTTCCCCAAATGTATGGCTAAGGCATTGATGGTGAAATCGCGGCGGAAAAGATCCAATTTAATGGAAGACATTTCCACCGTGGGCATGGCGGCAGGGTATTCATAATATTCCAAACGCGCTGTGGCTATGTCCACTTGTACTTTTTCGCCAAGTTCATCAGTAAAGATGACTATGGCTGTTAAAAATTTGGGGTGCTCACGAATGCGTCCACCGGTGCGCAATGCCAGCTCACGCGCAAATTCAATGCCATTGCCCTCCACCACAATGTCTATATCAAAATTTTTCCGCTCCAAAAGGATATCGCGTACAAAGCCGCCCACCACATAGGCTGTCATGCCAAGGGTATCGGCAATGGCGCCGGCGCTTTCAAGCAGGGCATAAAGGCTACGCGGTAAGCGATCGCGCAAAAGCTTATGTAGGGAACGTACCTTGTAACTTTTGTTAACGGTACTGGGCAGGGGATTGGTCATGAAAATATTTACCAAATCTGTACGCGTGACCACACCAATGACGTTATCATTTTGTACAATGGGCACCAAGTATTGTCTTCCATCAATGATGATTTCAATGAGATCTGCTAAACCGGCTTCCGGCGGCAAGGTGCGCACATCTTGTTGCATATAGGTGTCAAATTCTGAAAGCTTGTGGTTAATGGCTCGTCCTGCCGTGTGCGCATCAAAAAGTCCCACACAGCGTCTGGTACCCTTGGCAAACACAGGAACCACTTTTAAATTAAAATGCATCATGAAATCATACGCATCTTCAATGCTAATATCATCTTCAATGCCTAGCGCCGGTGCGGACATATAGTCTCTGGCGCATTTTTCGGGATGCGCCTGGGCGTGCATGGCATGTAAAATATGCTCACGCACCTCTTGTATGGTTTTATGGCGCACCGAGGCAGAGGCCGCATAGGCATGGCCACCGCCGCCCAAAGAAATGCACACCACGCCCACATTAAAATCTTTATGGCGAGAGCGCGCCACCACTGTGACGCGATCGCCCATGCGCCCTAGGGCAAAAAGTACTTCAAATTTTTCCATTTCCATAAGCTTATGGGCAAGATAGGCAAAGTCGCCCAAATAATGCTCCATGGAAACATCCGCCACCGCCACAGGAATGGTACCCACTTGATATATGGTGGTGGATTCGAGCAAGCCATGTAAAGCTTGTACATGGGCCGTGGTAAGCTCATGGGCGGCAATGTCGGTGATGGCATGCACATCCATGCCCATTTCCAAAAGCCATGCGGCGGCTTTTAAATCTTCGGGCTTGGTGGAGGTATAGGTAAAAGAGCCTGTGTCGGCATAAATACCTAAACCCAATATGGTGGCTGTTTGGCATGAGATGGGAATTTTTTGCGCGCGCAATTCACGTATAAGTAAGGTAACGGCGGCGCCTACCGTATCATACACGCAAAAAGAGGCGTCCATATCATCAGAAGAAGGGGGGTGATGATCCCAAAGGTGAATTTCCACATCATCACGCGCCAGCAAGGGGCTCACATGGCTTACTCGAGACTTTTGTCTGGTATCAACCACCACAAGGCGCTGAATGTCATCCCATTCAATTTCTTCTGCCTTATGAAAATTATACATAAATACGGCAGTTTCTGTATAGAAATTGTGCAAAGCCTTTTCTTGCGTACCGGGAAAAAGCAAGGTGGCATGAGGATAGAGGCATTGGGCGGCTATGAGAGCGGCAAAGGCATCGAAATCTGCGTTGGCATGGCAGGTAATAAGGGTTTGCGTGCCATGTAATTTGCTAAGGCAGGTGAGCTTTTTGCCTTGCGTTTCGCTGGCATTATTTACACAGTGCATGTGTAGCCTTCCTCTGTGTATGGTGCGGCTTTACTGCGCGGATGAAAACGACCATGTATTTCTTGTAAGCGCTTGGTTTGAATATGGGTATAAATTTCTGTGGCGCTAATGTCGCTGTGTCCCAAAAGAATTTGTACTGTGCGCAAATCTGCTCCGCCTTCGAGGAGATGTGTGGCAAAGGAATGCCTAAAGGTATGCGGGGAAATATTCTGACGAATATCAGCTTCTAAGGCGTATTTTTTTACCATCTTCCATATATATTGGCGTGTGAGTCCGCGGCCGGAGCGATTGACGAAAACAAAATCCTCCTTGGGGGAAAAAAGTTTTCGCCATTGGCTGATATAGCCATGCATAAATTTCATGGCATCTTCATGCATGGGGACGAGGCGTTCTTTGGAGCCTTTACCAAAAATGCGCAAAATACGTCGCTGTTGATCTATGTCCAAAAGCTGTAATTGGCATAATTCACTGACGCGCAGGCCGCAGGCATATAATAATTCAAGGATGCAACGGTCACGCTGGCCTAATCTGTCGTGTAGGGGAGGCCTTTCTAAGAGGCGCTGTATCTCTTCACGCGTAAGAAATTCCGGCAAAAGAGTGGGGAGTTTGGGGCTGTCTAAAAGCTTAGCGGGATTTTTGCTTATGCTGCCTTGTTCCAGTAAATAAGCGAAAAACCCGCGCAAACTGGAAAGATGGCGTGAAAGGGTACGTCCGGTATGCCCGCGCCCGCGCAGCCATGCTAAATATAAAAAAAGCTCATGCTCTTGAAGCTCTCGGCGTCTGGCTTCTTCTTCAAGGGCTGTGTCTTGCAAAAATGTGAGGAAATTTTTTAAATCATGCCCATAGCTTGCCACCGTATGCGGCGAAAGTCCGCGCTCCACAAGTAGGCTGTCGAGCCATTGCTCCATAAAGGGGGACCATAAAGGACTATAAAGGATAGGGTCTTTGTCTGCTGCGCACATAAAAGCATTCTAGCCGCTAGCCTGCGTGGGGGCAAGGGCTATTTTGCGCTTGCTAAAACCCATTTGACATGTATTTGCCACAAAAAAGGCCGACTCCGAAGTAAAAGATGTGAAAAAAAAGACTTAAAATGGTAAAATAGACTAAGGCGATAGAAGGCAAGTGATTTTTGTGTGACAAAAAAAATGCCATTTGCCTTAAAAAAAAGCTTGGCAGAGGGAGCAACTTTGTGTAGTCTCCGTGGGCTTAGTGGTTCATTTGAGGCGGATGTCACACCAAATACCCGTTAAAATTTCTTGACATGCTCGCCTTAGATTTGTAATGAACCTATTTTCTGACAATGCTGAGGAGTTATTCCCATGAAGACATTTAGTCCTACCCCCGCTGACATCAATCGTGAATGGTTCATCGTTGATGCAGAGGATAAAGTTTTAGGCCGCTTGGCAACTCAAATTGCCCATCGCCTGCGTGGTAAACACAAGCCTGAATTTGCACATCACATGGACAATGGCGATTTTATCGTAGTTGTAAACTGTGAGAAAATCCGCGTTACCGGTAACAAGATGGAAGCTAAAAAGTACTATCGTTACTCCGGTTATGTGGGCGGCTTAAAAGAAACCGTGCTCAAGGACGTGCTTGTGAAAAAGCCCGAACTTGCCATTATGAATGCTGTTAAGGGTATGTTGCCTAAGAATCGTTTAGGCCGCGCTATGCTGAAAAAGCTCAAAGTGTACTCCGGTACTGAGCATCCACATACCGCACAAAACCCCAAACCCCTTCCACTTCAATTCTAGGGGCGAGGAGATAGATTATGTCACAAAAATTTGATTACGGCACTGGCCGTCGCAAAACTGCCACTGCTCGTACACGTTTGTATGCCGGTAGCGGTTCCATCACTGTGAATGGTCGTCCTTATGGCGATTACTTCCCCCGTAAAACTTTACAAATGGTTATTCGTCAACCCTTGGAACTTACCAAGACTCTTGACAAAATCGATGTTAAAGTAACTGTACGCGGTGGCGGTGTATCCGGTCAAGCCCAAGCAGTGCGTCACGGTATTTCCCGTGCACTTTTATCCATCGACGGCGAACTTCGCGGTCTCTTAAAGCGCGCTGGCTTCCTTACCCGCGACGCTCGTAAAAAAGAACGCAAAAAGTACGGTTTACGCGCCGCTCGTGCTCGTTACCAATACTCAAAGCGTTAATATCTACGGATAT
>CAYJHH010000098.1:0-10832 GCA_964369995.1 uncultured Desulfovibrionaceae bacterium
GGGCATGACTTGGCAGCGTTGTTCCCATAAACACGCAAAGCGCAAGTAAAATCATTATAAAGTTTTTCATGGTACTATACCTTTTAGTGTAAGAGGTTATCATGTAAAATATACGTCATTTACCTATTTAGTCCCCAAGTATGAGTGTGGGGTTAGTTCCTGAATGTAAAATAAAAGACTCTTGAAAACGCGCAGTATATGCCCCCGTTGTACCATTTTGATACACCACTGTAACTCTGCCCATGGGGAGCCATACAGCACTAGGGGTATACAAAGTAGCGGTACTAGAAGTTGAAGCAATATCAACAGTTCCATCTGTTATGTTTTCAGGGGCTATGCTTTCAAGGTCACTACTGGTGAATTCAAAAAATGCGTCATTGCCAAGGCCAACTGTTGTCGCTTGATTTTTGGCCGCTATATAAGCCACCTCACCATTAAAAGCTGTAAATATAGCCACGAAGTCATCCGTTTGTGTGGTTATGCTGGTTCCTGCTTTTACAGTCACAGTAGTAGGCACAGCATAGTCCGAGCGCTGAATGGTCTCTATGATATCATCGTCAGTTTGTGCGGGATCATCATCAGGGCCTTTGCTACGCAAAAGAATGTTTTCTGCACTATCAAATTCCAATGAGATTTCTCGCCCCCACGCATCTGTCAGCGGCGTATCACTATAGGTCGTATACGGCCCCCGCCAGCCCACACCAAAGCCTATATTTTTATAATAGCTCCATGCAGGAGCTGCCGACTGCTTATAAAGCGTTCCAGGATCATACACAGGCACCCAAGAATGATCCTTAAAAGTATCGTCTTCCACCCACATATCAGGATTATTTGTGGGACTTTGGCTTGTGGCTGTATTATCCTCAATGCAACGATAATATTTATATTCTCCGCTGGACGGTGGCGTTTCAACTTTTACATAATCGCCACTGAAGGCTATTAAATGAGTTTTGGCCGCATGGTATTGTCTTCCAGTGCTCCATGTAAAAGCCAGTGGATAATCTGTGATAGGTTTACCCGTAGAACCGCCGGCCACTTCTTCCCATTCTGATGAAGTCGAAAAAGAGCTGGCAGTGGGGGTATGCGTTTCCACGCATTTATACACTGTGCCACCTTCAAGAATGTGAGACCCCATCAAAGTTTCCATGCTTCCCATATCAGCAATGTAACCATTGGGCTGATACACCCCATCGGTGACCTTACCTTGTCGCCCCAATAAAGCAGATTTAAGATCCTTAAGTTGTTGCTTCGTGGTGACAATTTTTTGATCATTTAAGTTCCATTGCTCATGAGAAATCATCAACACTAAGTTATCGTCATTGTGCTGTAGCGTAAGGTCAGCGGGTCCAAGATCCGTAGGTGGTGTAGTTTCTGCGCCAAAGTTTATACGTCTGTCGGAACCAGCGCTGACAAAATATAAATTTTTCTTATCATCAAAATAAATATGTATGGCTGAGCCCCAGCCGTCAGTGAGTCTTCCTTCGCCTTGGCGTAATAAGAAATGCCGTGATTCATCAATCTCAGCAGGAGAACTTGGCGAGGAGTTGTAAACAAACAAATCATCATCGCTTGAAAAATCATCACGAGGCGCAACCACATAAGGGCCATTCCAATCTGCATGGTCCATGAAATCGTGAGGAACGGTCACCCCTTCAACTCTTACGGTATTTATCCAAAGGTTAAGCGGCATTAGGCTTGCATCATGATAATTCTGACTAGCGGCAACAGTCCAATCTAACACATCAGGCTCATTTGCCTTACTGGCATCTGCATGTTCAGGTATTATCCAGCCATCGGCAGTATCCCATTCATGCACCACAAAATCAGGTAAAGTGCCATAATCGCCCACATAGCCACCAAGCACACGATTGCCATTGGCATCGTAGGCATTTTCCGCCCCGAGCAGACCAAAGCGAATGGACTCCAAAAGCTGAATGGTTTCTTCTCTTTTGGTATTATCGGCCATACGCCCTTGGAAGGGGAGCATCACTGTTACAAGCAGACCCAAAATAGAGATGACAACGAGCAGCTCCATAAGGGTCATGCCTTTATCACCTCGCATGATAAATGCCCTCCAAAACTGCGTCGTTAATCTTAATTTCTGCCTTTTTCACAAGCTCTTCTTTTAATTTCGTAAAATCTTCAACACCCTTTTCATTCTTAAGAGTAGTGGCAATTTTAGCACGCATTTCATCAAGGCTTGGCGTTGCATCTTGCTCACCTGTTTTTTTAATAATATGAAAACCAAATTTGCTTTCTACCACATCGCTAATTTCACCTATTTTTAAAGCAAAGGCAGCATTAGCAAAAGGTTTTACCATTTCTTCCCTACTAAAATAACCTAGGTTACCACCAATTTGCGCCGAACCGTCATGACTATGTTCTTTGGCAGTGGCTGCAAAGTCAGCACCGCCGGTCACAAGCTTATGCAACTCTTCTATTTTTTTACGAGCTTCAGCTTTTTGCTCAGGAGTGGCCTCTTTTTCCACCATAATTAAAATATGCGAAGCCTCAATTTGAGGTTTGCGTGTGAAGGTATGTTTATCCTTCTCATAACGAGCCACAATTTCTTCTTCCTGCACTTCTATTTTCTCTAAAATATTCGTGGATAATAAGGTGTTAACAGAAGCTTGTTGCTGCCAAATGCTTGCATATTGCTTTTCAGTCATGCCTGCAGCTGCGAGCACCCTTTTAAATTCACCAGGTTTTTTATATCTAGCTCCGATAATAGAATTGCGTAAGTAACCGCCAGCCTCATTGACAGCAAAGCCTTCTTTTTTAGCTTCTTGATATAAGACTTCCATATCAATTAAATTCTGTAATACACTTTTCTTAACGGCATTTTCATCCACAGCTTGCGTTGCATCTTTTTTGGCTTTTCTAAGGCCATCACGTAAAGCATTATCAAACATCCATTTAGGCACATCCACACCATTCACAGAAATAAGCGCCGAACCGTCTTGCTTTGCCACAACTTCTTCATCTGTGGGTACAGGAGGCGTGGGAGCAGCTTGCTTTTCACCTTGTGCCAAAGCGGCAGAAGGAGCCAACAAAAGCATGGCTAGTAAAATAGATGTATATTTTTTTAATGTATGTATTTTTTTCATAACTATCCTTTATATTAACTTTTTCTACAAACCGTATACAGCAAGCATACCAGAAATCAGCCCGTACATAACAAGAGCCACCAAGCCACCCAAAACAGCAATGATAAGCGGTTCCATCATGGCATTCATACGCTTCACATTGGTTTCAAGCATACTTTGATAAATATGTGCTGTAAGCTCCAACACTTTTACCATTTCACCGGTTTCTTCTCCGGTTCTCACCATTTCACACACCATGGAGGGGAATATTTTTTCATGGTGGGCAAGAACAGTAGACATACTCTCCCCTTCTAAAATATTGCTCACCATATCTTCCACCACCAGCGCCGCCGCGGCATTGCCTATGGTATTTTTTACCGTGCCAAGAGCCTCCACCAGGGGAACACCAGAAGCCACAAGCATGGCTAAATTTCGCGTAAATGTGACCACGATATCACAGCGCACAACTCCCTTAATCACAGGAATATGCAAAAGGAGTTTATCTACAAAAAGCTTTCCTTCCGGCGTTTTGCGTAAAAGAGAAGCCAAGGTAATTACCCCAAAAATAGTGCCGAAAAAAAGCTGCCAATTACTTTGCATCCAGCCAGAAACGTCCATAATAAATTGCGTCACCGGCGGTAAGCCTTCGTCCTTACCAAGCATAGCCGCAAATTTTGGAATAACGCTCAAAGTCAAAAAGGCAATAACGCCTATGGCAGCCACAAGCACAAAGCCTGGGTAAATCAAAGAAGTGATGAGCTGCCTTTTAAAGGCCGCCGTAATTTCCAATTGGTCGGCAATGCGCACCATGACATTTTCAATGTCACCGGACAGCTCGGCAGCACCTACCATGTTGACAATATAAGGCGAAAACACTTGAGGATAGGCTGCTAAACTTTCAGATAAGGTTTCGCCTGATTCCACAGAAATTCTGATGGCATGCATCATTTTGCGCAAACCATAAGGCCCTGATTGATTTTCCATAAGGGCCAGAGTGCTCACAATACTTACGCCAGATTCAAGCAGTACCGCCATTTGCCGAAAAAGTAAGGGCAAATGCTTAGGCTTAGCCGGCTCAAGGGAAGCTCGTAAGCCATCTAAGCTCAACTCTCCTTTGCGCTTACCCGCCACTTGCACCATTTCTAATTTAAGTAAAAAATGCCCCTCACCTTTAAGGAAGGAAATGGCATCCGCTTCGCTGGCGGCACTCATTTTAGAAGTGGTTTCTTTACCATCAGGGGAAAGGATAGTGTAAATAAATTCTGGCATACCTAACCCTTAATGGTCGTTCTAAGAACTTCTTCCATGGAAGTTGTTCCCGATTGCAATTTGCGAATACCATCCTCGCGTAAGGTGGTCATACCTGCTGCCTTACCTACTTCGGCCAAGGTGCGAGCATTACTTCCCTTAAGAATTTCCGTACGCACATCATCATTAACAACAAGTAATTCAAAAACCCCAATACGTCCCTTATAACCGGAATTTAAACATGCAGGGCAACCGCGAGGTTTATACCAAGGGCTTACAACATCTTGAGGGTCAATACCAAGCTCGGCAAAATGCTCCGCACTGGGTTCATACGCTTCTTTGCATTTGGGGCAAAGTCTACGCAAAAGGCGCTGTGCAAGCACTCCGGATACTGAAGCGCCCACCAAAAAAGGTTCGCAGCCCATATCTACCAAACGTGGTAAAGCGCCTGCCGCATCATTGGTATGCAAGGTGGTAAATACAAGGTGACCTGTGAGCGAAGCACGAAGCGAAATGGACGCCGTTTCCATATCGCGTGTTTCCCCCACCATAACCACGTCAGGGTCTTGGCGCAAAATAGAGCGCAATGCCGCCGCAAAGGTTACTTTATCCCCTTTACTCACCTGCACCTGATTTATACCGTCAATTTTATATTCCACGGGATCTTCCACAGTGGTGATATTAATATCGGTGGAGTTAATGGAATTGAGCGCCGCGCAAAGGGTGGTGGACTTACCTGAGCCTGTGGGTCCCACAATAAGAATAATGCCATGCGGGCGGCGAATGAGCACATCAAAACACGCTCTGTCCCGCTCAGATAAACCCATTTGATCCACAGTTAATCTGTTGGATTTACCTGCCAAAATACGCATAACGATTTTTTCACCATGAATACAAGGCAAGGAGGACACACGCAAATCTATGGCATCTTCACTTGTTTCATATACAAAAGCACCATCTTGGGGGCTACGCCTTTCAGCAATATTTAAGCCTGCCATAACCTTGATTCTGGAAGTGAGCACAGGCAGCATATCTGTGGGGAATTGGCTAATCTCTTGTAAAATACCGTCCACACGAAAACGCACTTTAATGGTAGATTCCAGGGCTTCGATATGAATATCAGAGGCGCCGCAACGCACAGCCTTAAGCAGCAAGCCGTCCACAATTTCCACGGCGCTTTTGTCCGCAAAATCCATAACGGCATCAATTTCATATAATCTGCCAAGCAGCTCCAATAGCGTTTGCGGAGCAGCAATGGAAACTTTAACTTTCTTTTTGGTGATGCGCTCTAATGTTTTGATAATCTGCGGTGATACGGGCTGATCTGCCGCCACATGCAAAAGATCCCCGCCGCTAATGGGTAAAACCTTATGTTTTTTTGCCACCATTTCAGGCAAAAGGCTTTTGGCATTTTTATCGAAGGTGGTTTCGTACAGGTTAATGTATTCAAGTCCCCAAATGTCTGCCATATGCTGCGCCACCACATCTTCTGTGATATAGCCAAGACTCACAAGGTTATCTGCCAAAGAACTGCCTTTACGCAATTGCATTTGTGCAGCTTCTTGCAACTGTTCTTCAGTAACCGCTTGCGCCTTAAGCAAAGCATCTCGCAACTTTACTTGTGGAGATGTCATGTTAGCGCTTTTTGCAGCAGTATTTGCAGGTACGTTAAGCATCAACCACATCCAATCTCGGGACGATTACCGATTCACTTTTTGCCATGCGAATGGCCATTTCCCTATCAATGAGCCCTTCACGATACAATTTCACCAAGGAAAGCTCCATGGTTTGCATGCCAAATTTGGCTCCCGTTTCAATGGTTGAATACATTTGCTCCAATTTATTGGTACGAATAATATTCGAAATGGCCGGCGTTACACGCATAACTTCCACAGCAGCCACGCGTCCGCTTTCTCCTGCTCTTTTAAGCAAACGCTGTGAAACAACGCCCTTAAGGGTAGAAGATAATTGCTGGCGTATTTGGGTTTGCTCCTCAATGGGAAACACACCAATCATACGCGCAAGGGTAGACTCTGCGTCTCTGGAGTGCAGGGTGGAAAACACAAGGTGACCTGTTTCTGCCGCCATAATGGCCGTACGCATGGTATCAAGGTCACGCATTTCGCCCACCAGAATAACATCAGGATCTTCACGCATGGCATCGCGCAAAGCACCAGAAAAGGTAGGCACATCGGTAAACAATTCCCTTTGCGTAATAAGCGCCTTATGATTATTATGCACAAATTCCACAGGGTCTTCGATGGTAATAATATGACAAGGCTTGCTCTTATTTATTTTATCAATAATGGCCGCAAGGGTGGTGGATTTACCTGAGCCCGTAGGCCCTGTGACCAGCACAAGACCATCTTTAAGGTCAGAGAAATAGTGCACCCCTTCAGGAATACCTAAAGCCTCCAAAGAAAGCTTAATATGCGGCAATTGACGAAACACTGCCGCCAGCGCCCCGCGTTGATAAAAGATATTTACACGAAAGCGCGTATTATCATCTAAGCTATAGGCTGTATCCACCGAAAGTTGCTCGCGTAGCACGGATTTTTGCCTATCGGTAAGGATGGGCAAAAGGTAATTATCTAAGCATTCTTTGCACAAAACTTCTTTTGGCAATTTAGACAGTTCACCATCCACACGAACCAAGGGCAAAGAGTTCAAGGTCAAATGCAAATCAGAACCCCTAAGCCTTATGGTTTCCTGCAAAAGCTCATCGAGGGGGGTGCATGTTTTAAATGTGCCTTGAACTTCTAAGCTCATACTTATTCTCCAATTTCCACAAGGGCGCCACGGGTACGATTTCCGTATACAAGTTTGCGCACTTCCTTGCCTATTTTGAAGGGGAAAGGCGTCCTATCATAGGTACCGACCATGGTAGGCTGTAAAATACCTGTCTTTTCATCCTGTTGCAGGATTTTTTGCACACCTTGCGTGGTATAAGGATGATCAGAATTATTCGCTAAAACCTTTTTACGCACTTCCTCAGCTTCATGCTCAGTCATGATAATATGCGGTGTAACAAGCATAATCAGTTCTTTGCGTGAGGCGCTTTTCACCGTGTCGGTGAAGAGAAAGCCTAAGATGGGAATATCACCTAAAAGGGGTACTTTTTCTTCCCTTTCCGTAATATTTTCTTCCACAAGACCGCCAAGAATGATGGTTTGCCCATCCATGGCCATGACAATATCTTCCATTTCTGTGGTGATAACGGTATCTGTTTCCCCTTGGCGCGCCACATTGTTGATAACATAGTCAAAAGGAGGCCCTTCGCCTATGCCGGCGCGAGACATTTCCGTCATGATTTTCATGGTAACGGTGCGGTCTGCATTAATGGAAGGGGCAATTTCTAAAGTAAAGCCCACCTCTTCTCTTCTATATGTGGTGCTAATGGAAGCAGGGGCAATTTGTGTTCCACTTTCGCTATATTGCGGCTGCGTAACGGTATAGCCTTCACGTATGGGTACTTCAACACCTTGGAAGAATTTACCCGCAGCATTGTTGGCCACAAACATCATGGGCGTGCTCAGCTCAGTAATTCTGCCTTCACTTTCCAAAAGGCGTAAATTGGCATCAATGCGGCTGTTGATAAAAGAAAAAGCAAAGGATGAAGGCGATGGCACCAAGGACGCCGCCTGTGAAAGCAAATTCACGGTGCTATTGGTACCGGTGTTTTCACCTGTAAAGCTCATGTCAAAGAAGGACTCCATGCCATCATCCATGGTAACACCAAGGATTTTTACTTCAAGCAAGAGCTCTCTGGTGGGAGTATCTATTTGTCTAATAAGCTCACCCACTTCACTAAGCAGGGCTGAGTCCACCGAGCGCATGATCACACTATTATTACGGGGGAAAACCGTCATTAAAGCTCTGGCTTGACCAATTTGACGCTCAAGCAGCATTTGCGGCGTAAACTCCCCGCCTTCTCTAAGCAATCTTGCCATGCGCCCAAGGTCCACTTCGTCCATTTTTAAGCCGGCAACATCTGTGACGCCTCTTTCTCTTTTTTCGAAGTCTTCTTCATCCACCTCAGTATCAGTAGTGCTAGCATCATTACTTTCTCCAATATCGGGGAATTCGTCGGTACCCACATGGCCATAACTTTCCACATTTTCAGGGCTGGTAAGCACTACTCTATTGCCGAAAACGTTTTTAATGGCCTCGCCCACCGTATAACAAGAAGCAAATTTAAGGTTATAGACACGGGTTTGTTCATCGCGGCGCAAGGTGAGCTCACGCCCGTATTCTTCCACCTTCATAACCCGAATCACATTGTATTGCTCGCTAAACCATAAATTATAGGTTTTGCAAATAACTTCCAGCGCAAGAATGGGCGTTACGTTTTTTAAATAAATGGAAATGGGCAGATTTTGCACTTCCGGCGTGGCCACCACATTTTGCCCTGTCATTTCCGAAATAAGGCGTAAAATTTCACTGAGCGGAGTTTTGTCAAATTGAAAAACCTCCACAATGGGCGCATTGGTACTGCCCTCTGTGGCATGGGCGCTTTGCACCGTAGCGGCAGAAAAAGCCACACAAAAAAAGCAAGATAAAAGCAAGCCGGAGCATACTGTTTTGAAAGATGAAATTTTTTCGCACATATTAATAGAACTTCCCTGTTATTTCATTGCCATCATCTAAAATCACTGTCATACCATTAAGATGTATTTTTTTAATGGTTACTGATTTGGACAAATTGGTCTTGGCATTGGCCTCAATAACCACATTGTCATTTTCATACAAAATACATACGCCTTTATTTTGAATATTGGCAGACACAGCACGCTTTCCGCCCACTTGTATGAGCCCCGTAACCTTTATGAGGGGTAAGCGCGCATAGGAGGCAAGGTTGGGCTTATTTCTTCCATCAAAGCGAAAATCTTCAGGCTTGCGTTCTTGATCGTCATCCTCTTCATTTTCTGGGGCATCACTATACCATGTGGTATCTGCCACTGGCGCATCGCTATCGACCATTTTAGAAAAAGGGCAACGCTTATTTGAGTGATCAAAGGTACGCAAATACTTGGCACTGGCAGATTGAGATTCGGGCAAAGCAGGCTGCGTAGCCTCTTGCTCTGCTTCACTGCTTGTAGCGGTATTTTCTGCACTATTTTTTGCGGCGGCTTGCGGCGTAGCCTCAGCATTGGCTGCCTCTTTTTGTGCGGCCTCTTTTTGCGCTGCCTCTTTTTGCGCCGCCGGAATACTGGGCGCATGGGATGAATTACCCGTGCTTGGGGCAGTTTCTTCTGCCTGTGTACTGGCAGGGGCAGCAGGTTTTTCTGCCGCTTGGGCAAAGCTTAGAGGTAACAAAGTCAGCACAAGCAAGGGTATACAAAGCTGACGTGCCTTAGATGATAAATAATAAGTTAACGCTGACATCTTCGGCATCCTTGTTTCTGGTAATTTTAACATTGGTCACATTTACCACCGAGGGTAATGAGCGTATTTCAGCAAAAAAATCGTACAAGGAAGTAAAAGATCCTGTAAGATTTACAGAATATAAAATTCTGGGCAAAGTTTTTTGTTCTGTTTGCACAGAGGTAAATAATATTGGTTTTTTAGGATCATCCGTAAAAGGCGCCAATTGATTCACACGAAGCCCCGTATTGGCTGCCATTTCATTAATACGCAAAATCAGCTCTTCTTCACGGCTTTTATCAGCTAGGCGTTGTTTTTTGATTTCCTCAAAACCCTTTTTAAGGGTACTAACCTCACCTTGCAACTTGTTCACTCTTTTTTCTATGGAATCAATATTATCCGGCGGCACGGTTTCATTGATGGCTTTAACTATTTCATTATTTTTTTTAATGAGTTCTTTGTGCTCATCAAGAATGGCATCTCTAAAATAGTTAAGATATAAATATATGCACCCTACTATGAGCAAGCTCACCACGCCCCAGCGCTCTATGACAGAAAATTGCTTGGCCATTTACTCTTCCTCCAATCTCACTTGCAATAAAAAGGAAAAGTACACGTCTTGTCCCTCTTTCGCCGTCATTTGTGAGCTTTTTTCCAAGCGGCATTGGCGCACCATGGGCAAGTTTTTTAATTGTACCACATAGCGGCTTAAGGCTTCATATTGCTTTGCGGAGCCTTCTACATACCACACTTGGTCAGAAAATTGCCGCAAGCCATTGAGCTGCACAGATTCTGGCGTCACATCCATAAGGCCTGCCAAAAAGCCACGCAATAAATATTGCCTATCCAGCAGGCCAGTATCTACAAGCTGCGTTTGCTGTTTGATTTGGCGTTGCTCTTGAGAAAGCGCATTATATCTTGCCACAGCATCCGTCCCTTTTTTTACCTCGGCATCCAGCACTTTTTTCTCTTCTGTTAAAGTGGCAATGGTATTTTCTGTGTCAATCACCAAGTACTTAAGCCAAGAGGCTTCCACTCCCATGCAAAAAATAAACATGGCTAAAATCATGGCAGGCAAGGCCAAGGGGTGGGCTACAATTTTTGTATGTATAGGTATGTGATTATCCACCGCAA
>CAYJHH010000099.1:0-10814 GCA_964369995.1 uncultured Desulfovibrionaceae bacterium
GGGGAGGGGAACTTTTTTTTCTAAAAAAAGTTCCCCTCCCCAGAAGAAGTTCTTCCCTTACATTAGATACGCATGCTAAAATCTGCGCAGGGAGCCGAATGCGTCAAACGTCCCACAGAAATAAAATCTGCAGGGCGTACCTCATGGGCGCTTAGGGCTAATTCGCGTATATTTTCAAGGCTCACGCCGCCGCTAATTTCCGCCTCTATATCCTTTGGAATAAGCGCAAGGCAATGCGTTAACATCTCTACGTTCATATTATCCAGCATAATGCGCTCCGCCTTGGCACGTACAGCCTCCAGCACTTCTTGCTCTGTACGGCATTCCACCTCTATGGGCGGACAAGGGCTATACGCAGCACGTAATTTTTCCACCGCCTTGGTGATGGAGCCACAAGCATCAATATGATTATCTTTAAGCATGAGCAATTCAGTGAGGTCACGCCTATGATTAAAACCGCCGCCCATACGTACAGCGTATTTTTCAAGCCAGCGCAAACCGGGCAAGGTTTTACGCGTATCCAAAAGGCGCACACCTGTACCTGCAAGGGCTTGCACATACACTTGTGTCATATTGGCTATGCCGGAAAGGTGGGATATAAAATTTAAGATAACCCGCTCAAGTTTAAGAATATCCACATTGGCGCCATGCACACGCACAATTTCTGTACCTGTGGCCACCTGAGCGCCCTCTTGCACGCAAGCTTGCCACGAGCAAGCGCCGCCGCCTTGTGCGCTGTATTCAGCAAAAATACGTGGAATTAAGGGTAAACCTACCACAAATGTGGGCTCTTTAGCCACAATATGCGCACGCATGCTTTGCCCTGCAGAAAAAATCCCCTCAGCGGTGAGGTCTGGCCCATCTTCTTCTAAAGCTAAAGCAATACATTGTCTTACATATTCTGAACTTCTTGCATCAAAGTAATCTTGAAAAACGACATCTGACATCTTGTCCCCAACAGGGCTTAGTGTTATTAATTGCCAAGCCAAGTTCTTAGCAATGTAACCTCGTATTCACCTAAAGGTAACCTTGGCTAGTAACACTTCTGCCAAGGCATGGCAAAGTGCTGTTCTTTATGTAGTTATATGCTAGGCTTTCGTCAAGTGCACAAGGCCGTATGAAATATTTTTCACAAAGCCAAGCAAGCTCTGGCAATATTTTACATTGGGGATTTCCATGTCTGAAAACAAACAAAATAAAGCCTTTACATCCCCAAACGAAAACATAAAGCCTTCTAGTGCACCTTCTATTGACCCATCCATAGATATAATAAATTTATCTCGCGAGCTGGAAGAGGAATACAAATCCGGCGACTGGATGCAAGTGCCAGATGTGTGCCGCGATGATTCTGATAGCAATGTGAGCCTTGCTCACCCTGCTGACATGGCAGCGCACATTGAAAATCTCTCCTTGGAAAAACAGGTTTGCGTATTACAAAACCTTTCCAAAGAAGATGCCGCGGAAGCTCTTGCGGAGTTGGATGAAAATGTGGCTGTGGACGTGCTTGAAAATCTTGATCCGGACACGGCAGCGCAAATCATTGCGGAAATGTCCCCCGACGATGCCGCCGACGTTTTGGATGAGCTGGATGAAGAACACCGAGATGCCCTCTTGGATAAGTTAGAAAAGGAAGATTCTGAAGAGATTCGTAATCTGCTTACCTTTGACCCTGACTCGGCCGGCGGGGTTATGAACACAGAAATTATTTTGCTTGAGCACAATATTACTGTGGACGATGCCATCATTCATATTCGTCATGAAATGGAAGATAAAGAAAGCCCATACTATGCCTATGTGGTGGATGAGCAAGATATTTTGGTGGGCGTGCTTTCTTTACGCGATCTTATGCTCTCACGCCCCGGCACCTTATTACGCAATGCCCTCTCTTCCCATCAGGTAATTACCGTTACCTATGATATGGAAAAGGGCGAAGTAGCCAATTTACTTTCGCACTATAATTTTATGGCCATGCCTGTGGTGGACTATGAAGGGCATATCATGGGCGTGGTGACCTATGACGATATTTTAGACATTATTCATGACGAAGCCAGCGCAGACATGCTGGGCATGGTGGGGGCTGACCCGGAAGAAACCATTGATACACCTTGGCTTGAATCCGTGCGTAAGCGTTTACCTTGGCTTATGATTAATCTTTTTAATTCTGCCATATCCGCTTCAGTGGTCTATATGTTTGAAGGCTCCATCGCTTCCATGGCCATACTGGCCGTGCTCATGCCCATGGTGGCTAACCAAGCAGGCAACACAGGCCAACAAGCCTTGGCCGTTATCATTCGCCAATTGGCCACGGAACGCTTTGACGGTAAACGCTCTTGGTTGGCTGTACTGCGCGAAGGAAAAATCGGCTTTGCCACCGGATCCATCATGTCCTGTTTAGCCTTTTTGGTGGTCTGGGCCTTTACCGGAAATCCCTTATTGGGCGCCGTCATGGGCGGAGCTCTGCTTTTTGATATGCTGCTTGGCGCCATAGCCGGCGGCTCCATACCGCTTATTTTACGCTCCTTGGGGCGTGATCCGGCGCAAGCTTCCAGTATTTTTCTTACCACCATCACCGATGGCGCAGGATTTTTTGTCTTTTTGGGTTTAGCCTCACTCTTTGTATTGTAGTTTTACTGAGATAAAATTTTACCGTCTTTTATAATTTCCACCCCGTAAAACAAACTTCTAGACACAGGACGAGTCTTTAGCACTTCAGGATTGTTGCTTAAGTAAGCAAAAATATGTGTAAAAAGATTCACCTGACTCATATAATGCCCTTGGGCTAAGTCATACATATCCCCATCAGGCAAGCGTATGGAAAGGTGCACATTAAAGATATCATCTACTGAATCTTTATACTCTATACCAGCAGCTTCGGCTTGTTTTTTAAATTGCGACACACTTTTCCCCCTCCAAAGCGGGCCAAAACGAAGAGATCCATGATCTCCCATAAGTATAATTAAAGCCTGAGGGTCTCTTTCAATGATACCATCTACAATTTGTATGAGCTCTTTATTGGCTGCCTTCATAAGCGCAGGATATCCAGAAGGAGCTAGCCATGTAGCCGCATCTTCATAGGTATAGCCCGTCACCGGTGTATGCGAAGCGCCACCTTTAAAGGTAAGAAAGAAAGGTTTACCGCTTTGCAAACCATTTTCAGTAAAGAACTTCACCTGCTCTGCTAAACTGCCTCTATGAGTAAGAAACAATTGCGTTCTAAAGCTGGGAGCTATAAAAGCAATAATGGGATGTAATACGGTAAATTGATTTGTCTTATAATTTACCACATCTAAATTTTTTAAGCGTTGCCCACCAGTTACATAAAAGAAATGTTCCAAAAAGGTTAATTGCGTCAAATATCCATTATCTTTCAAGTTTTTTAGCACTACATTTCTATCATCACCGGCTAATAAAGAACGTACGCTAGACATAACATCTAACTTACCCAAAGGCTTTGCTCTACTTTCTCCCATACTAAAAAGAGCTTCAAAGGCAAATAAGGTAGCTTGCCCATCGGAATAGGTATTTTCATAAATTTTAAAATTATTCTTTTGTAAATAGGCTTTCATGGGCGCTGTATCTATATTATATACAGACTCTTGCAGGGCAAAATCATGGTAAGACTCTAACCAAAAAAGATAAATATTAGGTTTTTTTACCAAGGTCACATCATGAATATGAGTTTGCGTCGTCATATTTTCTTGCGCTTGCTCTTGCGTCATAAGAATAAGAGAGCCTCCAAGACGCAATAAAGAAATAATACCCACCATCACCATAAGAGCATTCAAATATTTTGTCATACGCCCTAGCAGACAGAAAAAAATCACTGCCCAAAGCATCATCAATACAGGCCGAATAGGCGTGGGGACTATGATAACAGCCAAAGCAAAAAGACCTAGAGTAAATGCAAAAGCACCAGAAAAAATTATGGCATTAAATGCGTATATGGTTCGAGGGAATTTCTTGAAAATCAAGTTACTGATTTTTATCCACAATTCCCCGCCTCCCCAAAGTATTGCCGCTGTAGCTAAAAGAACAAGACTAGATATTCCTATGGAAATGAAAGAAAACATATGGGCATTATTGCTCCACATGAAGGCATAGCACAGTAAAAAACCCAATGGAACAGTGAGAGAAAGCCTATCCAAAGCAGAGAAAACATTTCTCGAACCTTGCTTCTTTGCATACATAGAGTGCAAAACAAAGCTGGTATATTTGGGAATATCCACGCTTTTCCTTTGCTTTTTAAAAATATTATTCGCTAAGTAAATAATATTATTGCATGTCCAATACAGCACTAATCCTGAAGGGGAAAAATACAGGAGCACCAAAAACAGCGCGGTTAAGCCATAGGTTTGTAATTTTATGCTTTTCGTACCATCTTGAGTAAAAACAAAAGAAGTGACAACGCTTATACCTGTCATGATAAGTGGCATAACATTAATTTGGAAACCGGCAAAAGAAAGAAGAGCATCAGGTGCGGCAAGATTGCTTAAAAAAGCAAAGGACACGCCGTCCAAGGCTGTATACGAGCCTAAAAATTTAAACGCTGCTATGAAAAAAGGAATTTGTAAAAACAATCCAAGACTTGACCGCAAAGCGAAAATGGGATGATAGTCATATTGCCTATATAATGTACGTAACATCATAAAGCGCTCTTGCCCCTTAAAAACTTCCTTTATCAAGTTTATGTCATCTTGCATGGAAGCTTGTAATATTCTTTCGCGAAAAGACCATTTTTCTGCCAAAAGATTTAGAGGCACCACAAGGACATTAATACAAAGACTCAAAAGAACAATGGAAAAACCATATGACCCTGTCACTACATAAGCCTGCCCTAAAATCCATTGCATTAAGGATTCTAAAGGATAAATTAATAAAATATAAAGTGTATCCATTACTATTTCCTCATACTACGGCTTTTCTTGCAAACTTTCTTTAATGCTTACGAGCTGATCTACAATCACTTGTGCACACATACCAAAATTATACACATTTGCATCACGAAAGGTCTGCAATTGTAGTACAAAATCTTTATCATTAGCAAATTTTTGCACAATTTCAGGCAATTTTGGTATATCCTCCAAGGTAATAGGCATACCAATCTTATGTTGCGTGGTAAATTCCCACGGCTTTTCCGGAATACAATGCGCATCATAGGGGCGCAAGTCTGGTTCAAAATCTAGCGTTAGCACAGGCCGTTCAAACACAAAAGCAAAATCAAAAATTATACTAGAATAATCTGAAATAAGAACATGGGCTTTGGAAAGAGCCAAAAAGTTATCCTTACTGTCATCCCAACTCACATGGGCATATGTCTTGGTTTGTTCTTGTAAGCTTTGCAGTAATTTTTGTTCTACCACATAACTTTGCGGATGCGGCCTTATGGTAATAGCATAACCTGCTTCCATAAGCGGTGTGAGTAATTGCATGCCATAGCGCGTAAGTAAGCCATTGGCACCCCAAGTGGGAGCGATAAGTATGTGTAGTCCAGAAGTTTGACCTGAATTCTGAGTAGAAGATTGTGCTGCTAGATTGTGCTTTTTTTTCAAGAGCACATCGTAGTAAGGGCAACCTGAATGAAAAATTGTCTTAGGTGTAATATTTCTTTGCGACTCAAGATATCTTATAGAGCGCTCTTGATGCATGCCGGAAGTAAACACACTATCATAATAATCTAAGCCAAAGCGTCGATATAAAGAAATTTCTCCGGGAGCATGCACCACATGGGCATAATGCTTCACCCCTGAAGAACGACGTAATTGATACACATCAAGCCCAGGAGTTGTCATTACGCACACATCTGCTTCTAAAGTATTTAATTGCACATAGGCTTGATTACCTTTACCGATATAGTGGCACTTTATATGCGGCGCTGTATATTGCAAACCTGCGTCGGTAGCATCAGAGGTTAAATATGTGCAAGCTTCACCACGCGCGCTTAAAGCGGCTAAAATAGGCTCAAACACTGTCCAATATTGTCCCCCATCCGCATAAAAAACAAAGCCTTGTGTTTTTTGATAGTATTTTTTGCCTCGAAAACGATAGAAAATCGCTTTAACCTTGTACACAAGCCCGCGTATGAAAAAAAGCGCCGTGGCAAAAATACTTACTGTAATGGAAAGAAGTAAACTACCAGTACCTGGATCAATATAAGCATACGCTATTTCAGGAAAAAGCAGTAACAGCACAAATATTACATATAGAATTCGATTATAACACTTCATACGCGTCCCTTTTTCCTCTCACTCGTGGACAAATAAAAAAATGTTTACCAAAGAGTTTTTATACATGCATACTTTTGGTAAACATTTTTCCGATATTTTATATCTTACAGCTTAATATGCTATTAAAAACCTAAACGTTTTCATTAAAAATCTAAACGCTTACACAGAAGCATAGCTTTCTGAAAAATACTTTAAATGCTTATGGAACATACAAATCCGCTCTCTGGCATAAGGATAATACGATTGGTAAAAGCCCCATAAACCCCATATATAGTCAATTAAAATTTCCGCTTCCAATACTTTTCGTATATCAAGATCGCCATAATTTTCTAAAAAGGCCTGACGCAATTTACCTTCTATACGGGATTCTGTTAAAAAGCTTACAATATCCCAATATTTTGACGTAATACACGCATATTCAAAATCTATAAGCTGAATATCTTTGCCATCGGTGAGAATATTTTCCAAGAGTAAATCTCTGTGGCAAATTACTGGCTCATCATTATCAAGCTGTGTTGCAATCTTATACAAAAAAGCTTTTTCCTTGGCATCTACCAAGGTCATACGCGTTAAATCTTCATACAGCTTTGTTTCACTCATAATGGAAATATCTTGCTTTGAGGCTGATGCCACATCCACTTTAATAGAATGAAGCTTACGCAAAGTATGCGCCACACCTATCACCTCTTCTTCAGTAAGCGTCTCTTGCTCTAAAATGCGATAATTTTCCAAAAATGGCATGAGCTTAATACCGCCACTATAAAATCTGGTGTGAGGTGTAATACCATGCCCATCTAGAAGAGACGTAATATATTCTTCATGACTGCGACTAATGATTTTTTCTGTTCCCTCACCAGGGATTCGCAACACCATTTTTTCTTGATTAAGCGTTACTTTATACGTGTCGTTGGTAAGGCCTTTAAGTTTTTCGGCTAAAAAACCTTCAGTACACTGACCTGCAAGCTCATCTGCTGTTATGAGTTTAGCCGTAATTAAATCAAATAAAGAATCCACCTCTGTGGCATACTTTGGCGCTTTCGTTATATAAACAGGTGTTTTCTCCATAATGCGTATGGCGGCATCTTCCCAGAACTCATCATCGCCACAATGCATAACCTCTTCAGCCAAGAGTTTTGCACCTTCGCCTGTCCAATAAGAAACACCGGTCATGACGTAGCCTGAATCCACGCCCTTGCGCACCCTGATAATACGCATATTTTCGTCATGCTCAATGCCCCACTCACTGCCACAAGTAATGGCCTGACTTAAAAACTGAGAGTGTCTTGTATCAAGAAGAGGCACTACAGCACGATGTAAATATAAATCACTATCAATAATCAAACAATCATCAAGACGGTGTCGTATTAATTGCACCGATGAAAAATTATTTTTACTTTCGTACTCTGTGGAAACATAAATTTCTACACCGTATTTTTCTTTTAAATACATGAGACATTCATTTTTATATCCAGCCACAAGAGCTATATCTTTCACATCATTTTCAAGTAATTGAAGTATGGTTCTCTCGATAAGAGGTATGCCTCCTATTTCAATAAGAGATTTAGGCTTTCTTAAAGAGAATGGTCTAAATCGTGACCCTAAACCGGCACATAAAATATTTGCTCGCATACTTCTTTCCCTAAAAAATCTATGAGTTATAAAGTTTAACTACAGTACAGCCGCTTATAATTTTCCACCAATGCACACTATTGCATGCAAGTAAAAACTATAACCTTTGACATAAAGCATATCAAAACAATATACATTAAATAGTATATATCAAAATGATAAGTGATTTTTGCATAGCAAAAAAAATTCTCTCTTGTCAACATAATGTCACATTTGTGCATTTTTTCCTATTTTTAGCATTTTAGTATACTTTTTTTATTACTAATTACAGCACACTATCCTCCCTCACCGCGCCGACATCTCTCCTTTGCCATTTACCTAGCTAGCCTTATTTAGTATAAGCAAATTTCCATAACATTATAAGACCAAAAGGAACATACATGTGCGCAAAACACATCAACTATACCTATACCCATAGCAGTACCGAAGCCACCACAGGATATTTTTCCTGTGTCCCCGATCCAGAACTTAACCTTGAAGAAAGTTTTCTTCACTTGGCGCAAAGCCCTTTGGACGATTTTTTACATCGCCATGTCTTACGCGCTTTGGTGAGCCTTTCGCCAGAGAACTTGCGCTCTCTTCAAAGCCAAGAGCGCGAGACCACAGCGCAGCAAGTGGTAGATATTTTGGTGCAAGAGTGCGCCGTGCTTAATCCCGCCCATGCTGCCCATACGCCTTCACAAGCTTTAGCACAAAATTATAGCGAACTAACGCCCCTGCCCTATATAGCTTGGAGCCTTCAAGAAGATAAAGAAGCTCACAGCGCCTGGGCCCAAGTCTTTGCTGCCAATATTATCCAGCATGAAAAACTCCCTCATCCCGAAGAAATGGAAGAAGAAGGTTTAGCCCCTTTGTACACAGAGGAGCATTTACAAAAACTTCAAGAAAAAATAGCTCAAGCGCCCAGTTTGCAAAGCCTGCATGCCGAGCTAGCCGCCACTCCTGGCCCTGCATGGTCACGCCCGCCAGCTTTAGACACAGCCCAGCGCGCCCTCACTCTCTTGGTGGAAAATGCCATTTTAGACGGTGTAGAAATGCGCCATGAGGCTTCTCTTTCCCCCATTGCTTTACTGCGCCCTTGGGCTGTGGATGTGCAAGTGCAAAGCAATCGTCAAAGCTTTAGCCTTAAAGGACAAGCCACCACTTACGGTCGCGGGCTTTCTGTGGCCGATGCCAGAGCCTCCTATTCTATGGAAATGATTGAACGCGCCTCAGCATACCCCCATGTGCAAGATAATAAAATTTTGCATCGCTGCGGCACCATGCCCCTTTTCCATGCCCGTTATAGCGAGCTTGTGGCTGATGGGCATGCAGCCCTTGACCCCAATACCTTACCCCTCGAAGCGCCTTACAATGACGCCCCTTTATACTGGCTTGAAGCACGCGAGGCCACCCTTGACGGTAGTGATAAAACGCAATTTGTACCGGTGCAATGTGTCTTTTTATTTAGTAATTTAGATGAAGTTACCCTCATGATGAATCCCGGTTCCACAGGGCTGGCATCAGGCAATAGCTTGGCCGAAGCCAAGGTAGCAGCCCTCACAGAAATTTTAGAGCGCGATGCTGAAGCCACCATGCCCTATGACAGGTCTCGCTGCTTTATCTTACGCTCCCGCGATGAACGCATGGCTGCATTGCTCGATGATTATGAAGCCCGTGGCATGCATGTGCATTTTATGGATATAAGCACAGAATTTGGCGTTCCCTGCTATCAAGCCTTTGTACTTGGTAAAAAAGGTGAAGTAACACGCGCCACGGGGGCCAACCTTTCGGGCGCACGCGCTGCCATTTCTGCTCTCACCGAAGTACCCTATGCCTATCCCAACGGTCCGGCTTCCGGCCCTGCCATCAAGGGTTTACCTGTAAAATATTTGGAAGACTTACCCGATTACAGCCTAGAATCCCCCACACGCCATGTGGCCCTACTAGAGCGCATGCTCTTAGAGCGAGGCTACACCCCACTATATGTGGACATTACCCACGAGGATTTAGAAATGCCTGTGGTGCGTGCCATTATTCCCGGCTTAGAATTGGGAGCAGAATTGGATAATTTTTCCCGAATTTCACCACGATTATACGCTCAATATCGGAAAATATTTGCAAAATAGATTGTAAAACAACATTTAACGCCCCTGTACCTTGCAAGCCATGTGACAAAAGTGTATACAGGAACATATACATGGGGCGTTAAAAGGATTTCCACCCCTTAGTATAACACATTTTTAGAGAGGAGAATTCAATGAAATTAGCTAAATGCGCACTTTTATTAGCCTTAGGCTTGATGACCTTTGGCGCTGCCCCTGCCATGGCTGCAGAAGAACCCATTAAAATTGGTGTTTATTTACCCTTAACCGGCCAAAATGCCTTTGGTGGCCAATTGGAATTGGAAGGCGTACAGCTTGCTCACAAACAAATGCCTGAAGTGTTAGGCCGTCCTGTGGAGCTTGTGGTTGTGGATAACAAATCCGACAAAGTAGAAGCTGCCAACGCTGTAAAGCGCCTCACAGAACGTGACAATGTGCTTGCCATCATTGGTACCTATGGATCCTCCCTCGCCATGGCCGGCGGTGAAGTGGCTGAAAAAGCAAGAACCCCAGTGGTGGGTACCTCTTGCACAAGCCCTCTGGTAACCCAAGGGAAAAAATACTATTTCCGCGCTTGTTTCATTGACCCCTATCAAGCCCTTGGCGCAGCTCAATACGCCGTGGAAACCCTTGGCGCCAAAAAAGCCGGTATCCTCATGGACGTTTCTAACGACTATGCTGTGGGTCTTTCCGCATTCTTTAAACGCGCTTTTGTAAAACTTGGTGGCGAAATGGTAAGCGAAATGAAATACGCTTCCGGCGACCAAGACTTCACCGCACAGCTCACCGAACTTATTGCCAACAAGCCTGACGTAGTATTCATGCCTGCATACTTTGCCGAAGGTGCCATCATCATGAAGCAAGCTCGTGAGCTTGG
>CAYJHH010000100.1:0-10619 GCA_964369995.1 uncultured Desulfovibrionaceae bacterium
GGCTTTTTTTTTATAAAAATGGCCCCCCCCCCCAAAGTGTTGATAACATCAATACGACTTATTCTTCCAAAGCTTCTGCAAAGCGCGCACGTAAAACTTCAAGCTTGGTGCGGGCGTCATTCATTTGCTCTGCTCTGTCTCGTTCTTTTTGCACCACCTCGGCGGGAGCGCGCGACACAAAGCTTTCATTGGCTAGCTTTTTATCAATATTTTCTAGCTCTTTGCTAATTTTTCCTATTTCTTTATCTAAGCGCGCCAATTCGCCATGTAAGTCCACAGAGCCGGAAAGAGGGATAATAATTTGACAACCTTGCACCACTTGTGAAGCGGAGGCTTTGGGTGCTACGGCCTTGCCATCGATGGTGAAGCTTTCAAGGCGAGCAAGGTTGGTTATCATTTGGCGTGCGGCTTCTAAAATGCCTTCTTGAGCTGTATCTTGAGCTTGTACAAGCACATTCAGGCGCAAAGAAGGCGAGATATTAAGCTCTGCGCGTATGGTGCGCACGGCCACAATAACACCTTGAATAAATTCCATGCGGGCAGCTTCTTCTGGCTTATGGCAGGCAGGACGCGGCGCAGGGAAAAGAACCGTGGCTATATCTTGCACGCCTTCTTCATCGGCATGGATGGCTTGCCAAATTTCCGCCGTCACAAAGGGCATCATGGGGTGTAAGAGCAATAAGGTTTCACGCAGCACTGTCCACAGCACATATTGCGCCTCACCGCGGCGTGCATCATCTTGCATATCAGCTTTAATAAGCTCTAAATACCAATCGCAGAATTCATTCCAGAGGAATTTATAACCACCTTGAGCGGCGTCATTGAAGCGGTATTCATCCAAAGCCTTGTCCATATCTTCCTTGGCTTTTTCAAGGCGATGCAATATCCACTGATGATGTAAACCTTGCACATTTTCAAGCTCCACGGCTTGAGGTCTACCTTCGGGCAGGTTCATAAGAGCAAAACGCGCGGCATTCCAAAGTTTATTGACAAAATGGCGATAGCCTTCAATGCGATCTTCAGCAAGGCGAATATCACGGCCCATGGCAGCAAAGGAAGTGAGCGTAAAGCGCAAAGCATCACAGCCATATTTATCAATCATTTCTAAGGGATTGATGGAATTTCCAAGGGATTTAGACATCTTGCGCCCTTGAGCATCGCGCACCAAGGCGTGCAAGTATACATGATGGAATGGCACTTGATCCATAAAATGCAGCCCCATCATCATCATACGCGCCACCCAGAAAAAGAGGATGTCAAAACCTGTTACCAAGACGGCTGTGGGGTAAAATTGCGCAAGCTCAGGTGTTTTTTCCGGCCAGCCCATGGTGGAAAATGGCCATAGGGCAGAAGAAAACCAGGTATCCAGCACATCTTCATCTTGTACAAGCTTGGCGCTTTGGCATTTGGAACAGCAAGTGGGTGCTTCTAAACTTACCATGAGCTCGCCGCATTCTTCACATGTCCATGCGGGAATGCGATGTCCCCACCAAATTTGGCGACTAATGCACCAATCACGGATATTATCTAGCCAGTTATAATAGGTTTTGAGCCAGCTTTCAGGCAGTATTTTGGTCAGCTCTGGGGCGGCGGCACGGGCGCGAGGAGCAAGCTTGGTGGCAGCCACAAACCATTGCGTAGACACGTGGGGCTCCACCACCGTGTGGCAACGATAGCATTCGCCCACGGCATGAGAAATTTCTTCCACCAAGAGCAAGTCGCCGGCGGTTTCAATGTCCGCCACAATTTTGGTGCGGCATTCATTTTTATGTAAACCGGCATAGGGGCCTGCCACATCTTTCATTATGCCCATATCATCAATACCTTGAATAAATTCAAGGCCATGCTTTTGCCCTAAAGCCCAGTCATTATGGTCATGCGAAGGGGTTACCTTTAAAGCGCCGGTACCAAATTCACGATCCACATAACTATCGGCAATGATGGTTATTTCACGTTTTAAAATAGGCACATATACTTTTTTACCCACAAGGTGCGTGTAGCGCTCATCTTCAGGGTGCACACAAATGGCTGTATCGGCCACAATGGTTTCTGGGCGCGTGGTGGCAATGGTAATGCTTTCATCTGAGCCCACCACATGATAGCGAATATGCCATAAATGGCCGCCGCGCTGTTCATGCTCTACTTCGTCGTCCGCCAAAGCAGTATGACAGCGACTGCACCAATTGATAATGTAATCGCCTTTATAGATATAGCCTTGATTATATAAATCCACAAAAACTTTACGCACGGCATCGGAAAGGCCTTCATCCATGGTAAAACGTAAGCGACTCCAATCTACGGAGGCGCCCATTTTGCGTACTTGGTTTAAAATGGTATTGCCGTATTCTTCGCGCCATTCCCACACTTTTTCCACAAAGGCTTCACGTCCCAAATCTTGTCTTTTTTTGCCTTCTTTGGCCAAAGCGCGTTCCACCACATTTTGCGTGGCAATGCCGGCATGGTCTGTACCGGGAACCCACAACACTTTTTTGCCTTTTTGGCGTGCATGGCGGCACAAAACATCAATAAGTGTTAAGTTCAGCGCATGGCCAATGTGTAACACACCAGTGACGTTGGGCGGGGGAATAACTATGGAATAAGGCTCACCCTCGCCATCCATATCTGGGGTAAAGGTAGCATTTTGTTCCCAATGTTCGCACCAGCGTGCTTCTACATTATGTGGCTCATAGCCCTTAGGTAAAGCGTTTTCAGACATCTTGATTTCTCCACAAAAGGTGACATACTAGGACTCACAGGAGGCCTTTACCATGCACCGCTCTATTTATATTCTTTGGGACGCGTCACATATTTGGGGACTTATGGTCCTACATACCCTCCAAGGTATGGGAGTGCCGTATCGCGTTGTTTCCTGCAATGAAATAACCCACGGCGTGCTTTCTGGCAAGCCGGCTTTATTACTGGTTCCCGGTGGCACTGCAAGCCTTAAATATCAAGCACTTGGAAAAGAGGGCTGTGAGGCCATTCGTAACTATGTGGCAGAAGGTGGCAGCTATTTGGGTTTTTGTGGCGGCGCAGGGCTTGGGCTTTCCCATGATCATGGTCTGCATTTATGCCCGTGGAAGCGTGCCATATATAGTGATAGAATGCAGCATTTGGTATCCGGCCATATGCTTTCAAACATCACACCACATGCCCTCAGCCCCATGGTTTCCAGTATTTCCTTACCCATTTGGTGGCCGGGGCGCTTTGCACCGCAAGACACCACAAAGACACATAACCCTGTCACTGTTTTGGCAAGTTATGACAAAGCGGGGCATGATTTTTCCTTCGCCGACATTCAATTAAGTTCTTTGCCGCCGGCAACCTTTGACCAGTGGCAAGATATGTACGGCGTGAATATGCGTGTGGATTTTTTACATAATCAGCCTTGTGTTATTACAGGTTCCTATGGCAAAGGGCGCTATGTGCTTTCGTATTCACATTTAGAAACGCCTCATTCACCCGAAGCCAATGGCTGGCTTGCCAAGCTTATGACAGATCTTGGCGGCATAAGCCCTAAGCAAAGCATTTCTCCTGAATGGTATTTGGAAAAATTGCCCCAGCGCTGGGAACTTACGGCAGAAACAGCCCTGCTTTTCGCAGCGCGTGATGGCATAAAAAAATTACTCACCCTTGGTAAAGAGCATCATTTGCTCTTTCAGCGTAATCCTTGGCTTTGCGGCTGGCGTACCGGTATTCCTGGGGGCGCTCTTAACAATTTGTATACCACATTGTGCACCGTGCTCAGTTTACCGCCGCAAGACGCGGCACTGCGCTACTGGCAAGAGCAAAAGAGCACCTTCTCCACCCTACTTCCGCCCTTTTTACTAGGAGCAGAAGGGTATCTTTTGGCAGAGCGACTTGCCACCACCCTCACTGTGCCCATGCCCCATGCCATCAATAGAGATTTGCTCAAAAAACAACAAGAAATGCTTTTTGGCTCCGTTATGCACAGCGCCGGAGCTCACAAAGAAATCTTACATATCGCCGATCAATTACTTTTTCTCTTAACACGAGATGATCATCTATAAGGCTAAAAATTTCATATTGACTTTTTTCAATTTGACAATTAAGTTCATTTTCGACCTTACTGTACCATCAAGTGCAAAGGTCTTTTTTCATGAATAAGACATAATTATTTCCTATTCATTTTATTTAGAGGATGCCATGTATACAGCATATGAAAAAAAAGCTCGCGTGTTTAAAGCCTTGTGTGACCCCAAGCGTATAGCTATCATAGAACTTTTACGCTCAGGTGAAAAATGCGCTTGTAAACTCTCAGAAGAGCTGGATATAGCGCAATCTGCCTTATCCTACCACATGAAGATATTGTGTGAATCTCAATTGGTGGAATCTTGGTATGTGGGTAAGTGGACCCATTACCAAATAAGCGCTAGCGGCTGTGAGCATGCCATGGCTCTTTTACAAGAAATAACCCGTCCCATGGCAGAGAAAAAAAGCTGTACAGAGAAAAAGTGCGCCTAAAGCGCCCTCCTCTGAGTCTATGTACGCCATCGCACGATGGCTTTTTTCAGGTAATACATATCAATAAAATTTGATTTGAAAATGTAACACATACTTGTTTATGTAAAAGGAGAACCCATGTCGAAAAAATTATTAAAACTTCTTGTGCCTGCCTGCATGATTCTTGGTGTTGGTGGTCTTTGGTATATGCATAAAGGGCAAGAAATCGCCCCCACTGCCGCTGTGGCACCTGTGACAGATATACAGCATAGTGACTTTGCCTTGGTAGCTCAAAGCATTGACCTTAAAAAATTGCAAGAACACAAATTACCCATGATTATCGACTTTGGCGCAGACGCTTGCGTTCCCTGCAAAGCCATGGCGCCGGTTCTTGTTAAACTCAATGCTCAAATGCAAAATAAAGCCATTATTAAATTTGTGGATGTATGGAAAAACCCCAATGCCTCTCAGGGATTTCCTGTGCAAGTTATTCCTACACAGATAATTGTTAATGCTGACGGTACTCCCTATGTACCTAAAGATGTAGATGATGTTAAATTTATCATGTACAGTAGCAAGGACACCAAAGAACATACCTTCACCGTACATCAAGGTGGCCTTACAGAAGATCAAATGCTTAGCATATTAGAAGATATGGGAATAGAATAATGGACGCACTCTTAGCGCAGCTCTCTGAGATCATCCTGCACTCTACCTGGGTGGCTCCCTTGGTGGCCTTTATAGCCGGCGTGCTCACCTCCTTCACCCCTTGCTCTTTATCCAGCGTACCCCTCATTGTGGGCTATGTGAGTGGCACCCAAGGGGAAAATTATGATACGCGTAAAGCTTTTTTGCTTTCGGTGGTTTTTGCCCTTGGTAGCGCCGTAACCTTTACCATTTTTGGGGTTATGGCTTCTTTGGCCGGCGAACTCATAGGCACCTCAGCTTCATGGTGGTATATGCTTTTGGGCTCACTTATGATGCTCATGACTTTACAAATGCTGGGACTTTATGAATTTATTCCTTCAAGCCATTTGCTCAGTAAAAGCAAGAAAAAAGGCTTTATAGGGGCTTTTTTAGCCGGTGTTCTTGGCGGTATTTTTTCCTCGCCCTGCTCCACACCGGTGCTCATTGCCCTCATTGCCGTGGTGGCAGGTAAGGGGAGTTTGGCCTTTGGTATTGTGCTTTTTTTACTGTACTCCTTAGGACATGGTATTTTAGCCGTCATGGCCGGAACATCCGTGGGTCTTGTGCAAAAGCTTTCGCAAAATCCTCAATACGCCCTTGTGAGCAAAGTTTTGAGCATGATACTGGCCTTGGCCATTTTAGCCATGGGCTTTTATATGTTCCATTTAGCTTTCCAATTTTAGGCTTTGCTTTGTGCGTGGGGGCATGAATAAAACGCTACGTCCCCACGCGCTCTAATAATCCTTGCACAGCCGCAACTACAGCTTGACTGCGCACAGCTTCGCGCGAACCTGTAAGTTGTAAAAGTTGCGCCGTCACCTGCCCATCTACACAAAAACCTAACCATACAGTACCCACGGGTTTTTCTGCACTGCCGCCATCAGGGCCGGCCACGCCAGAAATACTCACCCCCACATCCACACAAAACTTTTCGCACAAGCCTTGCGCCATGGCTTTGACACAAAGCTCGCTCACAGCCCCTTCTTGCATAAGCAAAACCGCCGGCACCGCCAATTGTGCCACTTTTATGGCGTTGGCATAGGCCATGACCCCGCCAGAAAACCATGCCGAAGCTCCGGGTACACTGGTCATGGACGCTCCCAAAAGCCCCCCCGTGCACGATTCTGCCGTGGCGCAAAGCCAGCCCTTATGCACAAGAGCCACGCCTAAGTTTTGTAAAGCCTTTTCCAAATCATCCGGTATATGTAATAATGACATAATTTCTCCTTTGCATAAGCATTTACCTTATTTTATGGTACTTTTTGCATGGACACAAGTCTAGACAAATGCTAGAAAAGTAAGTTCTTTGTCTCTGTTGGGACTTTTTCTCTGCAGTTTTTTGCAAAATTTTTCCTATAGCCCTGTGTTCTTTTTTAAATCAAAGCATGCCCATGGGCAAAAGCTATGTAAAAAACATGTTCGTTTTAGGTAAAAAACGTCCCCATTAGCCCAGTTCTTGCAAGGTTTTGTATATGGATATTTTTAATTTACCCGCAGAATCCATCTTAAGCTTCATACTCACCATTATGCGCGTGAGCATAGTTATGTTTATGTTGCCTATTTTTTCGTCGGAAAGAGCCCCCATGCAAGTGAAAGCCATGGCTACCATTGTTATTACCCTTGGTATTTGGCCACAGCTTTCTTTGCCAGGCACAGCATTGCCCGGTCACCCTGTGGATCTTGTTATTCTTTTTGTGAACGAGCTCATTCTGGGTCTTTTGCTTGCCATGTGCATTAACTTTATATTCATGGGCATTCAGGCCGGCGGTGAACTGTTTGGCTTTCAAATGGGCTTTACCATGATTAACTTTGCAGACCCCTTAACCGGTAACCAAACAGGTATTACGGCCTTCTTTTTATGGATGGTGGCCACGCTGACTTTTTTGGCGCTTGATGGGCATTTACATATGATTCGCGCCTTTGCCATGACGTTTAAACTTATACCTGCCGGTGGTTTAGTACTCAGTGAAATGCTGCTCACTGAAGTGCTTACTCTTTCTTCGCAGCTTTTTATCATAGCCATTAAAATTGCCTCACCGGTTATGGTGTCACTGTTTCTTATTGAATTGGCATTGGCTTTGGTAAGCCGCGCCTCGCCACAAATTAATATTATGGACGTGGGCTTTCCCGTTAAAATTGGTTCCGGTTTTTTCTTTCTTGGTATGTTATTAGTTATTATGGCAGAATTTATGGCCAACTATATTTCCCAAATGGATGCCATGCTTGCCAATATCTTGAAAATAGCTAGCCCTTTAAATAAATAGAGAATGCCATGTTTGGAAAGCAAGAAGACCCCAGCAGAACCGAAGACGCCACTGAAAAGCAGATAAATAAAAGTCGCGACAAAGGTAATGTTCCCAAATCACAAGAAGCCAGTAAGCTTGTGAGCCTCATTGCCGGCCTCATTGGCCTCTATTTTTGGATTGAGACCATGGGGCAAGAAGTCATGGACTTATATAGGCATTTTTTAACACACTTTCATGAATTTCAGCCCACGCCCGAAACCGTTTACAGTTTATTTATTTGGATTTCTTGGTATATTGCCAAAATCATGTTGCCGCTTTTACTTTTTTTAGGCTTTTTGGCATGGCTGTGCATTCGTTTGCAAGTGGGTTCTTTATGGACAACGCAGGTTTTTCAGCCCAAATGGGAGCGTTTTAATGTCATTTCTTCCTTAAAAAACATGCTCCTATCGCCGCAAACCATTTTTCGCCTCCTCAAAAGCTTACTTTTTGCCGTAGTCATTGCATGTATTCCCGCCATCATCATCATGCAAGAGTTTGAAAATTTTCTTCCCATGTTCCACGAAGATGCCGCCGGCGTCATGCGCTACATGCTGGATACGGGCTTTCATATGGTATATTATACCCTTATACCCATGTGCGCCATTGCCGCTTTTGACATATGGCAAAGCCGCTTTCAATATTATGAAGGTCTTAAAATGACCAAGAGCGAAGTTAAGGACGAGCGCAAACAAGCCGAAGGTGACCCGGAAATTAAATCCAAACAGCGCCAAAAGATGATGCAAGTATTACAAAGGCGCATGATGCAAGACATTCCCAAGGCTGATGTGGTTATCACCAACCCCACACATATTGCTGTGGCCATTTATTATAATACCCAAGAAGCTCCTGCCCCCATTGTGCTTGCCAAAGGGGCAGACCTTATTGCAGAAAAAATCAAAGAAGTGGCGCGGGAACATCGCGTTCCCATACGCGAAAATGTACCTTTGGCACGGGCTTTGTATAAGAGTGTAGAGATAGGGGACATGATTCCCGAAGAGCTGTACAAAGCCACAGCGTCTATCCTTGCCAGCATTTGGCGAATGCAAGGTAAGACTCCTAAAAGATAATAGAATTTCTTCACGTGCGCCAAAAAAATCACGGCGTTTTAGCATAAAAAAAGGATGTCATAAAAATGGCTGGAAGCTTACCACAACTTGATTACAAACGCTTTGCCAAACAAGGGGACTTCATGTTGGCGGGCGGTGTTGTGCTCATTCTTTTTATGCTGCTTATTCCTATGCCCACCTTCATGCTAGATATTATGCTGGCAGTGAGCATATCCATATCCTTATTGGTGCTCATTACCACCATGTTCATGACGTCCCCTTTGGAATTTTCCATATTTCCTTCGCTTTTGCTAGTAACGACCTTATTACGTTTAGCTCTTAACGTTTCTTCCACCCGTCTTATTTTGCTCAATGGCGAAAAAGGCGTTGATGCTGCGGGCTCTGTGATTCGTGCCTTTGGTGAATTTGTGGTGGGCGGCTCGTATATTGTGGGCGGCGTTATCTTTATGATTCTCTTTATTTTGAATAAAACCGTTATCACTGCCGGTACTTCGCGTATTGCAGAAGTGGCCGCGCGCTTCACCTTGGACGCCATGCCGGGTAAGCAAATGGCCATTGAAGCGGATCTAAACGCCGGCCTTATTGATGAAACAGAAGCCACGGATCGTCGCCATGCATTACGTAAAGAAGCAGACTTTTACGGCGCCATGGACGGTGCGTGTAAGTTCGTTACCGGTGACGTTAATGCCGGCATGCTCATTACCATGATCAACCTCATTGGGGGTATTCTCATTGGGGTGGTGCAAAAAGATATGGGCTGGGATGCAGCACTTACCACGTATTCCCTACTCACCATTGGTGACGGTTTGGTCTCCACCATTCCTTCTATTTTAGTATCTACGGGTACGGGTCTCTTGGTATCTCGCGCTGCCGCCGAAGCAAAAATGGGCGAAGAGTTCATGGCGCAACTTACCTTTAATACCCGCGCCTTACAAATGGTCTCCGTGGTGCTTTTGGTCTTTGCCATGGTGCCGGGTTTACCCACCTTACCTTTTTTAATCTTGGCGGTACTCTGCTTCCTTACGGCGCGCATTACCGCCAGAGAAGAGGATGAAGAGGAAGGCACCGATGGTAAGAAAAAGGGCGGCAAAAATGCTCCTGCCTCCGGCACAGCCGACACTCCAGAAGAAGTGCAAGCCCTGCTTCCCTTGGACGCTTTAGAGCTTGAAGTGGGCTATGGTCTTATTCCTTTGGTTGATGAAGAGCAAAGTGGCAACTTGCTGTCACGCATACGTTCCATTCGCCGGCAATTTGCCCTAGACATGGGGGTTATTATCCCTGCACTGCATTTACGCGATAATTTGCAGCTTAAGCCCGGTCAATACGCCTTGCTCATTAAGGGGAATCAGGTAGCCTCGGCAGAAATTCTTGTGGATCACTTCTTGGCCATGGATCCCGGCAATGCCACCACGCATATTAAGGGCATTGAAACGCGAGAGCCGGCCTTTAATCTGCCTGCTTTGTGGATTCCTGACGCACAGCGTGAAGAAGCCATGCTGGCCGGCTATACCGTGGTGGATCCTGCCACCGTTATTGCCACGCACTTAACGGAAATATTCCGTAAACATTTGAGTGACTTTCTTGACCGTCAGGCCGTGCAAGCCCTGCTTGACACCTTGGCAAAAAACTCTCCCAAGGCTGTGGAAGAATTGGTACCCGGTACTTTGCCCCTGGGCGCTGTACAAAAGGTTTTACAATCCTTGGTACGTGAAAATGTCACCATTCGCGATATGCTCACCATTGTGGAAACCCTTGGCGACTTTGGCGGAAATATTAAACAAGCAGATTTATTAACAGAGTATGTGCGTGAGCGTTTATCGCGCTCCATTGTGCGCTCTTATATTGACAGCGCCGGTTGCCTTTCCGTTCTAACACTTGACCAAGCGGCAGAGCGCACGGTGCAAGAAGGCATACGCCAAACCGATGGCGGTACATTCTTATCTTTGAATCCGGCCATTGCTCAAAGGCTTATTCAAAATGTGAATAATGCTGTGGAAAATGCCGTCATGGCAGAAGGTCAGCCTGTGCTGCTTGCCTCTCCCATATTGCGCCCGCATCTCGCACAACTTATTACACGCTTTTTACCTGCGGTACCGGTTATCTCCCAAGCGGAAAT
>CAYJHH010000101.1:0-7397 GCA_964369995.1 uncultured Desulfovibrionaceae bacterium
CTTCACAAGCGTCCATGGTCATGGGCTGACGCACACAACCTGCGGCATACACACCTGTACGGCGTGTTTCATAAGGGAAGCAGATGTAGTTGGAGTCACTAAAACCATCAAAAAGATTAAGGTCTGGGAAGTCAGGCCCTTGACGATAATCAAATTGCATGACGGCTTCTTTGGCGGTGGTGGGTACAATACCTGTGGGCAGTACCACGGCATCCACGTCCAAATCAAAGTCCATACCCAATAAGGTATTTTTACAAGATACAACGAGATCTTCGCCATAACCTTGTGTAATGCTCGTCACATCGGCCTTGGTCATCATGATGCCAAGACGATTTTGTGCATGCTTATAATAACGCTCCAGTAAACCTTGCACCACCATATGCTTATACAGGATGAACACTTGAGAGCCTTCATCGCCATCACATACGGCATTGGCAAGGCGCAAAGCAGCAATGGAAGATACAGAGTTAGAATAGCTCAAATGCTTGATGCATTCCAAATCTTCCTTCACAAATACAGCTTCTTCGCCTTCAGCAGGAGCAGTTTCTGGAGATGGCGCCGCAGCAGGTGTTTCGCAAGCTTCACCTTCACCACAATCACAAGAAGCCTGCGCAGCTTGTGCCGCCGCTTCTTCAGCCATGGTTGTGTCTAGTATGAAAGCTACACGCTTGGGCTTAATTTTGCCTTCACGCAAAAGCTTACCAAATTCACCGGCATGATAGACATTGGGCAGTACACCATAGCCCATGGGAGCCAAGTACTTTTTAGCATCCAGCGGTGTCCAACCTGTGGCTAGCACAGCAGCGCCCACCTCTATGGTCACATCACCATCTGGCGTAGACACCACAGCGGTAAACTCACCGGGTTGCCCAGAAAGCTTGCCCATGGTGGCAGAGGTATACACCGTAATGTTTGCATCATTATTAATGGCTACAACTTTAGCTTCAAGACTAGAGCTTTGTGGCTCTGTCCAAGGGGCTGTCAAAGGCGTAGCTTGCGGAATGTTGCGCACATGACCACCAAGCTCAGCTTGCTTTTCCACAAGAACCACTTCATACCCCGCAGCAGAAAGCTGCATGGCAGAAATCATACCTGTCCAGCCGCCGCCCACCACTAAAATGCGCTTAATTCCTTTGTTTTCAGCGCCTTCAGGGGGAGTAGCTTTTTGAAGTTTCACCACACCCATGTGTACATAATCTGTGGCCATGAGGGTAAGTAAATCAGGTGCAGCGCCAGAAGGAGCTGTACCGTCAGGATTTTTATACGCCAATACACATTGTTCGCGTAAGTTTACACGCTCCACCATAACCTCACCAAAGGCATAGATGGCTGTATCGTTACGTGGACTGGTACCGCATATAAGCACGCCGTCAAGCTCATTGGCGGCAATATCATCTTGAATATCTTTTACAGCATCGGCAAGCACAGGGAAGCACTTTACAATGGGGGTAAAGGTTCCCCATTTTTTGCTCACTGCAGCGGCAAGGGCTTCTGTATCAATGCCACCGCCGATATTGCACACGTCAAAGTAAACACCTATTTTCGTGGCCATGTACGTCTACCTCCCTTTCACCGTTTGCACTGCCTTCATGGCAGCCGAGGTTGCAGACTGTGCCGAACGCATTACATCTAAAGGCATACGTGCGCAGCCAGCAGCAAAAATGCCGGCTTCTTCCCCGTTCACGATGAAGCCATCTTCATCTAGCGCAACAGGTATGGGCAAGTCTTCGCCTGCAAGGGAAGGTTGCATACCGGTGGCTAATATGGCCATATCATAAGTTAAGGTAAGCTTTTCACCGCGCACAGCGTCTTCCACCGTGAGCACCACATTGCCCTTTTCACCTTCCACAGCTTCCGCCACCTTACCCTTTACAAAGGTAACATTGGGCTGGGCTTGTACTTTTTCAAGCACTTTCATATAACGACCCGGCGTGCGCAAGTCTATGTAGAAAACGGTCACTTGCACATCTGGATTTTGCTCAGCAAAGTATTGTGCTTGCTTGAGCGAGGCCATACAGCAAATGTAAGAACAGTAATTTAAGTGGTTTTGGTCACGCGAGCCTGCACATTGCACAAAGGCCACTTTTTGCGGTACGCGTCCGTCAGAAGGACGAACAATTTTACCACAAGTGGGGCCAAAGGGCGAAGCAAGACGCTCCAGCTGCATATTTGAAACACAGTTCTTGATTTTACCGCCGCCAAGGTTAGATAAAGCCGCCATATCATAGGGCTTCCAACCAGTAGCAATAATAATAGAACCGACATTTAAATCAAGAGTGCGCTCTTCTTCCTCAAAATCAAGGAATTGATTACCCGTAAGCTTGGCTTGATCAGCCTTGCTTAAAGCATCCTTATCCAGCACAAAACGGCCGGGGAAAGCAAAGGGCATGGAGCGGTACAAGGCTTTGCGCGTGGCAAGACCTAGTTCAAATTCGTTAGAGGTTTCACCTTCCAAGGTAGAAGCTAACAAAGAAAAGTCCACATTGTGTGCTGCAGTATGACGCGGCGCAATGTGCACTTTTACAGTGTAGTTATTTTTCTGCCCCTTAAGTTCTACTACTTCGGCTAGAGTAAAGAACTTTATGCGCGGATTCTTCCTTATGCGTTGGAATTGAATTTCCAAACCACAGGAAGGGGGACAGAGTTTAGGAAAGTATTTATTGAGCTGCGCCACTCTTCCGCCTAGAAAGGGGCTTTTTTCTACAATGTAGACATCATAGCCCAGTTCCGCCGCTTCTATGGCAGCGGTGAGGCCAGAAAAGCCGCCGCCCACGACGAGGATGGAGTTGGACATCCTATATATCCTCCCTGCGTTTAGTAATTTCATTTGAAATTACTATGTTGACTGCGATAGCAGACAACCACTGCAGAGACACAAGCGTCATGTGTTTACGCTGTTACGTGCCAAAGCAGGTGTGCCTTACAAAAGTTGGCAAAAGCCAACTTCAAGTGCTATTGGTTCCATACTGCTTAAGCAAAGCCTTCACATAAGGCTATTTAAGCAGCCAAAGGCTGTGCCACGTACAGTATGGAAGTAAAAAAGGCGACATGTATGTCGCCCTTACAATCATTGCCTTAACAATCACGCATCTTAAAAACCTTAAGATACACCCAAGAGGCGCTTAGAGTGTTTTGTCAAAGCTGCATGAGGGGCTCCCCCTCAACCCAAAGCTTTTGTAAGCCATGGGCGAGGGGAAATCCCGAGCAAACACCCTATTATTCAGTAGGGATAATTTGATAGTAAGGCTTCTTGAAGAGCTTGGTTTCACCAGTAGCAGGATCGTACTTGGAGTTAACAAAGCACTTCCACTTTGCATCGTCAAGGCCCATGAAGTCGGCTCTGTAGTAGAAGCCGGGGTAACGGGATTCTTCACGGAAGCGGATGTGTTGCATATGCAAACGTACGGTCCACAGACGGTGATAGTTTTCCCAGCAGCGGAGCAATTCGTGAAGGTCACGAGCAGCAAGCTTGTAGGAATCTTCTTCAAGCATACCAAGCAAGTGGAAACCAGTTTCAAGGAGAGCGCCTGAAGTTGTGTAGTATGTGGATACACCACCGCCGTATTCGTCTGTGCACTTGATTAAGCGCATCATGAAGTTTTTAGGCGAGATGTAGTTGGGGTTAACTACTGGATCGGTGGATGCATCCTTGCCTTCCAAATAGTTGTAATAAGGACGATAGATAAGCTTGGTGAGCTCATCAGCAGTTTCCTTAAAGGAAGGAGTGTAGTCCTTATGGTCGATGCACCAACGTACCATTTGCTTACCGCAGATACGACCTTCAGCGTGAGAGCCGGAGGAGAACTTATGGCCGGAGGCGCCAACGCCGTCAGCACAAGTCCACAAACCTTCAACGGTGGTCATGCGGTTGTATATTTTACCATTACTGGCGCGTACTTTGTAGTCTTCTGGCACCCAAGCTTCGTCAGGACCGGAAACCCAAATACCGCAGCAGCCAGAGTGAGAACCTAAAAGATAAGGTTCAGTAGGCATGATTTCGGAGCCAATTTCTTCAGGCTGAATGTTCATACAAGCCCAAAGGTTTGCTTGGCCTACGCACATGTCGAGGAAGTCTTCCCATGCCTCGGACTCAAGGTGACCTTGTTGCTCTTCGTTCAAAGTGGCGAAGGTGTTTTGCAAGGCAGTCTTGGTGTCCATGTAGATAGGACCGCGACCTTCGCGCATTTCGCGAAGCATCATGTGGTTACGCAAGCATGTAGGAATGATGTGACCCTTAGCATAGCCACGATCTTCATAAGGCTTGAGCATGGCGGAGTTGGTCACGCAGTAGTCTTCGCCTTTGGCGTTGGTGGCTTTTGCTTTAAAGAGCAAGAACCATGCACCTACTGGGCCGTAACCGTCTTTGAAACGTGCAGGCACGAAACGGTTTTCCATCATGGTCATTTCAGCGCCTACTTGTGCACACATGGTGTAAGTAGAACCGGAGTTCCATACAGGGTACCATGCACGGCCAAGACCTTCACCAGTAGAACGAGGACGATACACGTTTACTGCGCCACCAGCGGCCACAACCATGGCGTTGGCTTTGAAGATGTGTACTTCGTTATCACGAAGGTTAAAGCCTACAGCACCGGCGATACGATTGGAAATCTTGTCGTCGAGCAAAAGCTTAACGATGAAGATACGCTCCATGATGCGTTCTTCGCCAAGTACGTTCTTAGCAGCTTCTGCTACGATGCACTTGTAAGACTCACCATTGATCATGATTTGCCAGCGACCGGAACGCACAGGGTCGTCACCATTACGCAGGCTCTTGCCAGCAGCTTTTGCAGCAGCGCCATCCATATTGTGGCCATGCTCATCTTTAATCCAGCAGGGAAGACCCCAGTCTTCAAAAAGATGCACGGAATCGTCTACGTGACGGCCAAGGTCGAAGATGAGGTCTTCGCGTACAATACCCATAAGGTCTGTACGAACCATGCGCACGTAATCGTCAGCAGTGTTTTTACCAATATAGGTATTGATGGCGGAAAGACCTTGAGCTACGGCGCCAGAACGCTCTAAAGTAGCTTTGTCAACTAACATAATTTTAAGGTCAGGGGCAAATTTGTCGGCCCAGCGTACGGCTTCTACAGCTGTACCACAGCAACCCATACCACCACCTACCATGAGGATATCAACCTGATGTTCTTTCACTACAGGTTCTGCGATGGCAACACCTCTCACACTTTCCTTAACAGGAATCATCGGCATAACAGTATCTCCTTAATTCGCACTTGTTTGGGGGGGCACTGCCTAGCGGCCGTGTTCCATTTCTGTGGCAGATTTGTCACCTTCGCCAATTTGTGTAGCTTCGGTGTTGTACTTGATGGGCTCAACAAGAGCGCTTTCGGTGTACAACAATTCGTCTTCAAGATTGGCAGGTTCACCGTAACCCTCGAAAGGTTTAATGGAACCTTCTGGGGTAGTACGAATGGGGAATTTGAAACGCTTTACGTTGCCATTACGGAACTTTACAGTCCACATGATGGAGTCTGCAGAACGCATGGGGATACAGGTACCGCCCATGGGAGCAAAGTCAGCGTAAGGACGCGCGGTAATGGCACCTTGGGGACAAATCTTTACACAGGAATAACATTCCCAGCAAGCATCAGGTTCTTGGTTGTAGGCCTTCATTTCCTCTGGGTCGAGTATCATGAGGTCGTTGGGGCAAATGTACATACATGCAGTCTTTTCGCCACCCTTACAACCGTCGCATTTTGACGGATCAACAAACGTTGGCATACTTATCCTCCAACTTTACAGGTTAAATGTAAAATCCATATAGAAGCGGGGAAAAATCTTTTCACCCGATGGAGCCTAAAAAGGTTGGTCATTTCCAGCCTTTTTTGGGTTCCACCCAATGAAAACTCTGTAAACCTAAAACAATTTGTAAGCTTAGTAATGCATATTTTGCCATGTCTGGCAAGTAAAAAACTTTCTTACCAGAAGCAAATCCCTTTTTTCACAAAGGGCATACCTCTTGATTTCACTCTACTAAAAACCCTTAGCGTTGTCTAGCCCTATTTGAAAAAAAACACAATTGTCATGAAACTTTCTCTCTTTATCCATCTTAAAATACATAAGAAAAAAAACACATACCAATGTCAAAAAACAATATACCATAACCCAGCACTTTTGTATAGCTTGCGTACTGTTTTTTCATTAAACATTATCACACAACATAAAACACAAAAAATATATTTTTTATTTAAACAAGTTAAACTAAAACAAGCAAAGTCATGTACTTTTTTTCTCAATCATCGCTATAACGGGCTTTTTTTGCCAAAAAAAAGGGAAAAATCCTTGCAAGTTTTTTCTGTCACATAGCTTTATGGTAAGTTTAAAGCATGCTTCATGGCATTTTTACTCCTCCTCCTGAACACTGCATACAAAATACACTTACCCGCCTTTGCGCAGGCAAAGTCCTTGCAAAAATTTTGAAAACACTTTTTTACGACATACTTAAGATATTTTTTTTATAAGGCCTTTTTGTTGCTTGCTTATCTGCCTTTTTCACGCTACATGAGGGTCATAACATCTACCATAGGGAATGAATATGGAAAACGACAAGTCACAGCGCCCGAATAATCATAGCGCCGACGAAAAAAACCAAGACAACGATGGCCGTTCGTACAGCAATCGAGACAAAAAACCACGTTTTAATGATGACCGTGGTGCGCGCCGTCCTTTACGCGCGACAAGACCCTCACGCCCCCATGGCGCACGCCCCTCATTTGAAGGGCGCGAGTCAAGAGAAGGCGACGATAGAAAACCACGCTTTGAGCGTAATGATGACAGACCAAGACGCCCACGTCCTGAATTTGGAGACCGTGACAGAAAGCCTCGTTCTGATTATGGAGATGCCCCCAGAAAGCCACACTTTGCCAAAGATGGCGAGCGCTCCTTTAGAGATGATCGCCCCCGCCGTGATTTCGGAGACAAAGACCGCGCACCCCGCCGTGATTTCGGCGACCGTGAGCGTGCACCACGCAAAGATTTCGGAGATCGTGACCGCGCACCACGCCGTGACTTTGGTGATCGCGACCGCGCACCACGCAAAGATTTCGGCGACCGTGACCGCGCACCACGCCGCGACTTCGGTGACAGAGATCGCGCACCGCGCCGTGATTTCGGCGATAGAGATCGCGCACCTCGTCGTGACTTTGGAGATAGAGACCGCGCACCGCGCCGTGATTTCGGCGATAGAGATCGCGCACCTCGTCGTGACTTTGGAGATAGAGACCGCGCACCGCGCCGTGATTTCGGCGATAGAGATCGCGCACCTCGTCGTGACTTTGGTGACAGAGATCGCGCACCGCGCCGTGACTTCGGTGATCGCGACCGCGCACCGCGCCGTGATTTCGGAGATAGAGACCGCGCACCACGTCGTGATT
>CAYJHH010000101.1:7497-10527 GCA_964369995.1 uncultured Desulfovibrionaceae bacterium
GACCGCGCACCGCGCCGTGATTTCGGAGATAGAGACCGCGCACCACGTCGTGATTTCGGTGACAGAGATCGCGCACCGCGCCGTGACTTCGGTGACCGCGACCGTGCACCACGTCGTGACTCGCGTGATTTTGGCGACCGTGACCGCCGCCCTCGCTTTGAAGATCGCGACCAGCGTCATAATCGCAACAACTATAATGATCGCCCCTACCCTTCACATGACGAACAAAATGCAGAACAACCTTTGGTGGCACCGCAAGACAATGCCGCTCATTTAAATGTTGAAGATATGGGGTATACCGAATTTGGTTATGCTTATTCCAACACCAGCGCCGAGACATTAAAAGGTGTAGAGCAAAGCGCACGCCCTGAAGGCATGCAAGCTCGTAGTTCTGAAAATTCTGAATTTGACGCAGCCACACAAAGCGCAGAGCAAGGTGAGGAACAAAGCGTAAACCGCTCTTATGGTGACACTCAAGAAGGGTATGGTTCCAGAGAGTTTTCGCGCGATGATAGCCGCCCACGTTTTCAACGTGACGATAGAGATCGTAAGCGTCCCATGAAGCGTCCTCCTTTACGTGAGACCATCATGAACATGGACAAAGACTTGCTAAAAATGTTGGCACGTCGATGTAATATACTGGACAGAATGCGCTCTAAAGCCGGTCAAATGGCACCTAAGGAAGAAAAAGAATTACGCGCATCTTGGGAAAAAGCTGCCACGCAAATGACACGTGATCCACGCATCATCCATCAGCTTTTTGCTTTAATGCAAGAAATTATCTTCTCGGCTAAACCAGAAGAAGGCCAAGCCAAGCGTACAGGCTTTAACCTAGCGCCGCCGCAATTGCCTGTGGATATTAGCATGTTTGCACCTTTGGCCAGTCGCCGTAGTCGCCTTTTCCTTGCATTGGCAGGCGCTTCTGGCTCTGCATGCACCATGGGTCCAAGCCTTTTGGACGATGCCACCATCGAATGCATTAAGATGTTCAATCAATGCGCCACGTCTTTAGCTTGGGATGATCAAGGCACACTTATCTCCCGCCAAGGTGGTGGTTTATCCTTACCTGATAAAGTTATTTATGTGGGCGATGATATTTTTAACTTCTTCCTTTTGCTTGGGCATTATGTGAGCAAGAATACAAGAGCAAAGTTCACCGGTGAAGCCAGTTTAAAAGAAGCTGATCTTACCGCTGTGCGCTCCTTCTTACCACAACTTGGCGCAAGACTTAGCAATGTCATGCCAAATGGTTCCGGCTTCCCCATTCGTTTAGAATGTTCCGGAATTTTTGAAGATCGCATCAGTATTCCTGCCGATATCCCTGCAGATATGGTGCTTGGTCTATTCATGGCTGCACCTTTCTGGGATCAGGCCATTAGCTTTGAAATGCGCGCGCGCCAAGATGCTGAAGCCATCATGGAAGAAGCTCTTTCCGTATTGGAAGTGTGCGGCGCCCAAATTCGTCGCGAAGGTAGCCTTGTGCATTTTGTACCTTGCCCCATCAAAACACCTGCCGAGCCAGAGCTGGGTATGGACTTACAACTGGCAGCATACCTTTTGACCTTACCCCTCACCTTGGGCGGTAAGATTCAGCTTAAAGGTAGTTGGCCAGAGTGCGCTCCTGCCAAGGACATTGAAAATCTTTGGACACAGCTTGGCTTACACATTGAACAAGATGGCGAAAGCATTTGCACCAGCCATGCACCTTTAGAGCCCATTGTTTGGAGAGTAAAGGCACGCTCTGCCGCCGAAAAAGCCACTGCTGAAGATTCTTCTATGCAAATAACTGAAGGCTTTAGCCCTGATGAAAATGTATCTGATGCAGCACAAAGTGAAGCCACTTTGCCAGAAGATATGACTTCAGAAGCGGTAACTTCAGAAGAAATGCCTGAAACAAGTGTTGCCACAGAAGAAGCTACAGCAGAAGAAGCTGTGGCAGAAGACGTAGTGACAGCCCCAGAAATAAGCGAAGAAGTACGCGAAGAAATTGGCGCAGAAATGGAAGAAGTCATTTTAGAACATCTTTCTTTGCCCACCTTGGCCATATACCAAGACACTCGCTTTACGCCCCTTTTGGCCACCTGTGCTTACCTTGCTGCAGTGCGTAAAAAGTATGTGATTTTGCCCAAGGATGCTCCTTTGCAAGATATGGAGTCTTTCTTCAATCATCTTGGCTATGATTATAGTGAAGATGACGGTGAAGGCAGTGCTCTTGTGCCAAGCACAGAGTACCATGACCCTCAAGCTGTGTGGACAGCGCCTACACCTGCCTGGGCTTTAGCCTATGCGCTTTGTGCAGCGGCTCATCCTCACATTAAGCTGAGCAATCCCGGTATAATGACCACGCTTTACCCGCAGTTCTGGAACTTGTATAATGCCTTACCCTCCTTTGATATTAAAAAGAATGTTACGGAGAACAAGCATGATAAACCTGTCAGACGACGCATTATTGCCGCAGACCAAGAAGGAATTGGAAGCGGAGATAGCAACGATTGAGACCTTACTCTGTGAAAACGATGCGGCCTTGCGCACCTTATTAGCGGCGGAAGACCCACAAAGCGGTGTGAATTATGCGCAAGATATACATAATTTACGCCAAGAAAAAATGGTACTTATCACCCGTAGACAATTACGCCAAGTTCGCATTCGGCGTATTGAATATGGGGAAGAATAAGGGATAACATTTGAGGCTTTGTGGGGGAGGAGAAACTTTTTTGAAAAAAGGCTTCCCTCCCCCACACCCCTCCCCTTTCCAAAAATTTTTCATGGCGGCAAAATTTGTCGCCTTACGAAAATCAAGGCGCAATGGTATTAAAAAAGAGGTTCTTCATGACTTTACGACAATACAAATACTTATCCCTACACTCTTCTTTTATATGCCCCTTTGCTTCTATTTTTTTCTTCCTCCCAGTGAGGAATTTTTTTTGTAAAAGCCCTCATTTTTTCATGGCGCCGTGATGTTTCTTCAAAGACGGTAAAAGACGCCCATGAAAGTTTTTTGAAAGGGTGGGGGGTCTGGGGGGAGGGAAA
>CAYJHH010000102.1:0-10497 GCA_964369995.1 uncultured Desulfovibrionaceae bacterium
CGCGTTTTTAAAAACCGCTTTGGCCCCAATGAAGAATTGTTGGTATTTCATATGGCGCAAAGAGGTATGGAAATTATTGAAGACCCTTCCACATATTTTTTGGGTGCTCGCGATGCTTCTTTAAGTGGCACTGCTGTGGTTATGGCGGTGGATGGACACAGACCACTGGCGGTGGAAGTGCAAGCCTTGGTCACGCGCACGTATTTACCTGTGCCGCGTCGTACGGGTTTAGGTTTTGATACCAATCGCTTACATTTACTTTTGGCTGTGCTGGAAAAACGCTTAAAAGTTAATTTTGGTCAGGTGGATATTTATGCCAAGGTGGGCGGTGGTATGCGCTTGACAGACCCTGGCATGGACGTGGCCTTGGTGGCCGCTGTATTATCGTCTTTTTATGATATTCCCTTGCCGGAACGCGCCGTTCTTTGGGGTGAAGTGGATTTAAATGGTCAAATTCGCCCTGTTTCGGCGCAAGATATACGCTATGGGCAGGCTTCGCGTTTAGGGTATAAGCCCATAATCCAGCCAAATCTTGAGCAAAAAGGCATTAGTACTGTAATACAATTACAACAACTCTTATTTTCAAAAAAATAATGCCCTGTATGGCTGTTTTTTTAAGGTCTCTTTCTGTAAAACAATCATATAATCTAGCAAAATTGTAAGGATTATTTTTTGTGCTTTCATGGGCATTTTTTTAAAAAAAGGCACTTGATTGTTACTTACAAAAAAAGGTAAATTATTTATCACCATGGTTAAGCTCTTGACCATTGTTTTTCGGTGCTTACATGTAGATATGTTACGAGGGAAAAAGTGTGTTATCAATAGACTTTTCCCCCTAAAAGGAGTGGGTAAATGGCCAAAGCGTATGCAGGCTCCCAATATGATGAGGACGTCATTTTAGAAGATGAAGTGCGTGAGCCTCGTTTGTATAGGGTGCTATTGCACAATGATGATTATACAAGCATGGATTTTGTTATTCATGTGCTTGTAAAAATTTTTCGCAAAAATGCCGATGAGGCACAACACATTATGTTGTCTGTGCATGAACGCGGCACGGGCCTTTGCGGTATATTTACCCGCGAGATTGCAGAGACAAAAGTGATGCAAGTGCGCTCCATGGCGCGTGATGCTGGCTTTCCTCTGTTGTGTACCTGTGAACAAATAGATGACTAACATATTTTATAGTATTCATCCTCCTAAGAGGATGAAGGAGATACCATGCTTGGTAGAAATTTACAAAAAGTACTACATGTGGCCTTACAAGATGTGCAAAGGCGTCAGCATGAATTTTTAACCCTAGAGCATTTGCTTTATGCCATGGCCATAGAGGCGCAAGGGCGTATGCTTTTGGAAGGATGCGGTGCTAGCCCTGCTGTGCTGCGCGAGCAATTGGAAGGCTTTTTTGCCTATCATATGGAATTGCGCGGTGAGGATTCCAGCCATGAAATTATCCAAACTGAAAGCGTGCAGCGCGTGCTGAGCAATGCTTTACGCCAAATACGCTCAGCAGGGCGTGAATTGGTGGAATTGGGTGATGTTTTGGCCGCTCTTATGGAAGAAACCGATACCTATGCCTCGTATTACTTAAAAAAACAAGGGGTAGAGCGTGCGCAAGTGTTGGAATATATTTCCCATGGCGGTCATGGTTCAGGCTCCACAGGCACGCGCCGCAGTGCTGAGGGAGAAGAGCAAGACGAAGAGGGCGCAGGTCAAGACGCGCTTGAAAAATACGCTGTGGATTTGACAGCCAAAGCCGCTCAAGGGGGTATTGATCCCTTGGTGGGGCGCAGTGTAGAGCTAGATCGTACGGTGGAAGTACTGTGTCGTCGTCGTAAAAATAATCCGCTTTTTGTGGGTGAGCCCGGTGTGGGTAAAACGGCCATGGCCGAGGGGCTTGCTTTGCGCATTGTGGAGGGCAAAGTGCCGGATGCCTTTACGGAGGCACGCATTTTTTCTTTGGATATGGGCGCCTTGCTTGCCGGTGCACGCTATAGGGGGGATTTTGAAAATCGCCTAAAAAATGTCATAAAAAGCATTACAAAAATTCCCCACGCCATACTTTTTATTGATGAAATTCACACCATTGTGGGGGCAGGTTCCACCTCTGGCGGTGCCATGGATGCGTCAAATCTGCTAAAGCCTGTGCTTGCCAATGGAGAAATTCGTTGCATGGGTTCCACCACCCATGAAGAATTACGCAATCATTTGGAAAAAGATCGCGCTTTGTCTCGCCGTTTTCAGCGTATAGACATAAAAGAGCCCAGCCCCGATGAGTGTTTAGCCATTTTGGACGGCTTGCAAAGCCGCTATGCTACGCATCATAATGTGACCTATGCTCCGGCTACATTGAAGGGCATTGTGGATTTGACCACACGTCATATTCAGGACAAGCTTTTACCGGATAAAGCCATTGATGTTTTGGATGAAGCCGGCGCTGCCGTGGCATTAAAAAATAATCATAAGAAATCTAAGGTGATTATGGCTGATGTGGAGCGCATTGTGGCGCGTATGGCAGGCATTCCGGAGCGTTCTGTTTCAGGAAAGGAAAGAGATCGCCTTGCCACCCTAGAAAAAGATGTACTTGCCAAAGTGTTTGGGCAAGATGAAGCCGTAGCCATGACGGTAAAGGCTATTTTACGTGCCAGAGCCGGCATAAATCGTGAAAATAGGCCTGCAGGATCCTTCCTCTTTTATGGTCCCACCGGTGTGGGGAAAACCGAGCTTGCCAAGCAATTGGCTGAAAGGCTAGGTGTACAATTTTTGCGCTATGACATGAGTGAGTATATGGAAAAGCATGCCGTGTCGCGTCTTATTGGGGCTCCTCCAGGGTATGTGGGTTATGATCAAGGTGGGCAGCTCACGGAAGCCATACGCAAGGCGCCGTATTCCTTGGTGCTTCTTGATGAAATAGAAAAGGCGCATCCCGATATTTTCAATGTGCTTTTGCAAGTGATGGATTATGGCACCCTCACTGATAATACGGGACGTAAAGCGGATTTTCGTAATGTTATCATCATTATGACTTCCAATGCCGGTGTGCGTGAAATGAATGCCAAAAGCCTAGGTTTTGCGCAGCAAAGTGCGCAAGATGTGACCTCTAAAGGTTTAAAGGCTGTGGAAAATACTTTTGCTCCGGAATTTCGCAACAGGCTTGATGCATTGATACCATTCCATTCGTTGACGCCTGAGCTTATGGAGCATGTGGTGGATAAGTTTGTGGCTCAATTGGCCGCTTCTTTGTCCGATAAAAAAGTACAAATTGTGCTCACATCCAAGGCCAAAGTGTGGTTTGCCACCAAGGGCTATGATGCCACTTATGGAGCGCGGCCTTTGCAAAGGCTTATGCGCTCTGAGCTCGAAGATGCCTTGGCGCAAGAATTGCTCTTTGGCAAATTAGTTAAGGGTGGTAAAGTCACCGTTGATGTTAAAAAAGATGCCTTAGCTTTTACTTTTTCCACATCTGTGAAAAAGTCGGAAAGGCTTGATGCCTAAAATTTTAGACGCCGATTTATCCTTCCCTCCCACACAGTACAGTACTCCTGATGGTTTATTGGCTGTGGGGGGGGATTTGTGTTTAGAACGTCTTATTTTGGCGTATTCCAAGGGGATTTTTCCGTGGTATAGTGAAAATACCCCTATTTTATGGTGGACGCCTCCTTTACGTTGTATTTTACCCATGCAGCCAAGGGCTTTAAAGGTTTCGCGTCGTTTAGCGCGTAAGTATAAGAATACTTCTTTTAGGCATACGCTTAATACGGCTTTTGAAGATGTCATACGATATTGTGCCACTGTGCCGCGTAAAGGTCAGGGCGGCACTTGGCTTGTGCCAGAAATGCAAGAAGCTTACATACATATGCATAAAATGGGTTTTGCCCATTCGGCGGAGTGTTGGCAAGATGATGTCTTGGTGGGCGGAGTGTATGGCGTGGCTCTCGGTAAGGCCTTTTTTGGGGAGTCCATGTTTCATGTGGTACCAGATGCCTCTAAAATGGCGCTCATGACCCTTGTAAACGCATTGGAAGAGCGTGGAGTGCAGCTGTTAGATTGTCAGCAAGATACACCGCATATGCTACGTATGGGCGGGCAAGTTATTTCGCGGGAGCGCTTTGAGTATTTGCTGAAACTGGCGTTGGCGTAGGGTAGGGAAGGGGTTGTCGTTTAGCCATTTTTGCTGTTAGCGCAGTACGCTGAGGTGCAGGCTTGTGGCAGTTTGTGGTTTTGGCGCTAGCAAAAGTTCCCCCACATAAAGCTATTTTGTAACTTGTGGTCTTGGCGTTTTTGGGTACTTTCGCAAAATCTATCTTTTTCCTGCGTTCTGCGTTAGAAAATATTTTTCTTATACGCACGTACTTGAGTACGCTTACGCAGAAAAATATTCTCTTCCTTGAACGCAGTAAAAATCTATATATTTCTAAAATTCCCCAAAAAACAACCATTGGCGATTTTGTTATTAACAAATTATGTCAATTCCTGTTTCATATCCTGTAAATGGAGACAAAATCGCCAAGCATAAGGCGTTATCCCCCCGCCACTGCGCTACACTTCGTTTCGCTACATGGCACCCCCCTTTTCGAAAAGGGGGAAGGTGGGGGATATGTATGAAAGATGAGGGCTTAGCCTCGTGCTTTTTATATGAAGCGCGTTTTGAGGGGGGCGTGGGGGGAACTTTTTGGCGCTAGCAAAAGTTCCCCCCACACAAAGTTGCTTTTTTCCTATGTTGTAATAACCCCCCACATAAAGTAAAAAATACCTCAATATCTCATAAAAAAAGCGGAGAGAAATTCCCTCCGCTTTTTAGTTTATGTAATGCTAGCGACTAGTCGCGACGACGTCCGCCACGGTCACCACCGCGTCCGCCTCTGTCACCACGATCGCCTCTATCACCGCGTCCGCCACGGTCGCCGCGGTCGCCTCTGTCACGTTGTGGGCGTGCAGTGCTTTCTGGGGTCCACACTTCGCCTTGCTCTTCTAAAAGCACGGCTTTGCGGCTGGCACGAATACGGTCGCCATTGATTTCAATAACTTTAACCACCATATCTTCGCCAAGGCGAGCCACATCGCTAGGTTGTTCCACACGAGCTGTATCCAATTGGGATACGTGCACAAGGGCTTCCACATTGGGTAAGATTTCCACAATGGCGCCAATTTCCAATACTTTGCGCACTTTAGCGGTGTAGTTTTTACCAAGCTCAGCGCGTTGGTCATAGTATTGTACCATTTCTTTGGCCACAGCCATGGCATCAGCCGTGGGGGCAAAGACAGAAATGCGGCCGCTGTCATCAATATCAATGGAAGCGCCGGTGGCTGCGGTGATGGCTTTAATATTTTTGCCACCAGGTCCAATGATAAGACGAATAATATCAGGGTTCACAAAGATTTCTGCATGCTGAGGGGCATAGCGAGAAAGTTCTTCACGAGGCGCATGAATGGCTTTAGCCATTTCATCAAGAATATGCACGCGAGCTTCACGGGCTTGTTCCATGGCTTTGCTCATAACTTCTGTGGTGATACCGGTGATTTTAATGTCCATTTGTACAGCGGTAACGCCTTCGGCTGTACCGGCAATTTTAAAGTCCATATCGCCAAGGGCGTCTTCATCACCTAAAATGTCGGTAAGTACTATGAATTCACCTTCTTCGCGAATAAGCCCCATGGCCACACCGGCCACAGGAGCCTTCACAGGCACGCCAGCATCCATGAGGGACAAGGAACCACCGCAAACGGCGGCCATGGAAGAAGAACCGTTGGATTCTAAGGTTTCTGATACCACGCGAATGGTGAAGGGGAAGGAGTCACCTTGGGGAAGGATGTAGCGTAAAGCTTTTTCTGCCAAGGCGCCGTGACCAATTTCACGACGAGAAACGCGCACAGGCTTCACTTCGCCCACAGAATAAGGGGCAAAGTTGTAATGCAACATAAAGCGGCTGGTTTTATCGCCATTGAGGCCGTCCACGCGTTGTTCATCGGTGGAAGCGCCAAGGGTAGCCACTACCATGGACTTGGTTTCACCGCGAGCAAAAAGGGCAGAGCCATGCGCACGGGGAAGCAAGGAAGTTTGTACTTGAATGGGACGCACGGTTTTGGTGTCGCGACCGTCAATGCGCTTGCCTTCTTTTAAAATGCGTTTGCGCACCACGTCTTTTTCAAGACTGCCAATGATATCACCTACGTTTTTCAAGGAAGGATGCTCAGCAAAGGCTTCATCTGCAAGCAGGGCTTCCATGACGGCAGCTTTTACTTTGGAGCGAGCTTCTTTACGGGCAGACTTTTCTGCCACTTGCATGGCTTCAGCAATGCCTTGTGCGGTGGCTACGGCATACACTTTTTCAACCAAGGCGGCATCTTCTTGTGCAGGAACGTATTCAAGCTTGGGCTTACCTACCATTTCGGCAAGCTTTACTTGCACATCAATGAGGGGTTGAATTTCTTTATGACCCCATTCCAAAGCTTCGATGATGATGTTTTCGGGCAAGAATTTGGCTTCGCCTTCCACCATGGTGATGGCATCTTTGCTGGCGGCAAAAACGATATCAAGGTCGCTTTGGCTTTGTTGAGCAAAGGAAGGATTCAGCACAAATTGACCGTCAATGCGGCCAATGCGTCCGCCGGCCACAGGGCCGTCAAAGGGCAGGGGAGAAATAAGCACAGCTGCAGAAGCGCCAGTAAGGGCTAATACATCGGACTCATTTTCTTGGTCAGCGGAAATAACGTTGGCAAGAATTTGTACATCTTGCTTAAGACCTTTGGGGAAAAGAGGACGCAAGGGGCGGTCAATAAGACGCGAAACCAAGGTTTCTCTTTCGGAGGGGCGGCCAATTTCGCGGCGGAAGAAATTTCCTGGAATGCGGCCGGCAGCATACATTTTTTCAGTGTATTCTACGGTGAGGGGAAAAAAGCCTTTATCTTGTTCCAATGTTTGGCAGCAAGCGGTCACAAGAACCACGGTTCCGCCGCATTGAATCCAAACGGCACCTTGAGCTTGGTTGGCAAGACGGCCAACTTCAAAGATAATCTCTTTGCCGCCCATAAAGGCGCTGAGTCTGGTGGGTTTAAAAATGTCTTGCATTATGCTTTCCTTTTCACAAAGACAAAGGGGATTCCGAGTATGACAACGGAGGCAAAGGAAGACATGAGAATATGCGAGAGAGTCTTCATATTGGGAGCTGTAAGGAGTATGCAGCTCTTATCGCTGGCATTCTCGGCCCCCCCTTTCTACTGTGCGTTAAAATGTTTCAGCTCTTTGTACGCCGTGAGGGGCGCAGAGCTCTCTGCATTTGAAGGCAACGCTAGCCTTCATGGGGCTGCTTACATAAAGTAAGCTTTCGTTAAAAAGTCCAAGGAGATACAGTATATCCCCTTGGACAGCACTAACAAAAATTACTTACGTAAGCCTAATTTTTCGATGAGCGCGCGATAGCGTTGTACATCGGTGTTGCGCAAGTACTTCAAGAGTTTACGACGTTGGCTTACCATTTTAAGCAAACCGGTACGGGAGTGAAAATCTTTCTTATGCGCTTTAAAGTGACCGGTAAGGCCTTCAATGCGGGAAGTAAGAAGAGCGATTTGCACTTCTGGGGAGCCAGTGTCACCTTCGTGTTTGGCGTGTACATCAATAACAACTTTTTTTTGTTCAGCGTTCATAGCCACAGCAATTCTCCATAGAATTTAATGTTATGGATAAGCATTATGCTTCATCCTTTAGTTTACAGTCGCCCTAAAAGCTTTTTACCAAAGCCCTCGTAATATGGTCCACATGGGGCGCGGTGGTATGTTTTTCACCACACCTTGCACCATTTTCACTTCTGCCAATGCCAAAGGCAAGCCTTGGCTACTGAGTAAGATGGCCTTATGCCCTTGTAGAGAGTTTTCCTGCTTTTCCTGATGGGGGGCATCTTGATTCGAATGGTCTTGGTGTAAGACTTCAGAATCTTCTTCCTCTCCATCAGAGTTCGCCAGTTCAGAATCCGCCAGTGCAGTATCTGCATTTTCAGAGGCTGTATCATCGTCTGATGTTACATCATCTGTAGCAGAAAGGCCGGCCAAGATATCTTTCAGTGAAAGAGTTTCCTTGGTGCGATTTTCTTGTGCTTTAGCACTGTCTTCCGCCTTTGGATCATCGTTTTCACCTTGTACAGTCTGGCCTTGAAGGGTGTTTTCCCCTTCTGATGTTCCTTGTTCAGGCGCATCGTTTTGCGGCTCTGCCATATCTAGCTCGTCATGCACTGGTTCGCCATGTTCTGGCCCGTCATTATCTAGCTCAGTCTCTAGGGCTAAACTAGGCTCTCTATAAGGCAGGGGCATGCCATTTTTAAGCTTTCCTTCTTCCTCTTCTGTGAGCGTTGCCACAGGCCAGTGAGGTAAAGCCTCTGTAATGGGTATGACCCTTTGATGCAACAGCTCCGGCTCAGCCAGAATGGCATCCATGGTATGTGCTTGTTCTATACCGAAGGGGTGACTGTACTCTCGTGTGAGTTCTGTGAGCACGGCTCCGCAACCAAGGCGCATCCCCAAGCTGTGGGCCAGGGAGCGTATATAGGTGCCAGAACTGCATTCTACACGAAAGCGCGCATAGGGAAGGCGCACATCCAGCACTTCCACTTGCGAAATTTCTATTTCTTTCTTTTTCACCGGAGTTTCTTTTCCGGCGCGGGCAAGCTTATATAAAGGCTGCCCTTGATGTTTAGCGGCAGAGTAAGGTGGCACCGTTTGTTCACTTTTGCCAAACCAATCGTTTACGGCCTCGTGAACAGTACTGTGCTCTATATGCTCAAAGGGGCTTTGAACAAGTATTTGTCCTTCTGCATCCCATGTATCGCTTTGCACACCAAGTTGTACAGTACCGCTATAGACTTTGTTGCCATCTGTCAAGAGATGACCGGAAATCTTCGTACCATGTCCCAATAAAACTAACAGAACACCTTCTGCCATGGGGTCAAGGGTGCCTGCATGCCCGATTTTTTTTTGTCCCATGCGCTTTAAAATGCTAAGACAGCGCGCCGAAGAAGGACCTTTGGGTTTATGCAATACTAAAACGCCGTGAGCTTGAGGGAGTTGTGGCCCTTCATATCTTGGAAGTTGGTACGGGGCCTTGGGGGCAAGAATGTTTTGTTGATCCACTGTGAGCTCCATAGTATCCTTAAAGTTCGTGGTCGTCTAGCCACTTTGTCATGGCAGCAAAAATTTTTTCTTGGCTGCTGGCTAAATCATACTTCAATGTTGCTCCGGCAGCATTGCGATGTCCACCACCGCCCAAGGTGCTAGCCACAGCGCGTACATCAATGGGGCCGCTGGAACGCAAACTGGCTTTGCAAATAGTAGGGCCGTCTTCACGCACAAAGCCGGACATAAGCACGCCTCCAAGGCGGCGTAAATGTTCAGAAAATCCTTCTAAATCTTCCTTAGTGGCGTTATGTTTTTTTAACTGCTCAAGGGACACCGTCACTAAAGCTATGGTGCCTTCACGCTGTGTTTGCAAAGATTGCATAAGTTCGCCCCACAAATGCATACGCTGTAAATGCCATGTATTATCAAGATGTTCACGAATGCTGGGCATATCTAATCCTTCGTGCATCAAATGAGCGCAAAGTAAAAAAACATCTTCTGTGGTATTACCATAGCTTAGATTGCCTGTATCTGAGCTTACCGCCATATAAATGCATTGTCCCACTGCATTGCTTAAAGGCACGTTAAGGGCATACAAAATGGCCGCTACCATTTGGCCTGTGGCTGCCATGTGAGGATCTGTCCAATTGTACTCAGAGCCAAATTGAGGATTATCCAAATGATGGTCAATATTAATGGTAGGGTAGCTGAGTACCGTAGATTCCACGTCACCAAGACGAGCGCTGTCGCCGCAGTCCAGCACCACCACCACTTCGGGCTGCATTTCCTCTTGTGCAAAGCCGGTCAATAAAGGGCCGGTGTAAGGTAGCCAAGCCAAATAATCAGGGATGGGTGATGCATTACACAAATAAACTGTTTTACCAAGGCTTTGCAAGCCATGCGCCAAAGCCAAGGTGGAGCCTAAAGCATCCGCATCTGGATTGGCATGGGCAGTAATGCCAATGCAGCGGTATTTTTGTAAAAGATTCGCAATATCTTGCGCTTTAGTATAGGAATTTTGCGAGAAAAGATGCTGTGCGTAAGGCATACTCATACCCTTATAACCTGTGTACAATGCCGATTACGCGGCATAAATTTCCATGTCACTATAAATCATTTCTTCGGGGCAAACGGCCTCAATCATAGCCAAACATTTGTCCATACGACTTTGCAAATGTTGCTCACAATTGGACACAGAACAAATGGCAAGACGTAACCTTGTGAGCGAATCCGCCGTACCTGCTTCAGCAATGGCCACATTAAAAGTATTGCGCACCTTTTGCTTAAGGCTATTGGCAATGCGCCGCTTTCCTTTGAGGGAATCGTTGCCATGCAACATAAATTCCACTGTAAGTACTGCCACAAGCATGTTCATGATGTATTCTCTTTTTTATG
>CAYJHH010000103.1:0-10471 GCA_964369995.1 uncultured Desulfovibrionaceae bacterium
TGCTCTACCAATTGAGCTAATGACCCACTCGACGAAGAGGGTTATATGCCCAATGAGTGGTGTTCGTCAAGACATTTTGTAAAAAATTTTTGCTCAGGTAATATATTATATGAAACTTTATTTTATCTATAGAATATGTTTAATATTCTGTTTTATTGTGTGGAGCAGCAGTGTTTCTTTTGCGGCTGCGCCAAGGTTGGCACAAGATACAGTGCAAGGTTTGGACGTGCGTGTGCATTATGCGCAGCAGGCAGAAACCTTATGGGGCATTGTGGAGCTAAGCATTGCACAGCAATATTATACATACGCGCCGCAAGATGTTCATGGTGCTTCTGTCAATGATGGGCAAGCCGTACGGCTACAGGTGCTTGATACGCAGGCAAAGCCCTTACCCGTGTATTTACCACGTGGAGTAGAGCGTGAAGATTATTATGAAAAAGGCAAGCTTGTAGCAGCTTATACGGACAAGGTGTATCTTTTTGTCCCCTTTGATATGGCGCAACAAAGCATGCTACATGAACAGGCCATTATGGGTAAACTTTCGCTACTATTGTGCTCCACACAGCATTGTTTGCCAGTGCGTATGCCTGTGGAATTTCGAATTCCTGCCTCCATGAAAGGGCATATACCTCTTTTACAGGAGCAAAGTTATGCAGCTTTGTGGGAAAAAGTTTTATCACAAGGCCCTGTGGCAGAATTTGCACCATCTGCAAACTTGCGTGAATCTGGTGAGTCTGATGACTTGGGAAAATTGGGCGCAGCGGCGCAAGCCAGTGAGCATGCGCAGCAAAGCACAAATCACACAAATAGTATAGCCCAGCAACAAGAACTTTCTGGCCTTGCTGCAGGGTTGGCGCGTTTTGAGCAAAGCAAGGCGCATCCATCATCGTTAAGTTCAGATATACCCATGGGTGCTCCTTCCTCATCCCCCACGGAATCAGAATTTTCTTCTGTGGCAATGCCTTTTGCTGATACTTCATGGCAATTTTCGCCCATTCCCCATGCGCAGACCTTAGAAGTTGCCAGCTTAGGCAAAGCGCTCTTTTTTGGCTTATTGGCCGGATTTATACTTAATCTCATGCCTTGCGTTTTGCCTGTGCTCACATTGAAAATGCAATCGCTTTTGTTGAATGAAGAGGGAGAGGCGCGTATTCAGGCATTTCGTACACATAATCTTTTTTTTGGCGCTGGTATTCTTTCGCAATTCCTCATTTTAGGTGTGATCTTGGGCTCTTTGGGGCTTATGTGGGGTGAATTGTTCCAAAATGTGTACTTCGTCGCCGGTATGCTAGTGGTTATTTTTGCCTTGGCTTTATCGCTTTTGGGGCTTTTTACCTTGCCCATATTAGATGTGCAAGGTGCTCCTTCTACGCAAAAAAAACATGGGGCATCCCCTGGCCGACAAGCTTTTTTCATGGGCATGGTGGCCACCTTATTGGCTACTCCGTGCAGCGGGCCTTTGCTAGGCGGCGTACTTTCGTGGGCTTTTTTGCAACCTCTTTCCATTATAGTGGCAAGTATCATGGCTGTGGGCATGGGCATGGCTTTACCCTATGGTTTGCTTGCTTGGCAGCCGCAATGGGTACGATTCATGCCGCGCCCTGGCGCATGGATGCTCATTTTAGAAAAAATGGTAGCCTTTTTCCTCTTGGGTACGGCGCTGTATATTTTCTCCTTACTCCCATCTCATGCTCATTTACCCATGCTTACAGGTCTGCTTGGCCTTGCCGTGATGGGGTGGTTATGGGGCGCTTTGGGTAATCTACAAGCGCCGCGCTGGCGCCGTGTACTCTTGCGTTGCTTGTTTGTGCTAAGTATGGGCGGTGTCCTCTTTTATGGAGTACAGGAGCCAAAGCAAAATGTGGCCTCTGGCGCTGTTGTATGGCAAGAGTTCACAGTAGCTTCTTTGACGGTTGCGCTAGGCAAGGAACCTTTGCTTGTGGAATTTACGGCTGATTGGTGCCCCAATTGTAAGTATGTGGAAAAAACAGTTCTTACTGCAGAAAATTTGAAGGCATGGCAACAAACATATGGCTTGCGCTTTATCAAGGTGGATATTACTCGAGATAATGCAGAAGGTGAGGCTTTACTGCATGCTCTTGGCAGTCGTAGCATACCTTTTACGGCAGTGTTTGCGCCGGGAGAGGCTGCAAAAAAACCTGTAATTTTACGTGATATTTATACGAAAGAAAGCTTGGACGCCGCTTTGGAGCAAGCGCTTAAGTCTTAATATACCCTTTTTTTGACATAAATTTATGTCATATGCGATGTGGGTGTTTTTTACAAAAATGCCTACATCGTCTTTGTTTATAGGGGGTTAATATTTATATCTTATGCTCTGCCTTTGGCTGTGCGTGGACTTATATTTGACAAGGGGGGAGTGAGTGCCTATCTTCCCTGCAACGCTAAGTAGTCTATGGGCATTTCCTTGGCGCAATCCACTTAACACAGGCTTATACTATATATTCATGTCTATTCTTAAAGAAATTCTCCAAGGCGTCACGCGCGGTCATTTAACGCGCAGTGGCATGGCCAGTCGTTGTCGTTTGGCATTACAATGTGTGGCAGAAGGGCGTTCTGCGGTGCTTCTTGTGCGCACACGCGAAGAATATAATGCAGCACGCGGCCTCTTAACATTGTTTTCTGAGGATATATCCCACGCGGCATTGCCTGTGGAGCGGGTGCGCTGGCAATCTTCCTTACTTTTTTTACCCCCCGGTGTGTCCGGCACAGGCTTACAAGCCTCCTCATCTACTTTTTGGGCAGAGCGCATGGCTACCCTGTACGCTTTGCAGTATAAAAAGCCTTCATGCTTGGTGCTTACGGTAGAGAGTCTCTTGCTTAAATATATGCCTCAATCTTTTTTTGCGGAACATGAATTAATTTTGCAAAAAGGTGCCGACATGAGCCCCGAGCTTGTGGTGGATCAGGCGGTAAATTGGGGGTATGAGCGCGTACAAATGGTTTCTCGCCCCGGAGAATTGGCACAGCGCGGAGATATTTTAGATATATTTCCTCCCGGTTATGAAAAGCCTATACGTTTAGAATTTTTTGGAGATATGTTAGAAGACATGCGTCTTTTTGATGCTGTTTCGCAGCGATCCTTACTCTCTGTGCCTGAAATTACCGTACTTGCGCCCTTACCCATTGCAGCCTCACAAGCTTTGCAACAAAAAGCTTTACAGCGCTGGGAAAGATTGTTGCAAAAAGGTATGCTAGATGAAAATCATGTGCATGATTTTAAGAAAAATTTACATGCTGGCGGCGGCGCTTTATTGCCGGGTACGTTTTATGACGCCCCCACAGTGCTTGAAGAATGGCTTGCCAAGGATTGTGTGTGGTTATTACCCGGAGAAGCAGACACACGCGAAGAGTTAGAAAGCACGGCGCGTACCTTGGCTGAGCGCATGGAAAGTGAAGAGAGTGCCGTGCCACAACCGGGGCGCATGGTATTGCGTGATGTGGCCTCAGTCTTCGCCTTGTGGGAGGGGGCTCAGGTTTTACATCAGGAACCGTTGGTTATGGGTTCTGCGGTGGGCGGTGCACTGGATGGCATTACAGACAGCTTGGAGCAAAAAGCCCAAGGGAAATTTATAGATTTACAGGAAAAGCAAGTACATACATTTGCAGATCTTTTTATGTCAGGGCAAAAAGATTCCTTGGCCGAAAGGGTGCAGGATAGACCTTGGCAGCAATTGATTGCAGGGTTAAAGGCTTGGCAGGCGGAAAAAAGACAAGTGCTTTTATCCTTTGCCACCGAGCGTAGCCGGGCGAAGTTTTTGGCTTTGGCCGAGCAGGATGGCCTTTTACCGCATTTGCGTTATGCCCCGCAACGCGAAGGTATTTTTGCCTTGGTGGCTCCTTGGCGTAGCGGTGTGGATTTGATTTGGGATAATGTGCGTGTTTTGGGAGAGGATATTCTGTATCCCAAGGCGGAAAAAAGAACGCGCACGGCGGCGGGTGCTTTCCGTGGTTTAGATCGCTTCGATGATCTCACCGCAGGTGACCTTTTGGTGCATAGAGACTATGGTATTGCTCGTTTTGCAGGCTTGCATCATATGGATGTGGGGCAGGGCAGTAATGATTATTTATTACTAGAATATTCCGGCGCCGATAAATTATATGTACCGGCGGATAGGCTTTCTCTCATACAGCGCTTTAAGGGCGGAGATGGCGTGGACCCAGCTCTGGATAGGTTGGGCGGCGCTTCTTGGCAAAGTTCTAAGGATAAGGCGCGCAAGGCCATTGAAAAAATTGCCGCGGACTTGGTGGAAATGTACGCCTTGCGTAAGGTGACCAAGGGCTTTAGCTATGGCCCGCCCGATGAGCTTTTTCATGAATTTGAAGCCACCTTTGGCTTTGAGGAAACGCCAGACCAAGCTAAAGCCATTCAAGATGTGCTTGATGATATGGCCAAAAATGAGCCCATGGACAGATTGGTGTGCGGTGATGTGGGCTTTGGTAAAACAGAAGTGGCTTTGCGTGCCTCTTTTCGGGCGGCAGCAGAGGGGCGCCAAGTGGCCTTGCTTTGCCCCACTACGGTTTTGGCAGAGCAACACTACCAAACCTTTCGTCAACGTCTTGCGGGTTTTCCCATCAATGTTGGCCTCTTAAGTCGCTTTGTAAGCAAGCAAAAACAAAAGGATGTGCTCAAAGCAGCCGAACAAGGGCAAATTGACATTGTGGTGGGTACCCATAGGCTTTTATCTAAAGATGTGACCCTGCCCAATTTGGGTTTGTTGATTTTGGATGAAGAGCAACGTTTTGGGGTGCGTCATAAAGAAAAGCTTAAAGCCTTGAAAAAAAATGTGGACGCTTTAACCCTTACGGCTACTCCCATTCCGCGTACTTTACAGCTTTCCATGTCTGGCATTCGTGAATTGTCTGTCATTGAAACGGCGCCGCCAGAGCGAAAGCCTGTGTCCACCGCCATTTTGCAGCGTGACGGTAAGGTCTTAAAAGAGGTTCTTGAGCGCGAAATACAAAGGGAAGGGCAGGTCTTTTGGGTATATAATCGTGTGCAAGGTCTGGAACGTGTGGCAGAGTATGTACGCAATTTGGTTCCTACGGCGCGCATTGGCATGGCGCATGGACAAATGGGTGAAAAAGAATTGGAAGAAACCATGCATAAATTTTGGCATGGTGAACTAGATGTCTTGGTGTGCACTTCCATTGTGGAATCAGGGCTTGATTTTCCTCGTGCCAATACCCTTATTGTGGATCAGGCGCACATGTTTGGTCTGGGGCAATTATATCAATTGCGCGGACGAGTGGGACGCTCTGATAGGCAGGCTTATGCCTTCTTTGTGGTACCAGAAGAGCATCGTCTTTCGGATACCGCCAGAGAGCGCCTGCGCATTATTTTAGAATTGGATTACTTGGGAGCAGGATTTCAAGTGGCCATGGAAGATTTACGCTTGCGCGGTGCCGGGAATATTTTGGGTGAGGTGCAGTCAGGGCATATGACCCGGTTGGGCTTGGATTTATTTTTGGAAATGCTGGAAGAGGCTGTGAGTCGCCTTAAAGGTACGCCTTCTTCTGTCACTGCTGAGACGGAACTCACCATAGGGGTGCCGGCGCATATTCCCAAGAGCTATGTGCAAGATGGGCGCGAACGTTTACGTTATTATAAGGCTTTAAGCTCGGCCGTCGATGGCGCTGCCAGAGAAGAAGTAAGCCTTGCCATGCGTGATCGTTTTGGCTCCTTCCCTGTGGAATTTGAAAACTTTTTGGCAGTGTTGCGTTTTAAACAGCTTTTAGGAAGCCTTGCAGCCCATAAAGCGGATATTTATGCTCATAAAGTTGTCATGCACTGGGATAAAAATCAAAAGAGTTTAGATACGGAAGCCTTAGTGGCGCTCATGACCAAGGGACATGCATCGGGAGCAAAATTGCGCCCCATACCGCCGGCAAGTTTGGAAATTACTTTTGCCAAGCCCAAGGCAGACGGTAGTGATGCTTTATCCTTGGTGCAGCATTTAGACCATGCAGGGAGCATTTTGCTTGAGCTGAGAAAAAAAGACTCAGATGCGTGAGTGGTAGGCATGAAAACATGATGGTTGAAAAGAACATGCAGGTATGGAAAGAAAAAGGCCAGCACTTGTCCTTAGAAGTAGAAAAATATTGAATATTTAGATGTTTTTTGCTAATAGTGGTGTGGGTGATATTGTCATAATATTGTGCAGAGGGAAGAGGGTTAAGGTGGTGCACATGCGTAGTATAACTGTTTTTTTATGTATTTTTACATGTATGCTGAGTGGTTGCATTTTTGATGAGGAGCCTGCCAGCGTGGTGGCCACGGTTAATGGTAGGCCCATTACGCTGCAAAATCTCGAGGCTTTGCAAGAATCTGACATGTCCGGCATGGGCATTTTTGAGCAATTTTCCTTACATGAACTGCGTAAGCAATACGGTAAAACCTTGGGTAATTTACTTGTTTTTGAACTTATGTTGCAGGACTTGGAAGAAAGAGGGCTTGCCATAACAAGTGAGCGTGTTCAAGCGTATGAAGATGACATTCGTGAGGATTATCCCCCCGGAGAGTTTGAGAAATATTTTGAAGAAAATGCTTTGGATTTAGAAGCATGGCGTGCGGTGTTGCGTTATAACTTGGCTTTGCAAACCTTCACTGAGCAAGTATTGCGTAAAGATTTTGTACCTTCTTTAGATGTAGTGGAAAAATACTATGCGGCACATAAAGATCGCTTTCAATTGGAAGAAAGTTATGACTTGTATGCCGTGAGCGCTGCGGAAAAGAAAACATTACAGGACATAAAACGTACTGAAGATATGTTGTCACGCATAGAAGAATTACAACCTACGGAAATGTCATTAAATAAAAGCGCCGTGCCCAAAGAGTGGCAAAAAATGGTGTATGCACTTAAGGATACCTCTTGTACACCTGTCTTTAAAGATGCAGAGCAGTATTCAGTGTTTTGTCTTAAAGATCATCGGCCTGCGCGGGTACTGAGTGCACAAGAGGCCTATGTGTATATTGAAGAATTTTTGGCTGAAGAGGAGCTCATTTTTAGTTTTGAAAATTGGCTAAAAGAAAAAATTCTTACAACGGACATTCGTATTTCCAAGCATATGTTGCAAGATGTTCATTAGCTTTGGCGCCCTTAGGGCATGCAAAATGCCCCCTTGTAGAGCATTGCATCTTGAGCAAAAAGGCGCTAGAGTGCTCTTGGAGAAAGTTGTATATAAGGGTATTCTTTCATAGAACTCTACGTATTTTAGGAGATATTGTGAAAAAGTTTTTTTACCTCTGTGCCATCTGTTTGGCTTTAGTTTCTACAGCCCATGCTGCCACTGTTAACCAAGTGGCCGCTGTGGTTAATGGCAGAATGATTTCTTATTATGACCTTGAGCGTCAATCTACTCCGGCTTTGCAAAAGGCCGGTCTAAGCTCAAAACAAGCCGCTCATGCTTCCAAAGTAAGAGATGTGTATGCAAAAACTCTGGATGATATGATTTTAGAGCTTATCATTGTGGATGCAGCAGAAAAGCAAGGTATTACAGCCAGTTCCACAGAGATTGATGAAGAAATAGAACGTATGATGCAGCAAAGTGGCCTTTCCAAGGCAAACTTTGAAAAACAGCTCAAAAGCGAAGGCTTAAGTGTTGCTGCTTTGCAAACACGCGTGTCTAATTCTATTTTACGCCAAAAGCTCATGAGCGTCATGGTGGGGCGCAAGGTTATAGCTACCCCTGATGAAGTGCGCGCTTATTATAATGCCAATTTAGATAAATTTGTCACCAAGCCAGAAACGGTTTTGGGCTTGCTTGTGTATCCTGACAATGTAGATGCGGATATTTTAGCTGCAAGAATCAAAAAAGATAAGTCAAAGTTTGAAATTATTGCCAGACAAATTACCTTGGGGCCCAATAAGGAAGGCGGCGGCTTATTAGGCCCTGTGGACTTAAGTAAAATGCCACCACAGTTGGTTGCTTTTATTAAAAAAGTACCTGAAGGTGATGTGACTCCTGTTATTATGCTCAATGGGAAAAGAACGCAATTTAAGGTGATTAAGTCCACCAAGGGTGGCACTACCATGACTTTTCGAGAAGCTGAACCCATGGCCAACCAAATGGTGCGAGAGCCGCGTTTAAAAGCACGATTTGATGAATATGTTGAAAAGTTGCGTCAAAAGGCAGTGATAGATATTCGTATTTAGTAGGGAATTTTCTTAAGCAGGGCTCTTATGTTAGAAACATTGGAAGATTTGGGGCTTACTTTACGCACCGAAAGGGAAAAAAGATTTCTTTCGGTGGAAGATGTGGCCGACGGTTTGAAAATCAGCGCACGCGTTTTGCGCGCCATTGAAGCCGGCGACTCTTCGTCTTTGCCTCATGCTGTCTATGTGCGTGGCTTTGTCTCTGCTTATGGTAAATTTCTTGAGCTTGATGTGCAAGAATTGCTTGCCACGCCGGCTTTATATGATGATGACGAAGCTCCTAAAGCTGCGCCCCTTCCAGCGGCCACGGTGAAAAAGAGTGCTTCAAAAATAAATATACCCCTTATCCTCTTTCTATGCTTTGTGCTGGCAGGGGGCTTGGGGGTATGGTTTTATCGTGATGCGGTGCTTTTTTCTTCCTTACAAGAAGAGCATTTAAACACAGCGCAACCTGCACCGGCTTTGCCGCAAGGGGAAAAACAAGCTAAAAATGCCCTGTCTTCTTCACAGGCATCCACCGCTAAGCCTGATGCAAATACTGCCAGTGGGGCCGCGTCAGCCGTGGCGGGAGCTCATAGCGCAGATACAAAAAATCAGGAAGACCAGGGGCCAAAGGCTGAGCCTGCAGCACCCAAACAAGCTTTGGAGCAAAGTCAAAACTCTGCACAAAATACGCGCGCAGAAAATGCGCCCAAGGAGCAACGTGATGCTGAAGCGCAAAGTGCCACAGCTTACAGTGCTGCTGGGCAAAAAGCTATTACACAAGATCCCGTCATAGCAAAGCCAAGAGCTGCACAAACACCGCCCAGTAATCCATTGCAAGGCCCGCATAAAATTATCATCACCGCCCTGGTAAATACGTGGATACATTCTTCTGCCGATGGCGGCGGTATGCGGCAATTTTCGTTAAAGCCTGGGGATACTTTTGCTTTAACCTTTGATGATTCTTTAAAGCTGACCCTTGGTAATGCGGGGGGTGTGCGTATCCATTATAATGGAAAAGAACTGTCTGTGCTTGGTCAAAACGGCGAAGAAAAAACGGTGACTTTTCCTTTGAAGATGTAAAGCATGGAATGGAACGATTCCGCCATTGTACTGCAAACGGGACGATTTCGCGAAGCAGATATGTGGCTACGAATTTTTTCGCAAAAGCGAGGACTTATGACAGTGTTTGCTTTTGGGGGCAGTCGTAGCCGTCGTCGTTTTTGTGGTTGCCTTGATGTGCTTAATACCATTAACTGCCGCTTAAAGAGTAGTCGTAATGGGCAATATTTAGCCTTGGAAGAAGGCTCTTTGCAATTTGGGCCACAAAGGTTGCGCCATGATTTTACGCGCCTTGGCATGGTCATGAATTGCATACGTTTTTTAGAAGCCTTGGGCGTTCCGTCAGAGGCAGCTTCGGCAGCTTATGCTTTATTGCAAGAGCTTGTGTTACTTTTTGAGGGGTATAAAACACCGCATTCCTTATACCCGGTACTTTTCCGTGTACGCATGGCGGCAGAGCAGGGCTTTGCTCCTGCGTGGCATCATTGTAGTGTGTGCGGGCAAGAGTTGCTCACTGCGGCTTCTACCGTTACGGCAGGGCAGGCTAGCTATTCTTTGCGACAAGGGGGGCAAAGTGTGTGTACCTTTCGAATGGACGAAGGTTCGGCGCATTGCCCAGGATGTGAACCGCAGCGTAGGTCATTGGCCTATACGGTGAGCCTCTCGGCACCGGCGCTGGCGCTTATGCATACGGTGGAGGCTTCTCCTTTGCCCATGTGGGATATTCAGGCCTTATCGGCCAAGGATAGACAAGCATGTTTTCGTGCCATAGATGGTTTTGTTCAATTCCATTTGGGCATTGCTTGGGATGAAGGACGTTTTAGACGTGTATAATGACAAAGGGGGAAGCCAGTGCGAGCTGAGTCTTTTCCTTTGCGTGTAGTGTAAATTTTTTAAAAAGGGTCATCCATGTATTTTCAGGACATTATCCTCACTTTACAAGGTTTTTGGGCAAAGCATGGCTGCGTTATTGAGCAGCCTTGTGATATTGAATGCGGTGCTGGTACCTTTAATCCACACACATTTTTACGTGTGCTTGGCCCAGAACCTTGGTCTGTGGCCTATGTGGAGCCTTGCCGCCGTCCCACCGATGGGCGCTATGGGGAAAACCCCAACCGCTTACAGCGCTATTATCAATATCAAGTTATTTTAAAACCTTCTCCGGAAAATGTGCAGGAGTTGTACCTTGAAAGTTTAAGTGCTTTGGGACTTGATGCCAGCAAAAATGATATTCGCTTTGTGGAAGATGA
>CAYJHH010000104.1:0-10428 GCA_964369995.1 uncultured Desulfovibrionaceae bacterium
AAAGCTTGGCTATAAGCAAGGCCTGTGCCCTGTGGCAGAAAAGGATTTTCAAGAAATACTTACGCTGCCATTGTGGATGGGGATGGATTATCCCTCTTTGAATAAAATTATAAGTAAAATAAAATCATAACATCAGGAAATTATGGCTAATATTCTTTTAATAAATCCGTGTTTACGCCCAGGGGCAAGAGCGAAATATCCGCCGGTTGGCTTAGCGTACATTATGCATGCACTTAAGAAGGCTGGCTTTGAATTTGATTTTTTAGATTTAGATTTGCACGAAATGGATGATGCTGGAATTGAAGCATCTCTACGCAATAAAAAGTATGACATTTGCGGCCTTGGCTGTATTGTTACGGGCTATGCAGAAGTTAAGAGAATTACACGCTTAGTTCGTGAATCTTCACCAGAATGTGTAATTGTTGCTGGTAATTCAGTGGCCACAACTGTTCCTAAAATTCTTCTTACAACTACTGAAGTGGATATAGCATCTATGGGCGAGGGCGATATTACCATAGTCGAGCTCTTTGATGCTTTAAAGCGTAAACAACCTTGGAAGCATATTGCAGGCTTAAGTTATATGGAAGATGGTGCTCTTATTACGACTGCAAAAAGGCCTGTAATTCCCAATTTAGATGACATTGGTTTTCCTGATTGGAATATGCTTGATGTTGCACGGTATAATCATGTTTCGATGAAAGAGCCCAATGAAAAGACTGAAAACCCAGTACATATGCCATTAAATGGGGCACGAGGTTGCCCATATAATTGTTCATTTTGCTACCATGTATTTAAAGGACAACAATATCGCAAATACTCTGAAAATGCTATTATGAATGAGTTTGTAAGGCTAGTTGAAAATTATAACGCAACACTTATTACTCTTTGGGATGAATTATCTTTTCCCAATATATCTTCAGTGAAACGTATGGTAGAAGCACTTGAAAAATTACCATTTCGAATTCCATGGGGAGCATCTTCGCGAGGAAATTTATTTGCTGAGAAGGATATTGCTCTTATAGAGCAGTTGCGGGATGTAGGTTGCGCTAGTGTTTCATATTCTATAGAAAATGCTGATAAAGAAATTTTGAAAGCAATGAATAAGCATATAGACCATAAAAAAACTATTATCCACTCGCATGCTTTACACAAAGGTGGGGTTACCCCTTATACTAGTATTATATTTGGCTACCCACAAGAAACACCAAAAACCATTAAGGCAACATTGGATTTATGTGGAGAGTGTGGCATCTTTCCTTCGGCCGGCTTTCTTTTGCCTCTACCTGGTACGCAGATGTATAATTTAGCATTGCAAATGGGTGTTATTACAAATGAAGAACAGTTTTTACTTCATGCCGGCGATCGCCAAGACTTTTATGTGAATATGACAAAAATACCTGATGATGAATTTGTAGATTGTGTAAATACATATATGGGCGAACTTGCTAAAAGCATGGGATTAGAGTTCGAAAACCCTATGAAAACTGGCGTATATCAGAAAGGTAAAATTTTACCTACAGAAAAATAGCAATACAACAATGATGGGGAATTTTATAATGCAATACTGTACAAAATGCGTGTACCCAGATACACAAGAGACCATTGAATTTGATGAACATGGCGTATGTAACGTGTGCAGGCAAGCAGAAGTTAAGCACAACGTTATTGACTGGGAACAGCGTGGCAAATTATTACAGGAAATTATTGCTAAGTACAAAGACAAGGGCGAATATGACTGTATTGTGCCATTTTCTGGTGGTAAGGACAGTACTTTTCAGCTTTTGTATATTATTACACAATTAAAACTTAAACCATTGGTGGTTCGTTATAATCACTGGGGGTTGCGACCTATTATTGCAAAAAATTGTGATAAAGTATTTAAGCAACTCGGCGTTGACATTCTTGAATTTCAATCCAATTGGCACGTTGTCAAAAAACTTATGAAAAAATCTTTAGAAGAATCTGGAGATTTTTGTTGGCATTGTCATTTAGGTGTAGTTGCAAATACCTTGCGTTTGGCCATTAAGTTTAACACCCCTTTAATTATTTATGGTGAATCAACTTCGGAGTATAGGGGTTATAAAACATTTGATGATATTCAAGAAATGAATGCTGAATTTTTTAATGAAATGACGAACCTTGGCATGAGCGCTGAGATTATGTATGAAAAACTTAATAAAGAAGTGTCCAAAAGGGATTTGTTAACTTTTGCAGTACCAGAACAAAAAGAAATTGCTGCCGCTGGGCTGCATCCCATGTGGCTTGGCGATTATATAAAATGGGATACTAAAGAAAATGTTGCCACCATTAAGAGAGAGCTAGGCTGGGAAGGAGCTGAAGTCGAAGGAATTCCTCCAGCGTGGGATTATGAAAAAATTGAATGTCGTTGGCAAGGAATTCGAGACTACTGTAAATTTATTAAGCGGGGCATGGGGCGCACAAATCACCTTTGCTGTATTGATATTCGTACAGGACGCTTAGAGCGGGATGAAGCTTTGAAATTATGTGAAGAATATGATGGCAAGCGTCCAGCCTCTCTTGATCAGTTTTTAGAAATGTTAGAAATTAGCGAAGATGAATTCATTGCTATGTTGCAAAAAAATCAAGTGAAAAACTGGGGATTTGATAAAAATAAGGTTAATAAAGGTAAAGAACTCCCAGATATGAAAGAGTGGAGTACAATTTATTAACTTAGGAATGTTGTACTATGCAAATGGAAATTTATTCAAAACGGCTTTTGTTGCGCCCTTTATATATTGAAGATATTACGCAAACTTATGAGCAATGGCTTAATAATCCTGATATTACAAAATACCTTGAGATTCGTCACTCACCGCAAACATATGAAGTCATATGTGCGTATATAAATTCTTACCTAGAAGATACTATTCATAAAAGATATTGGGGAGTTTTTGAAAAATCGTCTGATTTACATATTGGCAGTATAGTCTTAAACGCCATTCATTGCATATACAAAACGGCTGATATCTCTTTTGTTATTGGGCATCCTGAAGCACAAGGCAAAGGCTATGCTACAGAGGCAGTGCATGCAGTGTGTGATTACGCCTTTGCAGTCATGGAGTTACATAAAATTACTGGTGGACATTATGCTAGCCACATAGGGTCAAAGCGAGTGTTTGAAAAAAATGGTTTTAGACAGGAATGCTTACAGCGAGAACAAGTAATCAATAGCGACGGATTGCGCGAAGATATTGTACGCCATGGATTACTCAAGCGTGAATTTCTAAAGAAAGAAAAATACTTTTCTTAAACTAAAATTATAATGAACAACTTTATCCTCGGTACAGCGCAACTTGGGATGCCCTACGGCATAGCAAACACACAAGGTCAACCAGATTTAGAGCTTTCGCAAGAAATTGTTTCATGCGCAGTAGAGAAAAAAATCAACTACTTTGATACAGCCCAAGTATATGGAACAAGTGAAAATGTGCTTGGACAGTGCTTACAAAGTTTTAATACTCAAGACAGTGCAAAAATTATCACTAAGGTGGCCTCAGAAAATTTACAAGATAAAGTATTGTTAGAACATGCTTTTGGTATATCATTGCAAAATCTTGGTATAAATTCCATCTACTGCTTTATGTTGCATCATGAAGAATATTTGCCCTATCTTGATGCGTGGCAGGGGGAGTTTTTACGGAAATTGCAAGAGCAAGAAAAGATAAAAAAAATAGGCATTTCGGTCTATGCACCACAAAAAGCATTGCAAGCTCTTGATCAACCACTTATACAAGTTGTACAAGTGCCATCATCGCTTTTTGACAAAAGATTTATCACTACTGGCGTTTTTGAAAAAGCCAAAGAGTTAAAAAAAGAAATTCATATACGTTCAGTTTTTTTGCAAGGTGTGCTGTGCATGCCTCCAGAAAATCTACCAATTTATTTGCATGAACTACAAAGCCCCATATTTGAGTTTCAAAATTTATGTAAACAATATCAATGCACACCAGCTCAAGCCGCTCTTTTTTGGATGCAAAGTAAAGAGCCAGAAGCCTTATTGATTTTTGGTGCAGAAAGCATCAAACAAGTTGCAGAAAATACAGATGCAACATGGCTAAAGAATTGTAATATGCAAGAATTTTTGGCTAAACTTGATGAAATATATGTGCCACAAGAGCCAAAACTTCTAAACCCAGCTTTATGGAATAAGTAATATGTCAAAATCACTAGATCTTCAAAAAAATGCTATCAAGCGTATCCCAGGCATGACCCAACTTTTATCAAAACGTTCAGATTTATATTCACTAGGTGTATGGCCGGGCTATTATAGCAAAGCAAAAGGCGCAATAGTTTGGGATTTGGACGGCAAAAAATATTTAGATATGTCCATAGCAGGTATTGGGGCTTGCGTGCTTGGTTATGCCGATGATGAAGTTGATAATGCTGTTATTGAGTGCATAAAAAACGGCGTTGGGTCTTCCCTTAATTGCCCAGAAGAAGTTGAACTAGCAGAGTTGCTTTGCGACATTCATCCTTGGGCAGATATGGTGCGCTATACTCGTAGCGGCGGGGAAGCTCTTGCAGTTGCTGTGCGCATTGCTCGTGCGCACACAGGGCGTGATATTATTGCCTGTTGCGGTTACCATGGTTGGTCTGATTGGTATTTAGCAGCAAATTTAGCAGAAGATGCTGCCCTTGATGGACACTTAATACCAGGTCTTGAGCCAAGTGGAGTTCCACGTGGTCTTTTGGGTACAAATTATACTTTCCGCTATAATCATTTGGAGGAATTGCAAGCAATAGTTGAAAAACACGGCAAAAACTTAGCCGCCATTGTGATGGAGCCAATTCGTTCTGATATGCCAGAAGATGGTTTTATTGAAGGCGTACGAGCAATTGCCGATGAAAATGGTATTGTGCTTATTATGGATGAAGTATCGGCTGGATTTCGTTATTGTACTGGTGGTTCGCACTTGGTATTACATAAAACCACACCGGATATGGCAGTATTTTCCAAAGCACTTGGTAATGGTTATGCCATCGCCACTGTCATTGGCAAAAACTCAGTCATGCAGTCAGCGCAAAAAACGTTTGTGTCTTCCACCAATTGGACAGAAAGGATTGGGCCAACGGCAGCTCTTGCTTGTATAAAAGCTTATGAAAAGCGTAAACCATATACAAAATTTACCGAATTTGGTAAACGCATTATGCAGGCTTGGCTTGATATGGGGACTAAGCATGGTTTTGCTATCCACGTTGGCGGTATGGAAGCCATGAGTCATTTTTCCTTTGATGACGCAGATTTTCTTGCATATAAGGCATACTTTGTGCAACTTATGCTGGAAGAAGGCATTTTAGCTTCTAACCTTTGCTATCTTATGGATGCACATACTGAGGAACACATAAATACTTACCTTGCTGCTTGTGAGCGTAGCTTTGCTAAATTAGCAGAAGCTAAAAATGCCGATGATATTCATAAAAGGCTTTTAGGGCTACCAGCTATTGCTGGTTTTAAAAGGATTGCATAAGTGAAAGACAGTATAGCCATAATTACTGCTCGTGGTGGCTCAAAACGTTTACCACGTAAAAATATTAGACCCTTTTCCGGAAAACCTATGCTTGCATGGCCCATTGAAGCGGCTATTAAATCTCAATGTTTTGAACATGTTTTAGTAAGTACAGACGATATTGAAATTGCCGAAATTGCTAAGTGTTATGGAGCTGAAGTTCCTTTTTTGCGCCCTATCGAATTGGCAGATGACTTTACTCATGCCCATGTTGCAGCAAGACATATGCTTGAATGGGCATTGAAAGAGCTAGGAAATTTTACAAGTTTTGCGCATATTTACCCCACATCACCAATGCTTTTGCCGCAAGATATTTGTAAAGGTTATGATCTTATAAAAAATGGTGAAAACTTTGCCTATACTGCTCAAAAAATTTCCTTTCCCATTTATCAAGTAGTCATTGAAAATGAAAATGGTGTTGAAGCTTTGTTTACTCCTGAAAAATATAATATGCGTTCTCAAGATATGCCTACCGCATATATTGATGCAGGGCAACTCTATTACTTTAATATAGAAGCTTTTTTACGTGAGGAAACAAGTATTAAGCAGGGTGTTAGCTTAATTCTTATACCTAGCGAAAGAGCAGTTGACATTGACACTGAAGACGATTGGTTTTTTGCAGAGAAATTAGCTCGTATGCAAAGGCTTGTTTAATACTTGGAGAATGAGATGAAATATGGCTTAAAGTTATGGTCAACAAATACAGACAATTTTTTGCAAGAAGCTGTGCGCCTGTTTGCAGAAAAAAGCTTTGATTACATTGAGTTATATATCGTTCCAGACTCTACTGATAGTATTAAGCTGTGGAAACAAACAAATATCCCCATTGCTTTACATGCACCGCATCACATGCATAAAGTAAACTTAGCAGTCGAAAAATGTTTTGATTACAATAAAGAAATATTTGAACAAGTTGACCAATTTTCAACAAAATTAGATGCTTTTTATACTGTTGTTCATTTGGGGAATTCGGGGCATGTGGATGAAAGTATACGCCAGTTGCAACTGTTTAATGTCAAACATTTAGTTATAGAAAATAAACCGCATATTGCCCCGCTCGACACGTCTATAATATGTCAAGGCGCTACCATAGAAGAAGTAAGGTATGCGCTTGATAAATTAAGATGCAAATTTTGTCTTGATATGGGTCATGCCATGTGTACTGCCAATTATTTTAAGATTGCCCCTTATGACTATGTAGAAAAATTTATGCAGTTTAAGCCTTTCGTATGCCATGCAAGTGATAATGATGCCACAAGTTATCTGGATGCACACTATAATATAGGGAATGGTACATATGACTTTTCAAAATTAGCTACAATTACAAAACGCATTCCTCATTGCCTGCTGGAAACGAAAAAAAATGATATGAATAGCCTTGAAGATTTTAAACAGGATGTAGCATCCTTAAGAGGATTTTATGAGTAATAAACAGATAAAAACGAAGTACGGATACGTTACTTTTGAAAAATTGCCAAGTGTTGAAGAATTGCAAAAACATTATGCTGAAAAATATTATCAAGCCTCAGGAGATTATAATTCAGGCTCAACATATAGCACTTCATACCCACCCGAGGAAATAGCCCATAGAAATTTTATTTCAAAACTAACTGTTGAAAAAGCTTTACAATTAATGCCCAATGCTAAAATTGCATTTGATTTAGGTTGCGGTGAGGGTTTTTTGGTAAAATCATTTTTTGAGCACGGCTTAACATGTTATTGTATGGATTTTTCTAGCTTTGGAATTTCTCAATTTAACCCAGAGTATATAGACTACTTTGAACAGGGAGATATTTTAGATTTTACTATCGCAAATATAGACCCTCAAGAGATAGATATAGTTTCGTGCATGAATGTGCTAGAACATGTATTAGATCCCGAAACTTTATTTAAAAAATTTCATAGCGACTTTAAAAAAGGTGCCATTTTTGCTATTAAAGTTCCTAACGATTTCTCAGAGCTGCATAAATATCTGGAAGAAAATAACAAAATAAATAGGCAATTTTGGATAGAGTATCCAGAGCATTTATCATATTTCAATAAAGAAAATTTTAATGAACTTGCATTGGATTTTGGCTTTGAAATACAAGCAATGATAGCAGATTACCCCATTGATTTACTTTTGTTAAATGACGCACTTAATTATGTAAATGATAAATCCAAAGGCCCAGCAGCACACCAGTATAGAGTGGAAACGGATTTATTTCTTTCAAAATTTGATACAGCAAAAGTTATTAGTTTGTATGAAGCGTATGCCAATTTGGGTATAGGAAGAAATTTGACCTATTTTATGAGAAAAAAATAAAATGCCACAGGACAAAACAATTTCGATTCTAATTACTGCCATGGGTGGCGACTTGGGGCAAAGTGTTGCCAAGGCGTTAAGATTAGCTGATTTTCCCTTGTGTATTATTGGCTGCGATGCTGACAAAGACTCAGCAGCTATGCTTTTTTGTGATACGTTTGTACCATTACCTAAGGCTGATACCCATGATTATATTGAACAATTATCAAAAGTTGCAAAAAATAATCAATGCCAACTAATTATCCCATGTAGTGAAATTGAAATTTATACTTTATCACGTTTTATAGCAGAGCAACATGAAGGCATTTTACCTTGTCCTGTAATTTGCCAGCCTTGGGAACAACTTCAAATTTATTTAGATAAACTTGCTTGTTATAAATATTTATCAAAAAATGTATCAATCCTGGATTTTGCAGATGCTCAAGATGAAAAATCTGTAAAAAAGTTTTTTGAAGTGAACACATTTCCTTGTGTTGTGAAAGGCAGATGCTCAAGTGGATCACGCCATATACATATTGTAAAATCGCAAAAAGAGTTTGATGCGGCGGTGGCAGCTGTTCCTATGCCACTTGTTCAAGCATATATAGATGCTACCTATGGCGAATACTCAGTGGGAGTCTTTGCACATAACGAAATACAAAAATGTATTGCATTTCGGCGTACAATCGGTGTTAATGGAGCTTCATGGACTGCCCATACGGAACTAAATAATTTAGATATTCTAAATTATGCGCATACCCTTGCTCAATATATTAATATGCAAGGTAGCTATAACATTCAACTTCGTCACGGTGCTAATGGAATAGGACTATTAGAGATAAACCCTAGATTTTCAAGCTTAGTTGCAGCTCGTGCAATTTCAAGTTTTAATGATGGCTTATGGTCTGTCTTAAAAGCATTGAACATGACCATAATTTTTACTGAAGAATATAAAGAAATTAAATTTAAACGTTTTGTTCATGAGGCCGTTAACTTTGGTGACGGTTTTGTGTGTTTAAAAGAATGGGCACCAACCAAAAGAAATGTCTGATCTGTTGTTAAAATTATTCAATATTATTGATTGATACGGTTACTAACGATTGGGAATTATGAATATGCTAGAGGTTAAAAATATTTTGGTCATCGCCGCACATCCTGATGATGAAGTGCTCGGTTGCGGTGCAACCATGGCTCGTTTTGTGGCAGAGGGCGCAAAAGTAAGCATTCTCTTGCTTGGCGAAGGCCCATTGTCCCGCATGGGTGATGCTGATAGCAAGGCAAGACGTGATAAAAAAAATCATGCCATGGAATCAGCTAAAAATGCCGCAAAAGCTCTTGGGGTGCAAAAACTTATTACGGCAGGAGTTGATGGCTTTCAAGGCTTTCCCGATAATCGCTTTGACTCAGTAACTCTCATTGACATGGTGCAATTTATAGAAAAAGTTGCGGGTGACATAAAACCCGATGCTGTTTTTACACATCATGGAGGTGATTTAAATATTGACCACCGAGTGGTGCATGAAGCAGTTATGACAGCATTTCGACCTTTGCCGGGAAGTTTAGTAAAGCTTGTTGCAGGTTTCGAAGTGCTTTCAAGTACGGAATATGGCGCACCGCATATATTGCCACCCTTTGTGCCGACTCTCCACGTGGACGTCACAGAATTTATGGAAAAAAAGCATGAAGCTTTAAGGGCTTATGCTTCTGAAATGCGCGATTTTCCACATCCTCGAAGCTATGAGGCAGTTGCACATTTGGCAGCACTGCGAGGGGCACAAAATGGTGTGCATACGGCGGAATCCTTTATGTGCTATAGGTATACTGTTTAATGAAGCCTTGCTATTTTCTTTTCGCTTCGCGCCCTTGGCTTGTGGGTATGGAAAAAAGATTAGAACAAGCTACAGGTTGTATTTTTCATTTAGTACAAAGCCCACAAGAGCTTGCTGCTATTAACCTTGAAGAATTAAATCCACGCTATATTTTTGTGCCACACTGGTCATGGATAATACCAGAAAGTATTTGGAGGAACCACGAAACTGTTATTTTCCATATGACAGATTTACCCTTTGGGCGTGGTGGAAGTCCATTGCAAAATCTTATTGAGCGCGGCATAGAACATACCCAGATAAGCGCCTTACGCTGCACGGCAGAGTTAGATGCAGGATCGGTATATTTGAAATCCCCTCTTTCTTTGCAAGGTAGTGCGCAAGAAATATTTAAACGTGCCGTACCCATTACGGAAGAAATGATTTTGCATATTATAAATAAAGAACTAAAGCCCACAGAACAACAAGGCGACCCTACTTTTTTTATTCGAAGGACACCAAAACAAAGCGATATTTCAAATATCACTGAATTGACAAAAATATATGACCATATTCGTATGCTTGATGCAGAAGGCTATCCTCATGCTTTTTTAGAGCATAATGCCATGCGACTAGAGTTTACTCAGGCGTATATGGAAGATGGCAAACTTACAGCCCAAGTTAATATCGCGTTAAAGGATAAAGACGATGACTAATACCTACATAATTGCCGAAGTATCAGCCAACCACAATGGTTCCATTGAACGCGCAGAGCAAATAATTAAAGCTGCCGCAGAGTCAGGTGCTGATG
>CAYJHH010000105.1:0-10383 GCA_964369995.1 uncultured Desulfovibrionaceae bacterium
CCCCCATCCCCCTCAAAACGCGCTTTACATTATATGATGTGAATTATAGGTAGGACATACGAAATATATTTTCGTGCCTCCCTTGTTATAGAGCCTAGATAGAGCTATTTCATGTCTATAAAAGTTTTTGGCAAGGTTGACCCGATTGTTAAATTTATATGCGTCAAAAAGTAGTAATCGAAGATACGTTGTTGCCGCAATGAAAGTTTTTTGGAAGGGGGGTCTGGGGGGAGAACCTTTTGTTCACAAAAGGTTTCCCACCAGTAAGCCTTGTCAGCATTCTGATTTTTGTTCACAAAAGGTTTTCCCCCAGTAAGATTTGTTATCATAAGGAGTTCACATGGCAACACCACAAAAAAAGGAATTAACCTTTTCCTTATCTGCCATATGGCAGCTCACGTGGCCGCAGGTGATGGTCATGTGCTTTTTCTTTTGCCTTGGTTTATGCGATGTATGGACGGCGGGGCGACTGGGCAATGATATTCAAGCTGCTTTTGGTATGGTGACACAGGCAAATATGTTTTTGCAGGTGGTGGCCATGGCTTTGGGTGGCGGGGCTACGGCGGCCATTAGTCAGGCCATAGGCGCGGGCTTACTGACGCGGGCTGTGCGCTATGTGAATTTTGTGGTGTTGGCCTCGGTGGTATCGGGCTTAGTGCTGGCGTGTTTGGCCTATGCCGGACGCCATGTGTTTTTTACAGCCTTACAAACCCCAGCAAGTATTTTACCTGTGTCTTTGGATTATTGGAATATTACCTTATGCACCCTGCCTTTGGGCTATCTTTTTGCCACTACCACCACGCTTTTTAGAGCAACGCGTCAGGTTATGCCGCCAGTTTTTGTGGCCTTTTTCATGGCGGTGGCCAATCTCATTGGTAATTTGGGCTTTGGTTTGGGATATTTTGGCTTTCCTGCCTATGGCTATGTGGGCATAGCGTGGACAACTTTCGCTTGTACTGGCCTTGGGGCTTTGGCCAATATTCTTTTGCTTGTGCATAGTGGGTATTTTGACTACAAACAATTCCCTCCGCTGAAGTGGATACGGGCAGCCTTGCCGTATTTGCTTAAAGTGGCCATGCCGGCGGCAGCCTCGCAATTGGTGTGGCAGTCGGGTTATGTGGTGCTTTTTGCGGTGACGGCTTCTTTGCCTTTTGACAGTGTACATGCTGTGGCTGGCTTAACGGCGGGTATGCGCCTTGAAGCAATGCTTTTTTTACCGGGAATGGGATTTAGTACCACGGCCTCTGTTATGGTGGGTAATAGCCTTGGCGCCAAGAATGAGGCACAGGCGCAGCGCGTGGCTTTGACCATTATGGGCGCTGGGGCGGCTTGCATGAGCCTTGTGGCCTTATGTTTATGGCCTTTTATCCCTCAGATGGCAGATTTTTTAACGGATAATGCAACGACGCAGACCATTGCAGAAAATTATTTATATATTAACTTTTTTTCCACGCCTTTTACCCTCATGAGCATGATTCTTGGCGGAGTCATGGTGGGAGCGGGGGCAACGCGTTATAATCTTATTGTTTATGGTTCCTCCTTTTGGCTGGTACGTTTACCTGTGGCGTGGATTTTAGGACATTTTGTGTGGCAAAATGCTTCCGGTGTCTTTGTGGGTATGCTGAGCTCACAGGTGGTGCAATCCTTGGTCATGTTAGGGGTACTTTTTTATGCCCCGTGGAAAAGCCATGCCATGCAGCAACAAAAAAATAAAAAATAGCGGATACAGTATGCAAGCGGAATTTTCACCTATTACATTGTCAGAGCGCGCCCATTATGGGCAACTTTGGGATGCATGTCCTGAGCACTCCATGGACTATACCTTTGTAAATTTATGGGGCTGGCAAGAGTATAGTCGTTTACACTGGGCTTTTAGCGACCAATTATGTTGGCTCAAACCTCATGCGCCAAAAGAACATGCGGCAGAAAAACATACGCCGGAAGAATATGCGGCCACAACGCAAAATTTGCCCTTACTTTGGGCGCCGGTGGGGCCATGGCATGAAGTGGATTGGCATAAGGAAGCATGTTTGCAATATGGAGCACGGCTTGAGCGTGTGCCGCAAGCTTTAATGCAAATTTTGGAAAAAGAGCTGGCAGGGCGCGTGCATGTAGAGGAAAATCGCGATCAATTTGAATATTTATATGATAGAGCGTCCTTGGCTACCTTGCCGGGGAATCGCTATCAAAAAAAACGTAATCATGTGAATGGTTTTAAAAAAGCATACGGTGCGCCTGATTATCGCGTCATGGATGAATCTGTCATTGAAGATGTGCTTTCCTTACAAGATGAGTGGTGTAAATGGCATGAATGTTCCAACTCACCTTCGCTTTTGGCTGAAAATACAGCCATTAATAGGGTTCTTTCCCATTGGCAAGATTTTCCGCATTTAGTGGGTGGAACCTTATATGTGGACAATGCCATGGTGGCCTTTAGCGTGGGTGAGGTTTTGAGCGGAGGCACCTTGGGCGTGCACTTTGAGAAAGGGCATAGCTCTTTTCGCGGTGTGTACCAAACCATGAATACCTTATTTGTGCAAAGGGCAGGGCAGGCTTGTTCCTTGGTGAACCGCGAGCAAGACCTTGGTGAAGAGGGCTTACGCCATGCCAAGATGACCTATTTACCTACGGATTTTTTGCGTAAATATACTTTGACCATAGCTCCTGCATAACGAGGAGAGAACATATGCGACAATATTCCTTTTTTCCTGTTTCGAGGTGGTTAGTTTACGGCTTGTGCTGTGTCTTTTTAACAGCTTGCGGCGGTAAAAGCGGCATGACGCCTAAGCCGCAATACCATTCGGCCATACAAAATGGCATCATTGAAGATATACGTGTATTGCCGCAAGATTTGCAATATTATGCACAAAAATTGCCCAATAAGCTGCTTTTGCCTACGGCGCAGCAAAGGGATGAGGCAAAGAAGTTTACTCGTATCTTCTTTGGGGCGTGGCGTCAGAACAAGGCTTCTTTTTCGCCACAAGCCTTTGAAGATACTTTGGGCTCAGCGCGGGGCTATCAAGGCGTGCATGCTTGGACGCAGGCGCAATGGGACGTGCTGAAGGCCAATGCCTTTGTGGAAAACTACCCCAATGTGCAAAAGCCGGGCATAGTGCTGACGCAAACGCCTTTGCGCGAGCTGCCCACCTTGGCACCACGCTTCAGTAAGCCTACGCCTAATATGGATTTAAATCCTTTTGATAATTTTCAATATTCCACGTTAGCTCCGGGTTTACCTGTATATGTGAGTCATAAAAGTCGTGATGGTAGATGGTATTTTGTGGAAAATTCCATTGCCGGTGGCTGGGTGCAGGTGCAGCATGTGGCCTTTGTGGATGAAAAATTCATAAAAAAATACAGTTCTCGTCCTTTATTGGCGCTCATTCGGGATAAAGTCTCCTTGGATGCCTATGGACATGCGCATATTGGCGCTGTGTTTCCTTTATTAAGTAAAGGCGGGGAGAGCCATAAAGTATATTTCCCAAAGCGTGGCAAAGGTGCTTATGCTGCCCTCACCATCTTATATTTTTCCGCTGAGGATGCTGTGCCCATGCCCATGCCTTTAACGGCGCGCCATATAGCCAAGGTGGGCAATGTGATGATGGGGCAATTGTATGGCTGGGGTGGACATAAGGAGTGGCGTGATTGTTCTTCCACCTTGCGTGATTTATTTACCCCTTTTGGGCTGTATTTGCCGCGTAATTCTCGTGCACAATATCTTTCTGCCTATACATATCCCTTGGATTCACAAACCCTTGAAGAGAAAAAAAATAGAGTAAGCCGTCATGGAATACCCTTTTTATCCATGATTTGGATGCCGGGGCATATTGCTTTGTACTTGGGTATGGAGCAAGGGCAGCCCGTCATGTTCCATAATGTATGGGGCATTCGCGTGGATGAGCAAGGCAGAGGGGATGATAGATATATTATTGGTCGCGCCGTGGTAACGACTTTGGAACCAGGGGCAGAGTTGCCACATTTATACGATAATCAAACAATTTTACAGCGAATAGGCGGTTTTTCCACTTTGCCGGGTCCGCTTTAAGGTGATGCATACATGCGCAATTATGAATATGAAGTAGAAGAGGGGCAAGGCGGGCGTCTGGATGTATTTTTAGGCGGGTATATAACGGATATTTCGCGCGAAAAGATTAAAAAAGCCATACAGCAAGGGCAATGCCGCGTGGATGGTTTGCCTGTAACTTCGGCTAGCACAAAGATTAAATCCGGCCAAAAGGTAAGCCTTTCCTTGGTGCCGCCGGCCACGCATATTGAGCCCGAAGAGGGCGAAGTGGATGTACTGTGGGCAGATGAGCATGTGCTTATCTGCTTAAAGCCTGCGGGTTTAACGGTGCATCCTTGTCCTTCTTGTATGGAAAATACCCTTATTCAGCGTCTTGCCGGTAAATACCCGCAGCTTTTGGAGCAAGAAGGGCAGCGCCCCGGCATAGTGCATCGTTTGGATAAAGATACCAGCGGCCTTATGGTGGTGGCTTTAAGCGAGCAAGCGCGCCTGAACTTAAGCGAAGACTTTGCTGAGCGGCGCGTGCATAAACAATATTTGGCCTTGGTGCAGGGCGTTCCGACGGAATATGGGGAGATTACCGAACCCATAGGGCGTCATCCGCAAGTGAAAGTGAAGATGGCTGTGGTGCCGGAAAGTAAAGGCGGGCGCCCTGCCCATAGCGCCTACGAAGTGCTTTATGCCGATCCTGAGCAGGCCTTTGCCTTGGTACAAGTGACCATTTACACGGGGCGTACGCATCAAATTCGTGTGCATATGGCGCATTTGGGCTTTCCGCTGTGGGGAGATGTGCTTTATGGTGCCAAGCCTTATGTGGGTAAAGCCACTGCTAAGTCGCATACATTGCCTGCACAGCGTCAAATGCTGCATGCTTGGCAATTGGAGTTTACGCATCCCATCACGCAAGAAGAATGTCATTTTTATGCAGCGCCCCCTGAAGATATGTTGCAATGCGCCGTGGCTTTAAGTGAAAAAATGCAAAAAATTGTCATCACAGGTTTGCCGGGTTGCGGCAAGTCAGCTTTCTTGCAGGCCATAACAGCTTTAGGTGTACCCATATGGAGCGCAGATGCTGTGGTGTCGCAATTGTATGCTGTGGGCGGTGCGGGCTATGAATTTTTTGCTTCGCGTTTTGGTACGCGTTTTATAGCAAGCTCTGGGGCAGAGCTTAATCGTACGGCATTGCGCCTTGCCATGCAGGAAGATCCCTTTTTACGCCAAGAGGTGGAATGTGCCATACATGGTATGGTGCGGGAAAATTGTCAGCAATTTTGGGAGTATTGTCAGCGCGAAGGGCATGATTTTGCCGCGGCGGAAATGCCTTTGTATTTGGAAAATAGCTGGCAACACAGGGAAGAGGCGCATATTGTGGGCGTGGCATGTACAGAGACACTACGCCATGAACGCTTGCAAGCCAAGCGTGGTTGGAGCCTTGAGCAATGCCGCATGATGGATTCTTGGCAATGGCCTGAAGAAAAAAAATTACTGGCTTGTCATACCGTTATAAATAATGACGGCACGGCGGAAGCTTTGATGGAAGCTGCCGCTTGCTATATGCAAGAAGTACGTGAACAGTATGAGCAGCGTTTACAAGATGTGGCTACGCATTTACAAGATTTGTGGACTTTGGAAGAAGAGTAGACCTTTTGGGGGTATTACAAAGGCATGCTTAAATTATGACTTCTGCCGCATTAGCAGGGCAAAAGTCTTTACATTGGCGCGTAACTTTGCCAAAGTTCTTGCCACGATGTATATATAAAGCGCCTCTTTTGGGAGAGTTTGCGCTGTGTTTTTGTGAGGTGGTTGTGAGGAAAAGTTAAAAAATCCTCGCAATATATGAAAATATAAATCAAACCCTGATATACACATTCACTATAAGGATAAATTATGGAAGTTTGCATTGCTTACATGCGTGGCAAGCCTGTGGTGCTCAGCCTAGATCAAGGTATTGCCTCTATTGATGGAGAAGTTCTGCCCATGAAGGGGCTGGAAGAAAGTGCTTTGAAAGAGTTTTCCGCCACCATTGCGGCCATACCTTATACCACCGATGAAGAAGATTATAAAGCTTTGGTCAATGCTAAGCGTACGGCTTTTTTGGCCTCCCTGTTAGGGTATGCGGTGGGCGATGATTGCGTCAACAAAATAACGCATATCTTAGACAGCGTGCATTATGAGGTGTTGGTATATCTTGGAGAAGTGCAGGATGCTTGAGATTAAGGATTTACATGTTTCCATCGGGGAAACACCTGTATTACGTGGTATTGACCTGACCATTGAAAGCGGCGAAACCTTTATTTTGTTTGGCCCCAATGGTTCAGGGAAAACCACTTTGCTCATGACACTCATGGGATTTTCTGGTTACACGGTGACCAAGGGGCAAATTCTCTTTAAGGGAGAAGATATTACCTATGCCCCCATGTATGAGCGCGCACGCCTTGGCATGGGTATGTCTTTTCAGCGCCCGCCCACCATACATGGTTTGCCCACAGGGCATTTGGTGAATCTATGCGCTCGCGGCAAAGAAGTGGATGTGCAGGCTTTAGCCAAGCGCGTAAATTTTGAGAATTTTTTAGATCGCGATATTAATGCCGGTTTTTCTGGCGGTGAGATTAAGCGTTCTGAATTATTGCAGCTTATGGCGCAACAACCGGACTTAGTGCTTTTTGACGAGCCAGAGTCTGGGGTGGATTTAGAAAATATGGCCTTGGTGGGCAAAACGGCACGTGCCTTACTTGATGGCACAGTGCAAGAAAATTGCAATGCCACCTTGCGTGAGCGTAAAATGAAGCGTACCACCAGTGGTTTGATAATTACACATACGGGGCATATTTTAGATTATGTGGTGGCTGATCGAGGCCAAGTCATGTATAATGGCGTTCTGTGTTGCGAAGCAAAACCACGCGAAATATTAGATCATATTGCCAATCATGGTTATCAAGAATGTTTGCGATGTTTAGCTGGTGACATGTTTGGTAAAATTTCGGAGATGCCTTTATCATGAGTAAGAATGTAGAATTGTCTCGGTATCAATTTTTCGGAGGGCACAGCGCGCCCATGGAAAACTTACAGCATTTACCGCAAGAAGATAAGCAACGCTTGCTTTTGGCCGGCATTGATGTGCATGAGAAGAAGATAAGCGGCTCTTTCATGCATGTGAATCATGGCGGTGTGCACTGTCAAAGCAGACAAGACGGGCTAGAAATTCTGGATATTAAAACAGCTTTGCAAAAATATAATGGCTTGCCTGAATATTATTGGAAATTGCTTGATCCTCATAAAGATGAATTTACCCGCATGGCGCATGAAAATTTGCAAGGCGGGTATTTTATCCGTGTGCGTAAGGGCGTAAAAATTCCTGAGCCTGTGCAATCGTGTCTTTTCATCAAGGGGCATGACACAGGGCAAAGCGTACATAATATCGTGGTGGTAGAAGAAGGTGCGGAGCTTAATATTTTGGGAGGCTGTGCCACGGCGCATGATACCAAAGGGGCAGCGCATATAGGCATGACAGAATTTTATGTGGAAAAGGGCGGTAAACTCTCTTTCACCATGATTCATAATTGGGGCTCAGAAGCTGTGGTACGTCCGCGTTCGGCAGGTATTTTGGCGCAAGATGCTTCCTTCCAAAATAATTATGTGCTTTTGGAACCTGTGGCAAATTTACAGATGAATCCTTCCATTCGCTTGGCAGGAAGCGGCGGTGTGGCGCGTTTTAATTCCGTCATTGTGGCGCCGGAAAATTCATGGGTGGACTCAGGTAATGTGCTTCACTTAGATGCGCCGCATACTCGCGGAGAAATCATTGCACGCACCCTGACCACCGGTGGCACCATCATTAACCGTGGCCTGATGACAGCTAAAGCTACCCCCACGCGCGGGCATTTGGAATGTAAAGGCCTTATCCTTGGTGGCGGGCGTATTCATGCCATACCGGAACTAGATACCGATCAAGACGGTGTGGATTTATCCCATGAAGCTGCTGTGGGCAAAATTGCACAGCATGAAATTGAATATCTTATGGCACGCGGCATGGATGAAGATGAAGCCACTTCCACCATTGTGCGCGGATTCCTTAATGTGGATATTATGGGCTTGCCCAAGGTGTTGCAAGATGCCATTGATGATCAAATTAAAACCCTTAATGAAAATAATGCCATGTAACTTTGCGGGCTAACTGTTTAAAAAGGGGAAAGGGCTCTTGCCATGGCAAGGGGCTTTTTCCCTTTTTTTGTGGTGCATAGGGTAAGTAAAAAAGCGCAGCAAAAAAGGCCTTTGTCTCTAAAAACAAAGGCCTTTTTTGCTGTATACAGAAAATTTTGTACTAAGCTTCTTTGCGTACTACGGGCTTGATCACAGCGCCAGAACGCATGCAACGTGTGCAAACGGTCAAGGTGCGTACGGTGCCGTTGGCAAATTGGTGACGTACTTTTTGTAAGTTGGGGTTAAAACGACGCTTGGTCTTGATATTGGAGTGGCTCACCAAATTACCTACTTGAGGTTTTTTACCACAAAAATCACATTCTCTGCTCATGACAGTCCTCCATAAACATTTATATTCTCAAAGTATATAATTGTGCTACCTAATATATCTTTTTGACACGCTAGGGGACACGCATATTTTCTCGTTGTTGAGACGAAGTTAATATACGGCATTGCCATAAAATGCAAGTAAATTATGTCTGATTTGTGAAATTTATTATGCTTGCTTGGGCGCTGCTTATGCAGCTTTAGCGCATTAAGCATTGCCAGTAGGGCATTTCCTTGGTATGATTTGTAAACATTTTATTTTGAGAGTTATTATGAAAAAATTACTTGTTATGGGTATAGGAAATATGTTGCTTACCGATGACGGTGTAGGTGTTTTTGCCGCACAAGAGCTTTTAAAAGAAGACCTTGGCGATAATGTTACCGTCATTGAAGCAGGCACTTTTACCCAAGATATTTTTTATATGTTTGAAGGTTATGATGCTGTTTTGGTGCTTGACATTGTGCATGCCCATGGTGAGCCTGGAAGTATTTATAAGTTAACAGAGTCTGACTTGGTAGATAATGAAAAACAGCGTCTTTCCATTCATGATATAGATCTTATAGATTCTTTGAATATGGCAGAACTGCTACATGGTAATAGACCACAAATTAATGTGCTTGGCATGGAACCTTATGATTTTAATTCATGGAATATTGGCCTATCTGAGCCGGTACAAGCCAAATTTGATGCTTATTTAACTCTTGCCCGCCAAGAAATTGTTGCCATGTCTACGGCATCCTAAAAGGAGATTGTATGTGTCTTGCAGTTCCTGCTCAAATTGTGGAGCTTTTGGAAAATGGCATGGTAAAAGCGCGCGTGGGCGAGAGCGAAACCTACTTAACCACCTCCACCATGCTTTTGCCTGAAGAAGCCGCGGTGGGTGACTATATTATTGTGCATGCCGGTTTTGCCTTACATAAAATACGTGAAGAAGAAGCTTTAGAAACTTTGCGCCTATATCGCGAGATTATTCACACCGTAGATGGAGATAAAGCTAATTTTTAGCTGACAAATTTTTGTATACTGTCTAAAAAAATATTCTTTTGCTTTTTGCAAGGCTTGCGCTTTTGGAAAAAGAGTCTTATATGCAAAGTAACGCAAGGAGGATTTTATGGTAAGTGCTATTCCTACGCCCCCCAATGGCGCTGAGCTTATGCTTGACGCTTTAGGTACAAAATATGCTTCAGGAACAAAACTGAGTGGGACAGACATTGGTAATGCAATCATTGCCACAGCGCGTATAAATGCGAGTAATTTTGGCCCAGGGCCTAGCGATATGCCCGTACGTGAAGAGCAAATTCCAGAAAGCGTTAAAGGCGCACTGATTTCTCATTCCAGTTAAATTTTTTAAAGCCCCGCAGGTGGGAGCTTTTGCTTAGCCCGCGCTGTATAGTGTGGGCTTTGCCTATGTCATCTACTTACAAAGGATACTTATGAGCAGCACCATTGATGAACTTACCGTAAATTATGAAGAAAATGGCCAGGTGGTTGTTAAAGAGTTGGATAAAGCCATTCTTACCAAGGGCGCTTGGACAACCATTGTATTTCGCTTTCAAGAGTGGAAAAACGATACGGACACTTTTGGGCCTGACAAGTACGTTATTCGTCGCTACAAAAAAACTGGCGGAGAGTACAGAATGCAGTCAAAATTTAATATTTCCAATGCGGAACAAGCGCAAAAAATCGTAGATACTTTACAAAATTGGCTAGCAGATAAAAGTTAAAAAAAATGTTATTTTTTACTTGCAATAAACGGCGCTTTCCCCTATAACTCTTTTCGTCGGAACGTGGCGCAGTTTGGTAGCGCGCCTGGTTTGGGACCAGGATGCCG
>CAYJHH010000106.1:0-10328 GCA_964369995.1 uncultured Desulfovibrionaceae bacterium
GCAGGCGTGCCTTTCTTAAAAACGAGTGGAAACACGTTTTTAAGCATTAACTATAGTACAGTGAGTTAACTTAAAAAAACTAAAAAATAGCTGTGCAGGCCTCTTTATTTCGTTCTATTTTCAACTTGTTGAAAATAGAACGCCATAAGGTTTCCAAAGGGGATTATCCCCTTTGGCGGGGTGGAGGGGCGGAGCCCTTCCCCTCCGGAGGAATTAATACAAATCTAAAATACTGGGGTAAAATCGGGCATACTCATACCACTTGGCAAAAAAGGCTGTAAAAGCCTTGCATAGCCCTTGGCTTCAGTAAGCCCTTCTAAATTATTGTAAAGAGTTGTAAAATCCTGCGCATTTGGAAAGGGATAATAGGTATAATTAGCCATATCTTGCGCTTGCCCCACAAGCCTTTGCCCTTGTTCCAATTGCTTGGTTATCTCTTCCACAAGCTTCATGCCCTTGGCATAGGCCTGCGTTCTATTCCACAGCACGCCATAATGATAATTGATAGGATAACGCACACTGGCCACAATATTTCCCTTATCCACTTCCTTACTTATGCAATGAACAGTACAGCCGGAAGATTCCCAGCCATGATACATGGCCCAAAAAGTGGCATCCGCTCCGGCGCATTGTGGTAAAAGCCCCGAGTGCATATTATATGCTCCAAGCTTTGGAAGTAAAAACACTTGTTCTGGCAATATATGGTCAAAACGGCAACAGAAAATCACATCAGGCTTAAAGGATAAAGTCTTTTCAAGGATATGCTGCTTGGCAGTTTTCGGCAAAAGATGTGTAAATTCAAGAGAATATTTTTGAGTCAGGCCTGTAAATGTCAAAAGCTTTGCATCGGCAAGCCCATATTCACTCCCATATGTATCAATGGCTTTAAAAAAATGGTCACGAATAAAGTCTTTTTCATACCAAATCTTGGTGTTGGCATAAACATTGCCGCGCTCAAGCTCCAATTCATAATTGGACAGCATAACATGTACATTATGCTTAGCTAAAAAAAATGGCAAAAGATGGTTTAGATTAAGGCAGGCATTTAGGTCTGAGGAACAAAGAAGCAAAATACGCATGACTACTTTGCCGTCCTACTGCTAAGGGCAAAAATTAAAACCGCCAAGATGATGGCTAGACCCAAGGGAATAAGAGCAGGAAGGCCTTGTAGAATCAACATACTACACAACATGGGGCCAATAATTTGTCCGGTTCGTTCACACATACGATAGGCACTGCTGGTCATGGCCTTATCCAATTTTTGCATAGAGGGCAAAGCTAAAATATATTCTAACATACTTGATGCAATAAGGCATTGCGAAACACCAACCAAGAGTACAGCCAACAAAAAGCCCATATAAGTGGGGATAAAACTGGCGCAAAGTATGGCTCCCCCACCTGTTAGCCCAATTAAAATCACAAAAACACGTTGCGATGAAAATTTACTTGCCAAATTAGCCAAATATGGACCCAAAAACACAAAACATAAACCATAGAGCATAAAAAGTCGCCCAATGTCAGCTTGGCTTACACCAAGGCCTTTCATGGTGGTTGGTACAAGTAAATACAAAAATCCTGTTAATACAATGCCCGCCGGCAAGCCTACCAAGAGAGCCGGAATTAAAAAAGAGGGGCGCAAATACTCCCGCCACGCCGACATGGCCTTATTCTCTATTTCTTTAGTATAATGCACTTTATTACTCTTAAGATAGCTTAAAGTAAGCATAACTACACTCATAATCACCGCGGATAGCATAAAAAGTACATGATAATCAAAAAGATCATACAACATACCTCCGCCGGCACTGCCACAAATGGCGCCGGCAAAAAGCGCGGCATAAATGCCAGATAGGCCAGATAGGCGATGTTCGGTATTTTCCACCACACAAAATTGTGCCGCTATAAGCATCATGCCCATGCCAAATCCAGAAAGAGCCCTTGATACAATAAATAAAACCACATCAAAGGAAAGATAGGCTAAAATACTCCCCAGCATGGCAGAGATAACACTTAAAAACATGAGTTTTTTCCAGCCAAATCTGCGATTCAGCGTACCGGATAGCAATACGGCTAGGGTTGCAAAACAGGCCTCGGCTGAAATGGGCAAAGCACGCTGTAAGGATTCTGAAAGAGGTAAGATCTCAGAGGGCAACTTGTTCGCCACCAAGGGAATGAATGACATTACCAAATCGTATGCACAGAAAAAGATGAATAAAGCGGCCTCAAGTAAGAGTTTTTGCTTCTCCCAAGGGCTCAGCGAAGCAGCAGCAAGGCCATTGGCGGCAAGACTATGCCCATCTGAGCTGCGCCTTTTTAGAAATTGCCCCGAATGCGTCAATATAACGCTGCCGGTGGCAAAGCTGATGAGTTGCCACAATAAAATTAAGGAAATGGCAATGGATGTACCTTGATCGAGAAACATACGCCTAAATATTTGATTAATATAGTCGGCACTGGGAAAAACTTCCACCGAGCCTATCTCGGTACGAGGCACATAAGAACTTTGCCAATATGTATATATGGGGGCGACCATAGGCTTTGAAGCAAAGTCAGTACCCACCGCATGTACTACATCTCCCTCTTTTACAATCCTCATCCCCCCAAGGGTTGGACTATCGGCAAGCATTTCTTGCATATGTTCTTTTAAACCGGCAATGGTGTAAATATTTACATTTTTATTTTGCAATACTTCCAAATCAGAGGCTAAAAAGCGGCCAGAAAGTTTTGCCGAAAAATCAGTGGCATGGCGCAACTCCGCCATAAAAGTATACATGGCTATACTAGCAAAAACCAGCTGCGCTCCTGAAATAAAAACAAAGAATATAAAGGAGATAGAGCGACGCATGCTTACAATATCTCGCACACTGGCCGTGATATAGGAAAACCACCCCAATTGTGCAAAGCACGTCATCCCGCCCAAGAGTACTATTAATAACAGCATATTGCGTACATATTGATCATAAGGTGTATCCAATACAGAAGCTTCAACACTTAAGACCAAATAGCCCTCTGGCTTTTGCGCCTTCTCCCCAAGGGGGAGGATGCGATAAAAACTTTTTAATTCCTTCCAAGCTGTTTGCGGAATATCCTTAGCGTTTTGTTGAATATTCTCTAAACTTTGATCAGCATTTTTCACGCTATAAGCAATGTCACCTTGGGCTGTATAGATTACAATATTTTCTAAGCCGCTCGCCATGCTCTGCACTCTTACCAATTGCTCCTGCAATCCTGCAAAACCTTGCAAAGGGCGGCCAAAGTTAAGGCCACGCGTTATCATATCCTGCAATTGCAAGGCCGCGCTATCATAGCCCTTAAGCACCGCTTCTGAGCTATAGCGATAGAGAGTGCTACTGGATAAAACAAGGCTAAAGCCCACACTGAATAGGAAAAGCACAATGGAAATGACAGCAAGACGGACTAAATGACCCATGTGATTATTCCATATTTGGGGGCAAAGTCTTTTCATAAATCTGATCTGCTGAAAGTAATAAATCAAAAGGAAAAACTATATCAAGCTCTTTAGCCGCCTGCAAATTAAGAGCAATTTGCGGTTCCGGTGTAGCCACCAAGCGTAACTCGTGGGGCTTTACTCCATGAAAAATATCTACAATAGCCTTGGCCACACGCCTAGCCGACGGGGTAAAATCCCATGTGGCAAAGCCCATAAGCGCCCCACCCTGCACAAAAGGCGAACCATCTCGCGCAAAAGATGGCATATTGTATTCATGAATAAGCCTAAGCAATGCGCTGGGGTCATGCTCTGACCAATCAAAGCAAACCAATGGCGACATAAAAAAGCTGTCAGCCCCTTTTTTGTGCAATTCCTCAATGCCTTGGCGGCATGATTGCGGACTTTCATCGGGAATAATGGCTTCAACTATACTAAAATTCCTCTCTTTTGCCACAGCTAAGGCATCATCCACCGCAGCATATATGCGCCCTTCTGCCCCTTGAGCGTACATAAGGCCAAGCTTTTTAAAACCAATAACCGCATGAAACACTTGATACATACTACTCCACCTATGGGGGAAAACCTCCGCCACAAAGGATGGATAATTGGTAAGCCCATCAGCCTGCATAAAACCAGAGGCCACAGGATCTGCCAAGGCAATGCCTATAATGGGCTTTTGCCCCTGCGTTACGCGCAAAAGGGCATTAACAGCACTGGTTCCGGCCGCAATGATAATATCTGCATCACTGTTAAGTAAACTGAGAGCAGCCACGTCCATCTGGGCTTCGCTCATTTGCCAACCCGGACTAATATGCAGCTGTTTAGGGTATATGCAGGCCACAGAAACTTCATGTAAAGCTTGCTGCAAGGACTTATAACTTTGAGTATAAAGCCAAAAATTCCCTTTTTCAAAATAGGCTATGGTCTTAGGCTTTGCACTTGTGGCGTGGGCAGATTGAATCAAAAAGGTAAAAAGTATGAGTAGGCAGAATAAGAAAGATTTCAATAAATGAAATCTAGTGCTTTGCAAAAAAAAATAAGAACGTATACGAAAAAATAAAGAACTAGTACTTGATGGGGGGCAACATATCATCATAAATACTATCCACATTGGTGAGTAAAGGCAGAGGGAAATGAATTTTAAGTTTGCGAGCCGTATCATTATTTAAATATATTTTAGGCTCAAACTCCAGCTGTATAGCAGTATTGGCATGCGCATAATTGGGCAAATGGCGCAAAAGTATTTGCCCAAAAACTATCCCAATCTCCGCATAGTTTAAGGTAGAAATGCCGATAAGGGCTCCGTGCATGACGGGAATTTTTCCATCCTTAGCATATGTTTTTATATTATTTTCATGTAATATTTCATAAAGTGAAGCAGGGTCGCCAAGCTCCGGATCAAAACAATTTAAAGCCGGCACATACACAGCATCCACATCTTGCTCAATTAAATATTCTATGCCGCGCTTGCAACTCTCCACGGACTCTGCAATATCAATTTGGTCATAAAAACTTACACCAAAACCGCGCGCGCGCCCTACCTCTCGCAAATCATGGATATTACAATAAGCTAGCCCCTCAGGAGTATCGGGAGACATGGTGCCAATATGCTTAAAATTTTGTAAAATATTCAAAATCTCAATACTACGGCGCCATTTTTGAGGAAAATGATCCACAATAAAGTTCTTAGCCACCGGCCTATGCGTATTTGGATTAATAAGTCCAGAATAGGTCGCATCGGCAACATTTAAGCATATTACAGTCTTTTGCTCATTATTATGTGCCAAAAGCAAGGTGGAAGCCACTGTTCCCATGGCAATAACCACATCAATATCAGGATTTTGCATTATATGGACGGCAATTTTTTCTTTTTGTGCCGTGGACGTAACCCAACCCGGTGAATAGTGATATTTTTTGGGAAAAGCCAAAGCCTTAGACTGAGGATATTTGGCAAGATCATGTATAATAGCTTTATATATTTCGTCAAATTCCCAATACGGCCCGGCTTCAAAATAAGCCACATTATAAACACTTTTTTGTTGCGCAAAGGGAGTGACGCTATTTAAAATATAATAACCTTCTTTAATGGGCCTTTCTTCTTGATAGCTTGCAGCAAAGCTGCCATTTGACATAAATAGACAAAAAACAATGGCACTTAAGCAAAAAAGTATGTGGCGACCCAGTAAAAACATACAAAACTCTATGTTATGCCTGATTTTTTTTGCCGCAAAAAGAAGCCAGCAGCATCAAAAAACCTATAAAGGGGGTAAATAATAAACTTGCAAAAAAGAAACCCCAAAAACCAAAACCACGATTGCGCCCAAAAAAGCCAATAATGGTGGCCAGCACTATATAAATGAAAAATACTTGTAGCATATCAACCTCTTACGGTGTTTTTTGTTCTGAATTTGCACCGGGAACTATAACTTGGGTCAAAGCATTTTCAATGTCTTGTAAAAAACCTTCCCAAGCTGCACGTTCCTTCTGAGTTACCTGCACAGCCATATTTGGCTCAATATTTTTTTGGGCATCACTTGTCGGACTTTGCACCGTGCTCTCAGCTTGATTATCATCAGCAGACTTGCTTGCAGGCGCGAATAGACTAGGTTCATGAGATGACTGCGTAGAAACAGCATTGTCGTTGGTATTGAGGATAACTGGCAATCCGTCCTTACCTCCGCCCACCACCACCAATTTCGCATTTTGGGAGGCAGCTAAATCACGTGTTGCCCTAACCCCTTCAAAACGTAAAAAGTTTGGCGTTAGGCCACTATTAATTAACTCTTGATACTTATTGATACCAAGACCTTCAATATATTTGCGCTTTGCCTCGGCAACTTCAATTTCATTTAAATATGTATATCGTTCAAGGTCTTGAAAGGATACCATCTTTTTTACTATGGCTTCATTAAAAGCAACGGGAAAAGAAAATCCTTCAATAATAAACCTATGCACAGTTATGGGCAAGCGTCCCAAGGATGTTATGGCCCGCACTACCATGTCATCTTCAAGCACATTTCGCGCCGTCGCATACAAATTTTCTGCAGAATACGAACCAATCACTTGACGCACCACACTTCTAAGCATGGGATACACAATTTTCTCACGATAGTCGGGGCCAATTTGTTGGTGTAATTGAGGTAAGCGATTGACATCCACCTGATATTGACAAGAAATATCTACCTGAACCATCATACCATTTTTTGTGGGCATAAAGGCTTTTTCAGAAATTTCAATAATACGCGTGTCATAAATATACATTATGTCAAAGGGCCAGATAAGATACAACCCTTCACCAAAGCTACGATCAAGTACCGTACCATCAAAAAAACGGCTGTACTTAACCCCTCGCTCACCAGAATATATGGATATTACAGTGTTATTCCAAAAAAATATAAGAAGAACTGTGCTTAGAGCAACAACACCTATAAGGTACGGATATGATTTGCTATACCATGCAAAAAAGCGATTTTTTATACTCATTTGTGTACCCTAAGTTCAATATTGTCATATATAGGGGTGCCACGCCAATACTTATCAAGCATTAAATCTATGCATTGTCGCTCAAACTGTATACAAAGATCCTGAGAGGTAAGTTTACGCATTTCGGCTTGCCCTTGGCAAAGGTTATACATCACAGGGCAATAAGCTACATTTTTCAAAAAAATGCCCACCTCTGGGCGTCCTTCCACAAATTCACGCGCCACATCCACAAGATCATTGCGATATTCATTTAGGCAGAAATTCGCCCGTCTTTGATAGCTAAAATTATCCGCAAAGCATTGAATACGCTCTTTAATCACTGTGGTATTTTCCACCACCGCCGTAAAAGAGGCCTGAGTTTCGTTAACTTCTGTAAAAAGCTCGAGTATATCTTGATCCATTTCAGAATAAACCGTTTCTGCATGCGCGGCAAATGGGAATATGCAAAAAAAAGTAAGAAAAATTATATATTTCCTAAGCATAGAAATCCTTAGTTACAATAGCATAATAACACAATGACGCACTGTGAAAAATCTCACGCTAACTTTATAAAACCATATATTATCTTATGTATCATGGCAAATTATTTATTATCATGTTATTCACAATTTCACGGCTTTACGTTTTTGTTAACGGTCATCAACACTCGATGGCACTACAAAAAAACGTATAAATAGTCGACACTGAAAAAACAACTTAACTATCAGTAAAAATAGAACTTATAAATCAAATAATGTAATAAAGATTGCCGGAAATAAACGTATGGAATACGTTTTCTGGCAATGTTTAGACATAAGAAATGCTTTTTTCAGATGTCGACTACTCAAGACATGCCCTTGGCATGGCTTGCCGCGCGTAAAATAAGCCGGAATTTACTTCCGGTGGCCCCGAAGGGGTATTTGGAGCAGGCGTGCCTTTCTTAAAAACGAGTGGAAACACGTTTTTAAGCATTAACTAAATAGACAACTGGGGAATAAAAGAGTGAAAATATCGTACTTACTAATGTAAATATTCTCTTTAAGTTACGATTTATATTTGCGTTTTATTTTAACAGAGCTTGAAATAATCCTCAGCTTTTAGCCTTTCCATTGTAATAGCTTGTGTAGAGCAAGAAGCCACCGTAAGCCAAAATTTTTCATCTAAAGGCAAATGCTTCCAATTAAGACCATTAATAAGGCGTCCCTCACATCCAAAACTGGTATGTATGGTTAAAGGATCAGCTAAAAACCCCAAGCCTTCAGCTTTCAATGCGGCTTCTTTAATGGTCCATCGTCTGATGAGCTCGCGTGAATGGTCAGTTGTGGTCTTAATTTCTGCCAATTCTTCTAAAGTGAAAACTTTTGAAAATTCATCAACTTGCAAAATCTGTACAGATTCCACATCCACCCCTATACGCCCTTTCCACCCCAGCGGAGCTAGCGCACAAATTGCATACGGTGGCGTATGACTGAAGCTAAAACAAAATCCAGGGCATTGAGGGCGACCATAGCCATCAATGGAGAGCTGAGCTAAAAACTCCCCTCCCGGTCTTCCAGTGATGCTTTGTACACCATAGCCCAAAAGAACACGAACCAATAGTCGAAGAGCGCGGTCCACAGGGCGTCTATGGGCAGCAATACTTTGCGTTTGTTCATGGGGCAACATACGGATAAAGGGTCGTAAAAGAGCCTCTGCCTCGGTATAATCATGGCTTGGTAAATCTGCCACCAAAACCCTTATGGATTCAGTTACCTGTTTTTTCAAAGTTTTTCACCATCACCCTATGCCATTCTGACGGCCTTTCTCCTGCACCATATAGCTTACCAGCTTCAAGTTTTAATTCTTCACAACACGCTCTTGATTTTCTATTGTTCATAGAAAACTTCCTTTTGACTATGAAGTAATCGATACTAAAAAAGTATTTAACTACCGGTAAAAAAACTCTTAGTTCATACACGTAATACACTTTACAAGAAATAAACCAATGGAATTTGTTTTCTTGCAAAGTTAGGCATGTAAAATACCATTTTTAGTGCAAACTATACAAAACATGCTTTTGGCATGGTTTACCGCCACGCAAAACAAGCCAAAATTGCTTTGCGTACGCTTCTCGTAAGGCTCATTCTTCGCCTAACGAGAACACTTAGTGCCGCTTGGTCGAACTTCTGGCGCCTCCAAAAGGGGGGATGAAAGGGCGTGCCTTTTTGAAAAATGTGTGGAAACACGTTTTTCAGGTTCGACTATAATAGATCAAGTGCTAAGTCCCAAAGCTCTTTAGACGTTGCATCCTGATTAACCGCAATAATAAGGCTTTTTTGGCTTTTGGGGTCATAAAAATAATATGCCGCATAGCCTGGATACATGCCCCCCTTGCCAAGCAAAGTTCTTCCATTGCTAAATGTATAGAGCTCCATGCCCTCAAAAAACCCCCATTGGCTTTCGAAGTATGGAGCAGAGGTAGTTTTTTGCTTAAGTTTTTCTCCGTAATTTGCCAAATATTCCTCAGGTATAAGGTCATAGTCCACCCAAAGAGAAATTAAACTTAACATATCCTCTACAGTACCTTGAATGTCTCCACTGCCAAAGGCTAGATTGCTTGTGATGAAGGGCGGTAAAATAACGCCATGCGGACTGCGCATGGTATAGCCACTGCTTTTCTGGGGAACAATCATGGTATCTGAAACAAGATTAACTTCGAGAGGAGTTTTTACTACATCTTTGATAAATTTTTCAAGGCTCTGTCCACAATCTTCCAATATAATGCCAAGAAGATAGTAACCAGTATTTGAGTATTCTTGTTTGGTGCCGGGTTCAAATTGCAATGGATATTTTGCTATAAGCTGTAATAATTCCTCACGGGTCCAAGCTTTGCCCACGTTAGCAATGATTTCTGACATACCAAAAAAATTTGCCAAACCACTTGAGTGCGTTAAAAGCTGCTCAATGGTGATGGGCTGTGTCAGATCTTTAAGCTCAGGGATTACATTGCGTATATCTGCATCAAGGGACAATTTTCCGCTGGCAATATAATCCTTTATACGCATGGCCGTGACAAGCTTAGTAAGCGAACCAAAGCGAAAAATCATGGATTCTTGCATAGGTACTTTTAATTCTAAACTGGCAAGTCCACGTGCAATGACGGTGGGTTTATCTTTGTCGTTTGAGGGTATGACCACCACAACTCCAGGAGCAAACCCATTGGCTATAAAGGCATCTATTTTTTTTGTGATGTGAGTTTCAGACGCGGTGCTGGGCGATGCGTTGATTGGGATAATGGCGCATAGAAGGAGAATACAAGTTATGACGGATAAAATTTTTGTTCTCATGTATTAGTCTCCAGTTATAGTATTTTGAGAAGATACTAATTAGTTAATGCTTAAAAACGTGTTTCCACTCGTTTTTAAGAAAGGCACGC
>CAYJHH010000107.1:0-10171 GCA_964369995.1 uncultured Desulfovibrionaceae bacterium
GAAAATGAAGCCGAAGCCTTTGTGACTGATTTTGAAGGTTGGCTCAACCGCATGGAATATGAATATGTGGAAGAGTTTCGCTCTGAGTTGCAATACCGCTTGGCATTGGCTTTGGAATTGGAAGACGAAGAAGATGAGCGTAACCGTCTGTTTGTAAAATTGAGCGATGGTCTGGCGCGCACTCGCGAGCAATTTACCCGTAAGCTTGATGCTCTTTTTGCTTCACATGGTGCTTTTGACGCGGCTTTTTGGGAAGAGATGGAAGAGCTGTTCATCATGGCCGATGTGGGCTTTGAGTCGAGCATGCTTCTTATCGAGCGCTTGAAGGATGCTGTGCGCAAGCAAGGCCTTACCGACCCGCAAGATTTGCGCGTCGTTTTACAAGAAGAGCTTACCACCATTTTCCAAATGCAAAAGCGTATTAGCTCTTTTACAGCGCCGGAAGTTGTTATGATGATTGGCGTTAATGGTGTGGGGAAAACCACAACCATAGCCAAATTAGCACATCGCGACCGTATGCAAGGCAAGAAAGTGCTCATTGCGGCGGCAGATACCTTTAGGGCGGCGGCCACAGAGCAGCTTGGTGTATGGGCTGATCGTGTGGGAGCAGATTTTCACCGTAAAGATGCCGGAGCAGATCCTGCAGCTGTGGCTTTTGAGGCCATGGATATTGCTTTACGTGGCGGGTATGATGTGTTGTATGTGGATACGGCAGGGCGCTTGCAAACGAAGGTTAACCTCATGGAAGAGCTTACAAAAATTCGTAACGTTATTGCTAAAAAACACGCAGGTGCGCCGCATAGAAATATTTTGGTGGTGGATGCTACCACTGGACAAAATGCTTTGTCACAAACAAAATTGTTTAAGGAAGCCGCAGGTATTGATGAAATTATTTTATCAAAGCTTGATGGCACGGCCAAGGGCGGCGTAGCTATTTCTGTGGCTTTGCAATTCCAAATTCCCATTACCTATGTGGGGCTTGGAGAAAAATTAGAAGATTTACGTCCCTTTAATGGAAAGGATTTTGCATTAGCCTTGTTGGGCGATGCAACTACGTCAGAATAGTGACATAGGGTATGACAAAGACGACTTTGTTGTGAAATTTAGGGAGGGCTAGCCCCCCCCTGAGTGTATACGAGTTTAAGAAATAAAGTGTTCTTGCTTGCTAACACCTTCAGATTTAACGCGTTCTAAAAGGTCAGAGAAGGTGGATTTGACATTTTCGCGAATGTCACCGGCAACAATGAGGAAGAGTACATCATCACCGGGTTTGAATTCGCCTTCGCGAGCGTCCCAGACAATGGCAAAAATGCCTGGGCGTTGTTCCATTTCTTCGCAAATGGCGCGAATTTTATCCTTGTCTTGACGAATGGTAATGGATGTTACATCCTTATGATCTTGACGAGACCAACCGCGAACCACGCCGTTGTGTATGAGCATCATGCCCACATTATCTGTAAAACCAGGGCGTTGTTTTAGTTCTGCAAGTGCTTTATTAATATCCATAAGAGCTCCTTTTTTATTATGAGGTAAGACAATGGCTGTTTTTAGTGATCTGTTAGCCAAACTCCCCCAGAGTACAGAAACTCGTATGAGTGCGCAAGGTTATGTTTTGTGGTTTTCTTGGCAGCACGACCTTGACCCTGTAATAAATCAAACGCTCCAAAACTATGGTGGCATGTTCATTGAACAAGACTTTGAACAGTCTGCATGGTTTTTCTTTAATAAAGACGTATTCTTAGCTTTGGCTCGCCTTTTTGTATGGGCGCGTTTTAATCCTCTTACGGCCTCGGTACAGCTCTTACGCGGGCGCCTTACATTTGGTTTACGCCAAGAAATTGCCATCAGTGTAGATTCAAAACTCATTGAGCAGGAAATGTTTCCCGGCAAAAGTTTTGAAATCGAAATACATACCAAAGCCATGGAAGGGGACACCAACTTTCCTGGTATTACCTTTGTTAAATCTCCTTTAAAGCAAGGTATGGCCATTGATGAGTGGTTCACCATTGATGCTGATACTCGCTTACCCTATACCTCCTCACAAGGCTGGTATGGCCTTTGGCGTCCTTTGGGCAATCCCCTAGACCCAGCTTACCAAAAAGCCTGGCCACATATGCAGCAAGAGCTGCTTAATACCTTAAAAGAACACAAGTTGAAATTTATCATGCAGGATAATTTCATCATGTTTTCCATTGAAAATCTTTTGCTTTTGCGCACCTGGTTACGCAGTGCTTTGGCGCGTGTGGATGAGCTAAAAAATACCAAGCCTGAACACTTTTGGCCTTTTCTTACGGTTGTTGTTGACCGCAAGGGTATGAACTTTAATAATGATTTGTATAAGAAAATAGGCTTACAATGGTCGCGCTTAAGCCCGGATAATCCTTATATGAGTTATCGTACGGCCTATTTGCTGGGTCAGGGCTTTGAAGTACACGATATTCGTTTTTCTAATAATCACACTTCCATGGATGCGTGGTGCACGGTCTCTCTTGGGGAGATTACGGCCGGTACACCCGTGATGCCCGTGCTCATGGCCGGGCAACTCATTGCTTCCGATGACCCACCGTGTTTTTTCTGCGGTATCAATACGCATGGCAACCAACAATGCCCCACCTTAGCCCTTGCCACCAGCCGCTTTGAGGGAACCAACACCGCTGATAGAATGGATTTGGATGAAATTAACTCTGCCTTCCGAGGTATAGAAAAGAGCGCTTCCAGTGATGATACTGTGCCTTATGCGGAAATTCTTGATTCCGGCGATGAACGCGCAGCTTTGCTAAAAACCATTTTTGACATTAATTTTTATGCTCAAGTGCGCTCCATGCCCTATATGTGGATTACCAAGGGCGCAAATTTAGGCAAGTTTCGCGAAGAGGTGGAACTGCAGCGTGATGATCACATTGTATGGGATCTTTATGATAGGTTTTTGAAGATTAATGGCGGACCTGTGGCGCCGCTTTTGCCTGATATGCAAGAGCTTATTACACGTAATCCACGCGATATGCGCTTGCGTACTTTGCTTGGCTTTATGTACGTGTATATGAATGATTATACCAAGGCGCAGGCGGCCTTTAAAGAAGCTGCCACCCTCACGGGTACGGCGCCTTTACAAGCCTGGAATGAATATTTACAAGCGCGCATTGCTGAGGTTCAAGATCATTTCTTGGATGCCATTGCGCAGTATGGGCAAATACAACGCGTCATGCCGCAATGGAAAAGCATAGACTATCGTCGTATTGCTTGTAAGGTGAAGATGGGCTTTGTGGAGCAAGAGCTGAGCGGTATTAGTAAGCTGGTGCACGAAGATATCTACTTTTTTAACCGCTTTTTGGTGGATCCAGAGCTTGGCCGTGGGCGAATTATGATTTTAACGCATCTGTACCCCATTTGGAAAGATGCTGAAATTTTAGCCGAAGTGGAAGGAAAAAAAGCGCAATTACTCAATGAAAAAGTGGCTTTGTGGTTCCCACCGCATCATCCAAGCTATGTGCTTATGCAATCGCTTCTTTCAGAGCTTATGCAGGTGGCAAGCACTAAAAACTACATTACTTTCCTTGAGGTGGTCAAACAGCGTCCACAATTGGAAAAAAAGATTGAAGAAGTTATTCAGCGCCAAGTGGAAGACTTGCAAGGTCGTTATAAATATTATTTGGCGGAATTACAAAATATTCGAGATGAAGCGGCCTGGTTCCCCTTCCCCAAGCTTTTGAAAGATTTTAGTGATGAATTTAATCAAGCGGCCACAGTGCTTAACTGGGCCTTTGCTTCTAATTTCCAAGAGGCGCATAATTTTCAAGAAGCCCAAAAGAAAATGAAAGAAGTGGAAGACTTGTTGCGTAGTCTTAAAAGGCGTTTAAAAACGCTACGTGCCTTGCGTGATGGCACGCTGTTTGGCGTGACCCTTGTGAAAACCTTTATTTGGATAGAGGCTGTGGGGCTTGTTCTGTGCTTTGTGTGTATTCCTTCCATTGTTATGTTTGGGGATTCCATGGGGCTTGGCTGGTTAAAAAACATTTTGGCCAATCAGCAATGGGAAATTCAAAAGGTACTTGTAAGTATAGTCACTGTTGTTTCATTTGGCATAGCCATGCTGCGCTCCACCGTGACCTTTGAAAGGCAAAGGGATAAATTTTTGGATCAAGCCAAGGAACAAAGAGAGCGCTTGCAAGAAGAGCGTCTTGAACGTATACGCAAGAAAAAACAGGCCGAAATGGAGCGCGCAGCAAAAGCACGTAAAGCGCAACAAGAAAACGAATTGCGTCGGCGTTATCAAGAAGGCAAATAATCTAAGGGCGTACGCTTTTGCTTAGTGAGTATTCTTGCTGATGCAATGAGGCGTTTTTGCTCATCTTACATACGTAAAAGGAATATCATGAAACGTACACTTATTTCCAAGGCTCTACACGCTGTGGAGCCAGTGGATACTATTGTGGTTAAGGGCTGGGTTCGTACCCGCCGTGATGCTAAAGGTTTTAGTTTTTTAGAACTCAATGATGGCTCATGCCTTGCCAATATTCAATGCATTGTGGATGAAGGCACCGAAGCCTATGCCGCCATGGCGCAAGTGAATACAGGCGCTGCTGTGGGTATAGAAGGGGCTTTGGTAGCTTCTCTAGGCAAAGGACAAAGTTTTGAAGTGCGCGCCCAAAAACTTACGGTATATGGCCTTGCCGATCAAGAAAGTTTTCCTTTGCAAAAAAAGCGACATTCTGACGAGTTTTTGCGTACCATTGCGCATTTACGCTCGCGTACCAATAAATATGGGGCGGCCTTTCGCATTCGCTCGGAAGCGGCCATGGCAGTGCATGATTATTTTCGTCAAGAGGGCTTTTACCATGTGCATACACCCATTTTAACAGGCTCTGATTGCGAAGGCGCCGGTGAAATGTTTCGTGTGAGCACCATGCCCTTGGGTGAAAAGAATTTGGAAAAAGATTTTTTTGGTAAGGAGTGTAATCTTACCGTTTCCGGTCAGCTCGAAGCTGAAGCTTTAGCTTTAGGAATGGGGCGTGTGTATACTTTTGGCCCTACATTTCGCGCCGAAAATTCCAATACTCCTCGCCATGCAGCTGAATTTTGGATGATTGAGCCTGAAATGGCCTTTGCTGACCTTAATGATAATATGGACTTGGGCGAAGGGCTTACTTGCCATGTCATTGAACATGTGCTGAGCAAATGCGCAGATGATATAGCTTTATTTAATAAATTTGTGGATACAGAACTGGTACAGCGCTTAACATCCATGCTGGCAAAGCCTTTTGCGCGCGTCTCTTACACAGAAGCAGTGGAAATTTTGCAAAAAAGCGGTAAGAACTTTGAATTTCCGGTGTCTTTTGGCACGGACTTGCAAACAGAGCATGAGCGCTATTTGGCTGAAGAGCATTTTAAACATCCCGTGGCTGTCTATGATTATCCTAAGGATATTAAAGCTTTTTATATGCGCCTTAATGATGATGGAAAAACGGTGGCGGCCATGGATATCTTGGTGCCACGTATTGGAGAGCTGGTGGGCGGCTCGCAACGTGAAGATCGTTTAGATGTACTGGAAAAGCGTATCTTGGACATGGGGCAAAAATTAGAAGATTTTTGGTGGTATTTAGATTTGCGCCGCTTTGGCTCGGTACCCCATGCAGGTTTTGGGCTGGGCTTTGAACGTTTATTGATGTTGCTTACAGGCATTAGTAATATTCGTGATGTGATACCCTTCCCGCGTACTCCGGGGCATTTGGAATTTTAAGTATAGAGGAGCCTTAGGGCTCCTCAAAGTGTTGAGAAAGCCTGCTGGAGGGAAACCTTTTGTGGACAAAAGGTTCTCCCCCCAGACCCCCCTTCCAAAAAACTTTAATTGCGTCAAAATGTTATCCTTATCAGCTGCTTTTTGGTGCCATGTAAGATGTTAAATTATATCTCATTTGCACTTCTTAAACGCGCTAAATTTTGAAAATTGAAGTTTAGGCAATAAAAATAAAAATCAATTTTTGATACTAGAGTTTGTCGCTAGTCAGAGGGGTCTTAGAGCTCCTTTTTTTTGTTCAAAAAAGATTTATGGAAACAGTAAAGTGTGTTTCCATAACTTTGGCACGCACCTTGCTATATACTCAGTACCTGCAGACAAGCAGGGCAAACATATCGAAGTGTGGACTTTGTGCCACATCACATATCAGAGGCATTTTTCCTTCATTCCTAAGCGAGGGGGGTGAATTTTAAATGCCTCTATTTTTTTTGCGTCTATTAAAAATAGTTACAATTAGCAATAATAACAAGGCTTAAGTTAATTTTTCAGTAGAGTTGCCATGGCTTCAGGAGTTTTTTTTTATTAAAAAAATTTTTATGAAAGTGTCACTGTTACAAAAAGCTATACTTCTATTTGTCTTCAAAGCGACATATGGCTGCCAAAAAAATTGTGAGAAAAAAATGGGCAGTGCCAAATAATTTGGCAGCATTTTATTCAATTCTCAGAAAAAGTAGATGCATTTTTTAGCCAAGTATGAGAGAAGGTATGTTATTCAGGTACGGTGAGGATGCGCATGCGAAATCTTAGTATATTTTTATGTTTAAGTGTAATTTTTTTGGCAGGACAGGCTCATGCGCAAAAAAGCATGCGCATGCTTAGTGAAGAATTTTGGAAAAGCGCCACCTTAGCTGACGTGGAGCAAGTATTACAGGCTGGTGCAGATGTGAATGCACAAGACGAAGAAGAAAATACGCCTCTTATTATGGCGGGGCGTCTTGTGAAAGATCCGCGTATTATACAGCTGTTGGTGGACAAAGGCGCTCATATTCACACCACGCAATATGGGGCCTCCCCGCTGATGCTCAGTGCCAATGTGAATGTGCACCCTGCGGTGATTCAAGCTTTTATTAATGCGGGTAGTCAGGTGCAATTGGCAGATTCCATGGGGTTAACAGCGCTTATGTACGCCAGTGCTGCCAATGTAAATCCTGAGGTGGTACGTACTTTACTGCGCGCTGGAGCCAAAGTGCATACGCGTGACGGCAATGAATGGACACCTTTGTTGTGGGCGGCTTATGGCAACACAAATCCTCAGATTATCGAATTGTTAATTGCCAGCGGTAGCGATGTGAATGCCAAAAAATTTGATGGCTGGACAGCGCTTATGCTTGCAGCAAAGCTTAATAAAAACCCTTTAGTTATACAAAGCTTATTAAATCATGGCGCATTGGTAAATGCACGTAATACGGCAGAAAGCACCGCTCTCATGGTGGCTGTCACCGCTTTGGGGCGGCAAGAAGCTGTGCAGGTATTGCTGCAAGCCGGCGCTGATGTCAACGCTCAAGACAGCTTGGGTGATACTGCCTTATTGGAAGCTGCAGGGGCGGCGGATTTCGCTGTGGTAGATATTCTTATTAAAGCCGGTGCCTTGGTAAACGCGCGTAACTCTCAAGGTGAAACGCCGCTTATTCGCGCGGCAAGAATGAATCGTGATGTCAAGGTGATTGAATTGTTGGTGCAAAGCGGGGCAGATATTAATGCTCAGGATTCTTTTGGTAATACGGCGCTGATCTTAGCCGCTTCTTTTAATGCGCAAGAGGAAATTATGCGCTCTCTTACAACCTTGGGCGCAAAAGAAGATATTCGTAATAATGATGGAAAAAGTTATAAGGACTTTGCCAAGGATAGAGCCTTGTTTATGAAGCCAAAGGCCAGTTTTACGGAAGCTGGAGTCTAAAAATTGAGATTTTTGCCCTTTGCTCTGCTGTATGGGCAAAGAGCCTTGTTGTAAGAAATGTCTATGCCTCCACAGTATAGACGCTGAGTGAGCCCGCACTTTTATAGAGCGGGCTTTTTATTGCAAAAAAGTATAAAAAAAATTTACAGCATGTAAGGTTTTAAAATAAAGCTATATGTGGTTTTGTTTCATTTTTCTCAAAACTTTAAAACAAGAAAAGAGCCTTAGAATGTTTGACCAAGTCCTTAATATGCCGTATTATAGTAGCGTATTTGTACGTTTTTGCTCTTCTTTAATTATTTTAGTTGCATAGCTAGGTTAGAGCAAAGACGATAAACTTAGCATTGCACAAACCGAAGGAGCGTGTATGGACGGGACTGTTTCTGTGGGTTCTTTGTCAAAGACCACTTTGTCCGGCCGTATGGATTTTGCCCAAGCCGCCAGCGGCGTTATTTTGGCATTGTTCACATTGATGCACCTTATCTTTGTGAGCTCAGTTCTTTTAAGCCCCAGCATTATGAATGGTCTAGGTTGGGTTTTAGAAGAGTTGTACCTTGCACAAGTAGGTGGCCCCATTATCCTTTTACTCATGGTAGCACACTTTGTGTTGGCAGCGCGTAAAATGCCTTTCCAAGTGGGTACTTTGCCGGTGTTTTTCCGCCATGCCAAAACCATGAAGCACTGTGACACTTGGCTGTGGCTTGCACAAGTCATCACCGCCATTGTTGTGCTTGTTATGGTAAGCATTCACGTGTATGTGGTGCTTGACGCATTGCCCATCACCGCTGAAAGCTCCGCCCTTCGCGAGCAAAACGGTTGGACGCCTTTCTACTTTGTATTACTCATTTGTGTGGGTATTCACTTAGGTATTGGTCTTTTCCGCGTGGGCGTAAAGTACGGTCTCATCACCGATGCCAATCGTGCTGTATGGACCCAGCGTACATGGTACCTCATTGCTGCCTACATCTGTCTTGGTATCTTAACCATGATCCGCTTCCACACCATTAGCGTAGCATAGCAAGGAGAGCACATGCGTACTTTTACAACTGATTTATTGTGCATGGGAGCTGGCCTTGCAGGTGAGCGTGTAGCCGTTGAGGCAGCACAAAATGGCTTCGATGTTATCTGTCTTTCTGTGGTACCTCCCAAACGTTCGCACTCTTCTGCGGCCATGGGTGGTATGCAAGCAGCCCTTGCCAACTCTGCCATGAGCCAAGGTGACTCCCCCGACGTTCACTTTACCGATACCGTAAAGGGTTCTGACTGGGGCTGTGACCAAGAAGTGGCACGTCTTTTTGCTAACACTGCTCCCATTGCCATGCGTGAAATGGCTTGGATGGGTGTGCCTTGGAGCCGTGTGGAACCTGGCGTGCATACGTACTATAAGGGTGGTAAGCCTTTTGAAGCTGAAGAGCTTGAGTCTAAGCGCGGTCTTATTCACTCTCGCGCCTTTGGCGGTACGGCGAAATGGCGTACTTGCTACACTTCTGATGGTACCGGTCACTCTGTACTCTTTACCTTAGATAACCGCCTGTTACAATTGGGCGTCGCTGTGCATGATCGCATGCAGGCCGAAGCGCTTATTCATGATGGCGAAACCTGTACAGGTTGCATTTGCCGCTGTTTGCGCACCGGCGAGCTTGTGATGTACAGAGCCAAGGTGACCCTCATTGCCACCGGTGGTTATGGTCGCGTGTATCCTGCCACCACCAATGCTGTTATTTGTGATGGCGGCGGTCAAATCACGGCTTTAGATACGGGCTGCGTACCTATGGGCAATATGGAAGCTGTACAATTCCACCCCACAGGCACCGTACCCACGGATATTCTTGTGACCGAAGGTTGCCGCGGCGATGGCGGTACATTGCTTGACGTCAATGAATATCGCTTTATGCCAGATTATGAGCCAGAAAAAGCCGAATTGGCTTCGCGTGACGTGGTTTCTCGTCGCATGGCTGAGCATATGCGCAAAGGCTATGGCGTGCAAAGCCCTTATGGCGAGCACTTATGGCTTGATATTCGTCACCTTGGCGAAAAGCATATTACCACCAACTTACGCGAAGTGTATGACATTTCCACCAAGTTCCTTGGTGTGAACCCCATTACACAGCTTATTCCTGTACGTCCCACACATCACTACAGCATGGGTGGCGTGCGCACCAATAAAGACGGTGCAGTGTATGGCCTTAAGGGGCTGTTCTCCGCCGGCGAAGCTGCTTGTTGGGATATGCACGGCTTTAACCGCCTTGGTGGTAACTCCTTGGCAGAAACCGTGGTGGCTGGTCGTATTATTGGTAAAAAAGTGGTGGAATACCTTCAAGGGTATGAAACCAGCTTTAGCACCGCTGCCGGTGCCTCTGCTGCCAAGCTTGTGGCTGAGCGCATTGATAATATGGTGCATGGCCGTAAGGGCAAGGAAGATTGTTACAAGCTGCGCGCTCTTATGCATAAAACCATGATGGATAACGTGGGTATTTTCC
>CAYJHH010000108.1:0-10098 GCA_964369995.1 uncultured Desulfovibrionaceae bacterium
GGGGAGGGAAACTTTTTTTTCCTAAAAAAAGTTTCCCTCCCCAGCAAATTCCATTCAAAACTACAAATTATTAGGATCGCATACAATGCCTGCCACAGCAGAAGCAGCAGCCACAAGGGGGCTGGCTAAGTACACTTCTGACTGCAAGCTACCCATGCGTCCTTTGAAGTTGCGGTTGGTGGTGGCCACAGCGCGTTCGCCATCGCCTAAAATACCCATATATCCGCCAAGACAGGGGCCGCAAGTGGGAGGGCTGATGATACAGCCAGCATCGGTGAAGATATCAAAAAGCCCTTCATTCATGCTCTGCTTCCACACAGCTGGGGTGGCAGGAATCACAATACAACGTACGGATTTATCCACCTTACGGCCTTTGAGGATTTCTGCGGCGTCACGCATATCGCTAATGCGACCATTGGTACAAGATCCAATGATGACTTGTTGGATAGCCACATCTTTCACTTCAGAAACAGGCTTCACATTGTCCGGAATATGCGGGCAAGCCACCACAGGGGCAAGGCCAGTCACATCAAATTGCACATGGCTTTCATACTCGGCACCGGCATCGGCGGCTAATTTTTCTTGATTGGGTCTATGATGCGCATTGCCATAGGCAATGGTGGTATCATCCACAGCAAAAAGCCCCACTTTACCGCCGGCTTCAATGGCCATATTTGCCATGGTAAGACGCCCTTCAATGTCAAGAGCGTCAATAACGGCGCCGTCAAATTCCAAAGCGCGATACAAGGCGCCATCCACACCTATTTTGCCAATAAGCATAAGAATAAGATCTTTGGCACGCATATACTTGGGCATGGTGCCTGTGTAAGATACGCGAATGGAAGGTGGCACTTTAAACCATGTTTCGCCAAGAGCCATGCCGCCGGCAATGTCGGTGGAACCAAGACCAGTGGCAAAAGCGCCCACGCCGCCATAGGTGCAGGTATGGCTATCAGCGCCTATGACAATATCACCGGCGCCCACAAGACCAAGCTCGGGTAAAAGTGCATGCTCAACGCCGGAATCGCCACCCTCATAATAATGGGTTAAGCCTTGCTCTGCGGCAAATTTGCGCGAAACAAGTACCTGATTGGCAGATTCAATGTCTTTAGGCGGCGTAAAGTGATCCATAACAAAAACCACTTTATCCTTATCAAATACCTTTTTGGCGCCCATGCCTTCAAAGGACTTAATGGCAAGGGGTGCGGTGATGTCATTGGCAAGCACCAAGGACAATTTGCAGCGTACAATCTGCCCCACAGCATTGATTTCTTGCTCGGTATGCTTTTGTAAAATTTTTTGTGCTAACGTATGTGCCATAATATCTTCCTTTAATTGCAATCGCGTTCTTTTTTTGCCAAATGGTTCAAAGCATTCACATAGGCTCTGGCAGAAGCCACGGTAATATCTGGATGCGCACCGCGTCCCACAGCGCAAAAACCGGTGACCGTATCGCACACACGTACGGTTACTTCGCCTTGAGCATCGGTGCCGCCGGTAATGCCATTAACTACATATTGCTGTAATTCAGGTTTTCTGCCGGCAATATCACTGATGGTATTGAGCAAAGCATCCACTGGCCCCACGCCAAAACCGGCGCCGCGCTTTTCTTCGCCGTCCACTTCTAAGACCACAGCAGCCGTGGGGGGAATATCTTGCGTGGAAGAAGAGTTAATACTGGCATGTACCAAGCGATAACGATCGGGAATGCGGTAAATTTCTTCCAACACCAAGGCCACCACATCTTCATCATGCACGGTCTTTTTCATGTCGGCCAAGTTTTTCACAGCGGTAAATACTTGATCAATTTGCTCTTCATCAAGGGTATAGCCAAGGCTTTCCAATTTATTTTTCACGGCATTGCGGCCGGAATGCTTACCAAGCACCAAGTCACTGGTGGTACGTCCCACAGATTCTGGCGTCATGATTTCATAGGTTTCGCGGTTTTTCAGCATACCATCTTGGTGAATACCGGATTCATGCGCAAAAGCATTGCCGCCGGTAATGGCCTTATTGGGCGCAATGGGCACCCCAATGGTCATGGCAAGCATGCGGCAGGAAGGGTATAATTGCTCGGTGTTAATATTGCATTCAAGACCAAAATAATCTTTACGCACGCGCAAAGCCATAGCTATTTCTTCCAAAGCGGCATTACCTGCACGCTCACCAATACCGCCAAGGGTCACTTCCACCTGACGAGCTCCGGCGCGCAAAGCTGCCAAAGAGCTGGCCACACCCACGCCAAGGTCATTATGTGCATGCACACTGAAAATAGCTTTATCGCTATTGGGGGTGTTTTCTATAACATAGCGAATCATTTGCGCGTATTCTTCGGGCATGGCATAGCCCACGGTATCTGGCAAGTTAATGGTGCGCGCGCCGGCCTTAATGACAGCTTCCGTCACGCGGCATAAAAAATCCCAATTGGAGCGCGAGGCATCTTCGCAAGAAAATTCCACATTGGAAGTGTAGGAAGCCGCACGCTTTACCCCTTCCACCGCCATGGCCAATACCACGTCGGGCTCTTTGCGCAATTTGTACTTCATATGTAAATCAGAAGTGGACAAAAAGGTATGAATACGGGGTGTTTCTGCTTCTTTTATGGCTTCCCAGCAACGATCAATGTCGCTTGATAAAGCGCGGCAAAGACCTGCCACTTGCACATTGCGTGTTTGCGCGGCAATGGCTTGCACGGCCTCAAAGTCACCTTGACTTGAGGCAGGAAAGCCTGCTTCCATAATGTCTACACCTAAAATTTCCAATTGTCTGGCTAAACGCAACTTTTCAGCCAAGTTCATGGTGGCACCGGGAGATTGCTCTCCATCACGCAAGGTAGTATCGAAAAAATAAACGCGATTGCTCATTATTAGTAAACCTCAATATGTGTTTTTCTCTGGCATGACAGCACAGAGCATTTTTCTACAAAATATCCACAATTCATTATCCAAAACACATCCCTACCCTACAGGCAGACACAAGCTCCCTTTGAGCTCTTTATGGGGTAATGCTGTGAAGAAATTTCATAGATCATAACACGTAAGAGCTCAGACTGTATTAGTCATCTAGGAGCGTTGCGCTACGTAGTAGCTCACGGTTACGACGGGGAAGAACAATGTAGGTGTAGATAAGACCAGCCACTATATACACTAAAGCTACGACAAAGCCCAAGAGTTTGGGTTGCGCAGCCAGCAGGGCCAAAAGCAAAATAACTGTTACCATGGAGCTAAAGGGGTGCGCACGCAAAAAGGCGTATTCCTTAAAGGAATAGTAGCGCACACGGCTCACCATAAGCATACCCATAGCCAAGGTTAAAACCAAGGTGAAGGGCGCCACGGTAGCAGCAAAAGATTCAGGAATAAAACCGGCAAAAAACACAAAGGATACCAAGGAGCATCCCGCCGCCGGCGAAGGTAAACCAATGAAGAATTTTTTATTGGTAATGGTGGTAGACACATTAAAGCGTGCCAAACGCAAGGCCGCACATGCTGTAAAAATAAAACAAACGGCAATGCCTATGCGATTATACGCATGTAAATGCCAATGCCACATGAGCAATGAAGGTGCCACACCAAAGGCTACCAAGTCCGCCAAAGAATCGTATTGTATACCAAATTCACTGGCGGTATTGGTTAATCTAGCCACCTTACCATCCAAACCATCCATGAGGGCAGAAAATAAGATGGCCAAGGCCGCAGCTTCATAGCGTCCTGCCGAGGCCCATATAATAGCTAAAAAGCCAGAGAAAAGACTTAAAGAGGTTATCATATTTGGCAGTAAGTATACCGCCTTGCGTCTTGGTCTTTTAACTTCCATGCTTTTTACGCCCCATAATTACGCTTTACGTGCCACAATACTTTGCCCAGCAAAGACTTGCTCACCAATATGCACTGCAGGAATATACCCATCTGGTATATAAAGGTCAACACGTGAGCCAAAACGAATCATGCCAAAGCGCTCACCCTTTTGTAAGGCATCGCCCACATCGGTGCGGCACACAATGCGCCTTGCAATGAGCCCGGCAATTTGCACCATGGACCAAGAGTCTCCGGCACCATCACGCATGGCATAAGCGCAGCGCTCATTATCGGTGGCGGCTTTGTCCCAGGCGGCATTGAAAAATTTACCTGCATGATAACGAATATCTGTTACTTCACCGCTCACAGGGGCGCGATTCACATGCACGCTAAAAACATTCATGAAGATGCAAATACACATTTTATCTTCGCCGCTTATGGGGTCAGGGCGTCTATCTATACGAATAACCTTACCATCAGCAGGGCTTACGGCTATGCCCTCTTCTTGCGGCACCACGCGTTCAGGATCGCGAAAAAAATGCGCAGAAAACCAGGTTAAAATCACAAAAACCACGGCCATGGGCCAGCAAAAAAAGGCAAAAACTAAAGCCGTAAAAGCACATAGACCAATACAAGGCCAACCTTCAGGCGTTATTCCAAGTGATGCTTTGCGCATAAATATCCTCAAAAGTACATGTTATTAAATAAATATGCGTTTCTTATACGTGAAAGTTCAGACAAAGGTCAAGGAAAAAAGGAAAGCGGCAAGCCCCCAAAGACCTAGGGCAAAAAAGCGCCATAGTACTTTTTTAAATGCTCAATCTTTCTTCCACATCATGCTGAATTTCCAAACGAAAGCTTTTCAAAACCTTATCAATACGCACGGTACCTGTGGCCGCGCCGCGCATGGGCTTCACATGGCGCACTTCAGCACTAAGAATTTGCGCCGTGGGGCTGTCCTTTTGCCAGCTTTTAACAGCGGCAAGACTAGCCGCCTCAAGCAAGGTACTTTCGGGAATATCTTGACCGGAAAAATGGCGACGAATAATGCAATGAGAGCCAGGCCCGCCTTCCACGTGTAGCCAAATATCTTTAGCCGCCGCCGCACGCAATGCAGCGCCATTGCCCTTGGCATCCTTACCACGTAAAATAATAAAGCCATCGGAAGAACGAAAACCTTGCACGCCCTTAGGAAAAGTAGGCAAAGCAGAAAGCTGTTTTGCCCCTTGAGCAGGCATGTCTTTTTTAGCATGGCGCGAAGCTTTAAGGTCTGCGGCGCCGGCCTCCATGACAAGGGCGCGACTTTGCGCCTCCATCACCTGAGCTTCAAGCTCAGCACGGCGCTTGGATAAATATTCCAAACCGCGCCTACCCCGCCCTGCTTTATGAAAAAGCGCCTGCATATTATCCCGCACGCTCAGTTTAGGATCAAGCATAATGCGCGGATAGTCAGCATTATCAGTCTCTATACTGCCAAGCTTAGCATCTGCAGGGTATTTCCATAATTCACTTTGTAAAATAAGTCCCATTTCTTGAGCTTTAGCCATGCCAAGTAAACGCTGCTCATCTTCTTGTAACTTGCCCAGCAAGCGCTGTAATCGCGCCGCTTCTCTTTGATGCGGCAAAGCGGCTTTTTGACGCAAAAGCTGCGCACCGGAACCCAACACCAAAGCGTCTCCCACACGAGAAGTGGCTTCGAGGGGATCTTCATACACCTGCTCTTGCCAAGAGCTATGCAGGCCAAAAGAAAGCGGCCAAGCGCTTATGATGGCTCTATCCTTAGTGGAGCTTTCTGTCATATCAGCCTCAAGCGAAGGCTTTTCATAGACAAAAAGATCTCCGCCACCGGCTTCTAAATCCAAAAGCAATGCCTGACTGTCTAAGGCATCAAGGGTGACCAAGGTGCGACGTAAGCTTGGACTTAATACCGGCCATTGTCGCCAATTATCACAGGCGTCTGCCAAGCGCTCCGGACTTGGCCAAGAAATATCATGCTCCATAAAATCCAAAGAAGGACTTTTGCCAAGATAGAGCTGCGGCCCTTCACGCATATCGAGCACAAGCCATGTTTGTTGTGTATCCTGAACGGGTGCGTCCATTTTGTGCGTATGAAAAAGCCATAAAATACGGCGCCCTACCCAGTCAACAGAGCAAGAAACAATGCGTTTACCTGCGCAGTATTTACGCCAGCGCATAACCATGGCTGAAGGCGGCGCATCGGCCACAGGGCGCTCTTTAGCCACATAACAAAAGGCATCTTTACGCCCCACTTTAAGCACAAGATGTTGCTTTTTTTGTTTGGCATAAAAGGTGAAAACAAAAACATTTTCCAGGGGGGATTGAATCTTCTCCAGACGAGCGCCTGTGAGTAAGGGGGAGAGAGCGTCGCCAAAACGCCTAAAAACATGAACGTCCACAGAGGCCTCAATGCAAAGCTATGGTAAAAAAATGGGGGGAAATTTGCACTTCCCCCCGCATATACATACTATTTAATCACCGCGTAAGTGTTCATCTTCTTCTTGCTTACTTTTGCAAGCAATACAAAGTTTGGTCATGGGGCGTGCATTTAAGCGCGGCACCCCAATATCTTCACCGCAGTCATCGCAATAACCGTAGGTTCCATCTTCAATGCGTTGCATGGCGGATTGAATCTTACGAATAAGGCGACGTTCACGGTCGCGAATACGTAGCGTAAAAGCACGATCAGACTCTGCTGTTGCCCTATCGGCAGGGTCAGCAAAAACTTCATTACTGTCTGTGAGTTCTTCAATGGTAGAGTCCCCTTTTCTTTGGGCCTCTTCAAGCATTTGCGTCAATCGATCACGAAAAAAATCTATATCTTTTTGTTCCATAAGATCCTCCACAAAAAACATAAACCACTAAAATAGTTCAAAGTTTCTAAAACCCATCCTATAGGGCTGTTTTCAATCTCGGCACTATATACCTTTGCACACAGCATGTAAAGCCTTTTCGTATTTTCGCAGGCTAGCTTGCAAAAATATATAATTTTTGTTTACAAATTTTGCTCTTTCGCCTGAAAAAGTGCTTCTTCCTTGGCACGAATCTCTTCTCGCTTCGCTTCCTTGGCATCTTGCCACAAAGGCTCATGCCAAAGTAAAGGAGTTTCACGTTGCGGCAGCACCACCACGGGACGTTCCGCATTACCTTGAGCACCTTGGCGTAGCATAATTACCACCGGTGCGCCACTTTGCTCTGCAGCTTGCACCGCTTTAGGCGAATAAGAAGCCACAAAAGCCGCCGCATCTTGTAAGGTGGCCTCATCCCAACCGCCCATATGCCGTCCCACAGCCAAGGGACCGGCAAAATCACGCAAACGAAAAACATAATCTTCTGCTTGCACTAAGTCTTGCAAGCGCGCATTACTTGCTGCATTGCGCCCTATGCACAGCCAGCGCTGGCCGCGCCCTTCTTCGCTCCAATACTGGCGCCCCGTATGCGCCAAAGTAAAGTCTTGCGCCGTGGGCTGTGCCACACGGGTAAGTACCATCCAATACCGGCTGGCATTTTCTTGTTCTGCCAGCATACAGCCACCGGCAGGGGTAGGAATGTCTGTTATACCATAGTGCGCGGCAAGCTCCAACTGCTTTTTGCGACCGCGTCCAGAAATATTATGTAAACGCTCTCTGTCCACCAAGCCGGAATGTTCCGCAGCACTGGGGTCCATGAGTTTAGCCGATAAAGGACGCAACAAAAGATCTTTAAGCCCGCTGTCCCTGCGAATAACATTTAATGTATCACGCCTTTGTGACATGGGACGTTGCCCCAAAACTTCTCCGGAAATCACGCAAGAAGCCCCATAACTTTCCATAAGTTCCAAAGCCTTGCGCATGAGTAAAATTTTGCAATCCACGCAAGGATTCAGCAATTTACCAAAACCATGCTCAGGGCGTTCACGCAAAAGGCGCACAAAATCTTCCCCAATATCCACGGCGCTGATATCAAGGTCATAAACTTTACGCCATTTTTTAAGTAATTCTGGCTTACCGAAAAATGGGGTTACAAAATGCAAACATTTAACTTTTAGCCCTTGTTCTTCCAAAACTTTCACAGCCAAAATACTGTCTAATCCACCGGAAAAAAGCGCTATGGCATCGTATGTATTTTTCATGGGCTCATACATAAGGCCAAGCGCCGCCAAGGGCAAGAGCTAATTGTGCCTTTTTATTTTTTGCATCCTTTACCATCTGCTAGGAATTCTTCTCAACTAAGACTTGCGAAAAGCCCTCCCTTCTGCTAATTTTGTGCGCTTGTTTATGAAAAGCTTTCTCTAGGCGCGCATTATGTGCTCTTGTTATAAGCCACATAAACAAAGAAAATATAAACATATTTAGGCTTAGCCTACTATTATTTCGGAGACTATCATGGCCAAAAAACCTACCACTTCTCAAGAAGATGCCCGCGCATCGGCCTTAAGCACTGCCTTAAGCGGCATTGAGCGTAAATACGGCAAAGGCGCCGTCATGAAACTTTCTGACGAAGCTCATATTACTACGCCTATTATTCCCACAGGTTCCATTGGGCTAGATTTGGCCCTGGGTGTGGGCGGCATTCCTCGTGGTCGTGTCACCGAAATTTATGGGCCAGAATCTTCGGGTAAAACTACCCTTACCTTACATATTATAGCCGAATGCCAAAAGCTTGGCGGCACCTGCGCCTTTGTGGACGCAGAACATGCCCTTGATATGGCCTATGCCCGTCGCCTTGGGGTTAATTGCGATGAATTGCTCATTTCACAGCCAGACTACGGCGAGCAAGCTCTGGATATTGCCGATATGCTTGTACGCTCCGGCGCTGTGGATTTAGTCATCATCGACTCCGTGGCCGCACTTATTCCGCAAGCAGAACTGGACGGCACCATGGGTGAAACGCAGGTGGGTGGCCATGCTCGCCTCATGTCTCATGCCATGCGTAAGCTTACAGGTACCATTCACAAATCGCGCACATCCATTATCTTCATCAACCAAATTCGTATGAAGATTGGGGTAACCGGTTATGGTAGCCCAGAAACCACCACCGGTGGTAATGCGCTCAAGTTCTACTCTTCTGTGCGTTTGGACATTCGCCGTATTCAAACATTAAAGGATAAAGACGAAGCCTTTGGTTCTAAAACGCGCGTTAAGGTAACAAAAAATAAAATGGCTCCCCCCTTCCGCGAATGCGTCTTTGATATTATTTACGGTCAGGGCATTTCCCGCGCCGGAGAACTGCTTGACCTTGGCATTGAAGCTAAGATTGTGGAGCAAAGCGGCTCATGGTTTGCTTTTGGCGCAGAAAAATTGGGTCAAGGCCGCGAAAAGGTACGTGCATTGCTGGATGAAAACATCGAATTGCGCAATGCCATTGAAAGCAAGGTGGCCGAACATCTTGGTTTGCAAAGCGGTGACTTTGTGCCTGCCGCCGATATGAATGATGCTCTTGATAATTTCGAAGACTAAGGAAGGATACCATGCTTACAGCCAAAGAAATTCGCCGTCGTTTTTTGGAATATTTTGCTAAATTTCAGCATGAAATAGTACCTTCTTCACCGCTGATTCCTCGCAATGATCCCACATTACTCTTTGCCAACTCCGGCATGGTGCAATTTAAATCTCTCTTTTTGGGAGAAGAAAAACGCTCCTATGTACGCGCCACCACAGCACAAAAATGTTTGCGCGTTTCCGGTAAGCATAATGACCTAGAAAATGTGGGACGTACCGCGCGTCACCATACTTTTTTTGAAATGCTAGGCAACTTTTCCTTTGGCGATTATTTTAAAGAAGACGCCATACGCTTTGCTTGGACCTTCATCACCGAAGAGCTTAAGCTTGAAAAAAACCGCCTCTACTTTACCGTCTATAAAGATGATGACGAAGCCCACGCCCTTTGGCAAAAAATCACCGGCATGGGCGCTGAGCGTATTTTCCGCTTGGGTGAAAAAGACAACTTTTGGAGCATGGGCGATACCGGCCCTTGCGGACCTTGTTCAGAAATATTCATTGACCAAGGCGCCGATCGTGCTTGCGGCCCTGATTGCGGCATTGGCCAATGCGATTGTGACCGCTTCCTTGAAATTTGGAACCTCGTGTTCATGCAATACGAACAAGCCGCCGATGGTACCCGCTCGGTACTGCCACACCCTTCCATTGATACAGGCATGGGGCTTGAGCGTGTTTCCGCCGTATGCCAAGGAAAATTCTCCAACTTTGACTGCGACCTTTTCCAAGATATTATCCAATATGCTGCCGGCCTTGCAGGCGTTTCTTACAGCTTTAGCGACTCAGACACCAATGATGTGGACACAGCG
>CAYJHH010000109.1:0-10014 GCA_964369995.1 uncultured Desulfovibrionaceae bacterium
CGGCGGCAAAAGAACATTCAAACTCTTGCAAATAATCTTCTTTATTCATGGAAAGACGCGCCGCTTCCAATTCATCGACGGCAATATAGCCCGTTTGTGAAGCTTTAAAACAAAAACGTGACCATAAAGCAGGCGCCGGCCTAAGCCCCTCTCCCTGCGCGCTGAAGCCCTCCCTCTCTTTTCCGGCCTCCTCCCACACATCATACAGTAAATTATCTACACCTTGGGGCGTGCCACAAAAAAGAGCGCGCCCCTTTCTATCAGCCAACATGGGGCGCAGTACACGCGTCCAAACTTCGCGCGGCATATCTGCCGGTTCATCAAGCACCACATCATCCAAATACATGCCTCGCAAAGCATTGGCATTATCTGTTCCAAAAAGCCGAATACTGCCACCAGTAGGCAAAATGCATTTAAGTTCCGTTTCCAAAAAACGTGTGCCTTCTATGCTTGAGGCAAAATATTTTAAATAATCCCACGCCACGGTTTTGGCCTGCGTTACATAGGGCGCCATATAGGCCGCACGCCAATCGGCTGCCGAAGAGCGTAAGGCCTCACGTAAAATATCATTGATGGCTGCCACGGTTTTTCCAAAACGCCTATGGCACAAAAGAACACAAAAACGGGTACGCTCTTCATGAAAACGCCATTGCAAAGCACGCGGCGCATAAGGCAACACTTGCAAGTCAGCTTTTTTTGACAATGAACCCTCCCCGCAAAATCTGCGCAGTGCTAAAAAATACTCTTTCTTTTTACACACTTTTAAATGAAGACTATGACTTTTCTTGTGGCATTATCCAAGTGAAATTCATTTTCAATGGCACAACAGCGCTTTTTGATAATGATTGACTTTCGCGCCCCGTGGGGTTTTCTAATAAGGCGCAAAGTTCTTTCATCTCCTTAATGAGCTCAATGCCCTTGCCCCCCACCTCTGCTTCACCAAGGCTTAAAGTGAGCTTGTCTAAGCGTTCCTTTAAAGCCTTTTGCAAGGCAAGTTTTCCCATTCGTGCTTTTTTTTCCATGAATCACTCCCTTAGTGCACATCTCTTTCAAGTAAGGCCAAATGTTCCAAAAGACCTTGGCAGCGATTTTTCCAGCCCTGCAAAAAGACCTTCAATGACGTATTTTTTTGCGCAAGCTTCACATACAGCTGCCCCCTTTGCCGCACCAAATGACGCGCCGTATAAAAATCTAATCCGTGTTCCTGAAGGCTTTTGGCCATGGCCAAGCTTTTTTTTCCCAAAATTCCATCCACGGAAAGCGCAGTGAACACATCCAAATGCGCTTCCCCCACCACATTGCAGCTTTCTTGAAAAAGACGCACGGCACGCGGCGCGCCCAAGTTCACAGCGCTATCATATAGCACCACCGCCAAGGGCAAGGGTAAATGCGGACAAAGCAAAGGTTGCCAAAATTGTTGTTTAAACAAAGTCTTGGCTTGTTCGGCGGTACAAGCGCGAATATCATCTTCATTAACGCTGCCATCGCCATTAAAATCATAAGGGCTTGGCGCCTCATCTTGCGCATTGCAACCATCAGCCGTAGCCATCACGGACAAAAGCTCACGGCGATTTTGCTCTTCCAATTGCTGTAAAAAGGCATAAGACAGCCCAAAATTCGTCACTCCGCCGCTGTCATGGGCATGATCGCTAAAGCCCCCCTCCCATTGCGCCGTAAATTCATGAGCCAAAGTAAAAGCATCGTGCATGGTATTTTCTCCTTAAAGGTCTAAGGCGGCGGTATGCCTCCTTGTGTGAGCACAGCATGCGATTTTTTGCCGCCACAGTAAGGGGGAAACATTTCAGTAAAAAAACATTGACGAAAGATAGTCTTTTTTTCTAAGCATGATGCATGAATACCAAGCCCCTCACTTCTCAAATGGTTGCCTGCCTTTTACCCTGGTTTGCCAAGCACGCCCGCCCTTTACCATGGCGCGGACAAAAGGATGCGTATAAGATTTGGATTTCTGAGGTTATGCTACAGCAAACCCAAATGGAGCGCGGTGTGGCCTATTTTCAACGCTGGATGCAACGCTTTCCCAGCATTGCTCATGTGGCTAGCGCCAGCGAGGAAGCTATTTTGCACGCTTGGGAAGGGCTTGGATACTATTCACGCGCGCGCAATATTCATAAAGCCGCAAAAATCATTGTACAAAAGCATGGAGGTATCTTTCCCCATAACTTGCAAGATATTCACGCCCTGCCCGGCATAGGCCCCTATACAGCCGGCGCCATAGCCAGCATAGCTTTTGGTTATGAGCTGCCCTGCATTGATGCCAATGTGGAAAGAGTGCTTGCGCGTGTTTTTGATTTAGATAGCCCCGTAAAGCAAGAACCCGCCGCTTCACGCATTAGGGCTTTAGCCCTTGAGCTGGCCATGGCTGTACCCAAGGCGCATATTCGTGCACATAATGAAGCCATGATGGAACTTGGCGCCCTGGTATGCCGCAAAAAGCCCCTATGTACGACATGCCCCATACAGCATTTATGCGAAAGCCATCGCCTCGGCATCACACAAGAGCGCCCCGTGCCTGGAAAACGCGCTGCCATTACCCCTCTCAATGTGGTCACCGGTGTTTTGAAAGTACAAGATACAGACACAAAGAAAATTTTTGTGCAAAAACGCCTGCCTGAAGGCGCTTGGGCAGGGCTGTGGGAATTTCCCGGTGGGCGCATAGAAGAAGGTGAAAGCCCCGAAGAGGCCATTGTGCGCGAATTTTATGAAGAAACGGGCTTTGAAGTGGCTATTGTGCAAAAATACTGTATCATTAAACATGGTTACACCACGTATCGCATCACCTTGCACTGCTTTGAATTGACTTTATGTAAGCCACAAAAGCCCATATTGCCACAGCCCACACTCACCGCTGCCACCGCGTACCTATGGGCAAGCCTAGAAGATATTACCGCCCTAGCTTTACCGGCAGCCCATCGCAAGCTTGCCGACACGCTCTAATTTCCCCAAGCGCTCCTTCTCTTTTTACTGAAGTGTTTCCCCCTTACGCCTTGCCCCCTTTTTGGCAAAGTGCACTTACGCGTGACCGCTGTGGCCACGCTTTGCACAAAGCATCATGCCCACGCATGGCATGAAAACACAAGGAGGTTCCCATGGGATTTGGAGGAGGAGGCTATAGCGCACCGCCGGCGCCCACCTACACACCGGAAAAACCCCAAGTGGCAAAACCTGTCACGGAGGTTGCCACCGCTGCCAGACAAGCCCAAAAAGATAAAGCTGCCAAAGCTGCAGGCATTCAAGGCGCTGTGCTCACATCCCCTGTGCAAGGGGACACAACCTCGGGTTCCGGCACAGTGTATGCCACATCTGCAGGTAATCATACCTACTTAGGGCAATAGGTTCTATCATGCCCGAAAAAAATCATCTTCTTTGGCTTGAACAGCGTTTTCAACACCTTTTACAAGCGCGACAAAGCTATGAACCGGCATGGCAAGATTTGGCAGATCACTTTTTGCCTACTCGCTATAAAGACATAAGCAAAAATCCGGATTTATGGCGTAAAATGCCTTTACTTAATGATAAATTAGTGGATGCCACAGGTATTTTAGCCATGCGCACCTTGGCCGCCGGTTTGCAAGGCGGTATGACAAGCCCGGCGCGGCCATGGTTTCAATTAAGCCTTGAAGACAGCGATTTGGCACGCCATGCCCCTGTGAAAGAGTGGCTGGCGCAGGTGACAAAGCGCATGACAAAGCTTTTCAATGGTTCCAATTTTTACCATGCAGTACATACGCTTTATGGGGAGCTTGGAACCTTTGGCACAGCTTTTATGTTGGAATTGGCAGATTTTGAGCATGGTTTTCGATTTGTGCCTTTTTGCGCCGGTGAATACTGCCTAGATACCAATGAAAGGCAAAAGGTTGATGTGGTGTTTCGGCGTTTTCGCATGAGCACGCGTCAGATTGTACAGCGCTTTGGGCGCGAACAATTGCCTGTACATTTGCAATCAAAGCGTTTGGAACACCTTGGGCATACGGTGGTGCATGCCATCTATCCACGCGCAGAAAGAGATATGCAAAATGCCTCCGCCAAACATATGCCCTTTGCTTCTGAATACTGGCTTGAAGGACATGGCGCTTCGCGCAAAAGCCTTGGGGGCGGGCATATGCTTTCGCAATCGGGATTTATGGAATTTCCGGGCTTTGGCGTGCGTTGGCATGTGGCCGGTAATGATGTGTATGGGCGATCCCCTGCCATGGACGTCTTACCTGATTGCCGCATGCTGCAACAAATGGGCATCACCATGCTCAAAGCCATTCATAAATCGGTGGATCCACCCACAGCAGTATCTGCCAGCTTAAAGGCCGTGGGCTTAGATCTTACTCCCGGCGGGGTCAATTATGTGGAAACAATGCCGGGGCAAAACCCTCAAGCTGCCACACCTATTTTAGATGTGCGCCCAGATATTCAATCGGCAAGGCTAGCCATGCAAGATGTGCAAAAGCAAATTCAGCAAGGCTTGTACAATGATTTATTTCGCCTTTTGCTCGACAACAAACAAAGCCATGTCACTGCCAAGGAGGTTGCCGCCAGAGAAGAAGAAAAACTTATTCTCCTTGGCCCGGCCTTGGAGCGTTTGCACGCTGAGCTTTTCATACCGCTCATTGAGCGTACCTTTCAGCTTATGCTGCGCCATGACATGGTGCCGCCCATGCCTTTGGAATTTGCAGGGCAAAAGGTCAAGGTGGAATTTGTAAGCTTATTGGCTCAGGCGCAAAAAATGGTCAGCACCTCTTCGGTGGATAGATTGGTAAGCTTTGTACAATCATTGGCGCCTCTAAAACCCGAAGTGGCGGACATGCTGCATGCAGATAAGGCCGTGGAGGAGTATGCCGAATACTTGGGAGTAAGCCCTGCCGTTTTGCATTCAGAGCATGAAAGAACTCAAGCGCGCAAGCAAAGGCAAGAGGCCGAAGCAGCTCGATTGCAACAAGAGGCGCAATTGGAGCAGCAAAAGCAAAGCCTTGAAAGCTTACAAGGTTTTGCCAAGCTTGCCGAAGATTTAAGCAATATTTCTTTGGAGGAAAACAATGTCATAACGGCTTTGCTTGCCAATATACAACCCACTTTGCAAAAGGCTGCTGCGCAAAAGGCGCCCAAAACTCACAGTGCAGATGCAGCAAAAAGCAAGGAGCGCCCCCCTAAGCAATCACCCAAAAGAGTGCGCTTATAACAACATGAAGGAGGATTTGTGCAAGAAAATATCTTTCAAACACTACAAGGGCAAGCTGTGCAAGGCCAAGATATCCAAAGCATAGAAGCTCGGCGCAGTTTTGACAAAGATATACGCGAAGCCATGCGTGTGCTCATGGGGCGCAAAGAAGGACGCGTGTTCATTCGATGGCTAGGGGCGGGACAAAGCGCACACAGTATTTTGCAACTTATTATGGCATATGAGGAGGAAAAGCATGGTTAATAATTCACAAAATTTCACTGCGGAGGCGGTACAATATGGCGAACATACAGCAAGCATGGACACGCTTTTGGCAGAAGATACTGCGCATCTTTTGGGCAAAGCAAAGCCCATGGGGAACACGGCCTCTTGCTATGAATTAAAAATTCCTGCCGGCATGACCTTAAATGAAGCCCAGCAAGCTCTTTTTGAAGAGCAAGCTCGTGAACTGGGCTTAAGCAATGTGAGCGCTCAAAAACTTCTGGAAATCTCACATCGCAATACCCATGCCCATAAACAAGCCTATGCGGCGCAAGTGGCACGCTGGGCAGAAGAAGTGCGCCAAGATACAGAATTGGGCGGCCCTGCCATGGAAAATACCTTAGCCTATGCCAAAGCAGGGCTTACGCGCTTTGATCCTGAGCGCAAGGTTTTTCAGCTTTTACAAGAAACAGGCTATGCCAATCACCCCCAAGTCATTCGCTTTTTGGCCGCCATTGGTAAGGCGCATGCCGAAGACGCTGTTCTTTTTGGGCATGCAGCGCCTGCGCGTATGCCACGCCATGAACGCCTTTATGGCAAATATAATACCTAAAGCGCGCCTTAATGATTTTTTAGCATAAGCCCCACGTACTACCAAACTTTTGGAGGATATATGGCGAAAAAACATGTAGGCCTTGTGGCCACCTTGGCTGAATTACGCGATTTTTACACCAATGATGCGGCAGGTTCCATCATTGAACTCATGAATGAGACCAATGATATTTTAGATGATGTGCAATTTATGGAATCCAATCAATCGGATGGGCATTTGACGCGCATTCGCACAGGCTTACCCGAAGTGTATTGGCGCAGGCTCTATCAAGGTATTCCCTACAGTAAAAGTCAATGGACGCAGGTTAAAGAGCCTTGCTCCATGATGGAAAGTCGCATGCTCATTGATGAAGCCGAATCTAAGCTGTATGGCGATAATGCCTCAAAATTCATTGATGGAGAATCGGTGGCCTTTGCCGAAGCCATGCGCCAAAAGGCAGCACGCACGCTCTTTTATGGCAATTCTGACGTGAATCCCGATGAATTTAAAGGCCTTACCTTGCGCTATCCCGGCAAAGATGCCCCCAATGTCATTGACGCCGGCGGTGTGGATGAACCCTGCACCTCAGCTTGGCTCATTTCGTGGGGAGAGCGCTCCATCCATGGCATTTACCCCAAGGGTAGCACCGGCGGCTTTGAACATAAAGACCTTGGCATTCAAACGGTGGAAGATAATGAAGGGCGTCATTACGAAGCCATTGTCAATCGTTATCAATGGAGCCTTGGGCTAGCCTTACGCGATTGGCGCGCTTGTGTGCGCATTGCCAATATTCCCATTGCTTCTCTTACCAAGCGCAAAGGGGAAAGCGGCTTTGTGGATTTGCAACAGCTCTTCATCACCGCCAAGAACAAAATGCCCGAAGTCTTACGCCAAAAGGCCTTGTGGTATGCCAATGAAGACCTTATGGCGGCCATTGAATTACAATCCACCGATGCCGGCAATGTGCACTTGGTCTATGGTGAAGCCTTTAAGTCTGACGGCATGCCCCTTATTTTTGGGCGCCCTTTACGTCAATGCGACGCCATTTCTTCCGCTGAAAGTGCTCTGTAATTTTTACCTAGACCTATACCCCCCATTGAGGAGTACCCATGATCATTGATAGCCATCTTATTTTATTTGAAGGCCCCATTAAAAGCGGCCAAGGCGAGCCCATTGCCCTCACCTCCTTATTATTGCCCGGCAAGGTGGAACCTATACTCATTACTACGCGCTTCACCGAAGATTTAGCCGGCGCCACTTCTGTGACCTTAACCTTACAACAAGCAGACAGCCAAACGGGGAGCTTTAGCGATATCACAGGCGCCAGCCTCACTGTTACGGCGGCGGATTTTAAGGTGGGCAAACGCACAGGTTGGCGCTTTTTACCACGCTCTGTGGAAAAGCCTTGGCTGCGGCTCAATATTACCGTGTCCGGCACGCCCACAGCGGGTAAGCTTTTTTGCGCCTTAAGCGGTTATGAAGATGAACCGTATGAAAGCGCACAATTAGTTGGATAAATAATACCTTGCGGGGGAAGCTCTTTCCCCCGCTGTATACGTATCACAACACAGGGAGTGTTCATGACCACAAAAATCACCATTTGGAATATGGCACTGGGCTTCATAGGCACGCGCACCGTAGCCAGTGAAGAAGAAAAAACCCTTGAGGCCGTGCAATGCGCCTTGTACTGGGACAATGCCCGTCGCGGCGCCCTACGCGATTATCCGTGGAACTTTGCTCAGCGCAGGGCTTGGCTTGCCCCCGTTTCTCTACCCACAGGCTATGAAGCGCATTATTCTCATGCTTATGCCTTGCCAGAAGATATACTGCAAGCCCTACGCCTTTTCCCACAAGGACAAGATACCGCGCATGCAGGCCCGCAAGAAAAATCTCGTTTTATTTTGGTGCATGATAGCAGCAGCGCAAGGCAAGTGCTTTTATGTAATACAGACAAAGCCTTACTTTCTTATACGGCAGATATTGAAGACGTAAACCTTTTTGACGACGCTTTTACCCTTATGCTGGCGCGCAAGTTAGCGGCCATGATTGCTGTATCCTTACTTAAAAATAATGCCGCAAGGGTAAAAGATTTAGAAGAACTGTACCGCATGGCCATACCCAGTGCCGTACAAGCAGATGGTAATGAAGGACGCGAAGCCACCAAACCCAACACATGGATTGTAGCCAGGAGCACCTATGCTTACCAGTGAAATTTCTAAAGCTGTTTTTTGGGGTAATGACCTTGTTACGGAATTTCCTTTTAATTTTAAAGTATGGAGCGCTACGCAGCTTTTGGTGGAAGTCACCACCCCGCAAGGCATCACACATGCTGTCACCAATTGGACAGTTAAGCTGAGCGAGAGCGGTGGCACCTTAAGCTACATGCATGAAGGCGCCCCTTTACCCACAGGCTATAAATTAGCGCTTTTGCGTAATATGCCCTTTTCGCAAGAGGTTGACCTTATTTCCGGCACGCGTTTTGACCCAGAAGTCATTGAGGCGGCCCTAGATAAAGCCACAGCCGAACGCCAACAGCTACGCGAAGCCATAGAAAGAAGCATTAAGCTTGAAGCCTCCAGCGATGTGAGCCCAGATAGCCTTGTGCAAGAAATACGCGATAGTACCGTCATAAGCCAAAATGCTGCCGCCATTGCAGAGTCTAGCGCCATCATCTCTGTGGACGCAGCCACCGCCGCACAAAAAAGTGCCGATGACGCCGCCAAATCCGCCGCTGAAGCAGGCTACGCCGCAGGGGAAGAAGCGGTGGCAAGAGTGAAAGCTGAGGGTGATACGCAAGTCTCCCTCGTGCACGCAGAAGGTGATAAGGTTTTATCTTCCATGATAGACCTTGCAAGCGCCGCTTTTCTACCCGGCATGGTGGTGGCCTTTACTGGCTCTTTCGGTGGTCCTGATAATAAGCACCCCATACCCACAGGTAGCACAGAGCCAGACCTTACATGGCGTTTACATGAGCCTAGTGCCGGAAGATTCATTTTAGGGGGTAATGGAGGCAATCAGCATCATCAAGGTGGTACACCTTACACAGGTGGTAGTACAGGTGTTACAACACTTACATGGCAACAAATGCCTTATCATAACCATACTGTCGTGGGTGTAGCGTTTAACACAGCCGCCAGCCCAGCGGTTGGTCAGCCACCTCTTATGGCTAACCAAATAACAGGCGTGAATACCGCCCTCGATAACGGAACACACCCTGCGGGTGGAAGTCAATCCCATGGTCATACTCAAAGCTTACCCCCTTATTACGTTTTGGCCTACATTGAAAAACTGCCTAGCTCTGGCGGTGGTAGCGGAGACGTGTTTGTGACTACGCCTACACTAAATCAGGAGCTACTTACTGCATACAACACTATGCCTACAGACGAGCTCTCACAAGGCACGTATGCTATTGAATATGACTCTACCGTAACCGTACAAGTTTTCGACTCAAGTCTGATACCCCTTGAAGAGGGTATATATATAGATGGTGCCTCAGTCTTTAACGATTCTCAAGTAGCAGATGGAGATGTAACTGTCATATTTGTGCCTAAAGGCGCGGTGTTAAGAGTGGAAACATACTTAGCTCTAATTCCCGACGCGGGCAAAATAAGCCTACACTCTATGGCTCCTCTATACGGTAAGCAAGATAAGCTTACCGCAGGAGCCAACATCACCATTGAAGGTAATGTTATCAGCGCAACTGGCGGTGGCACACCTTACGATGACACAGTAGTGAAAAGGGATATTGCAACCAATGCTGCAAATATAGCCACGCTTGACGATAGCAAAGCCGACAAAACTGCAATCCCCGATGTTAGTGATTTTGCTACTAAGGAAGAACTTACGCAAGGGGTAAGTGCCAAGCAAGACACGCTTACAGCAGGTGCCAATATTACCATTGTAGGTAATATTATTAGTGCTACTAGTAGTGGTGGCGGTGGTTCTGCTGAGGGTGCTGTCCTTTATACTGTGCAAGACTTGACTGATGAGCAACAGCTACAAGTGTCAAGAAACACAGGTTCGCCCATAACGG
>CAYJHH010000110.1:0-10013 GCA_964369995.1 uncultured Desulfovibrionaceae bacterium
GAGGGGAAACCTTTTCTTCAGAAAAGGTTTCCCCTCTCCCCCAGAAAAATATAAACATAAATAAAAAAATTTATAAACAAAACAAAACAAAAACTAAACAACCATAATATAAGGTTATCATTATGCTTTTAAGTATGAAATGGCTGCGTGAGTTCGTACCATTTGAAGGTACAGCCGAGGAATTGGGACATCGTTTAACCATGCTTGGACTTGAGCTGGAAGAAATTGTACGTCCTTTCGATGACATTGCAGACATTGTCATTGGGCAGGTGGTAACGTGCGAAAAGCACCCTGAGGCAGACAAGCTTTCGGTATGTACGGTGAGTGTAGGGGCTTTGTCTGAAGAGCCTTTGAGTATTGTGTGTGGTGCGCCCAATGTGGCGGCGGGGCAGCGTGTGCCAGTGGCCATGGTGGGCACGGTGATGCCTGGTGGCATGGCCATTAAAAAGGCTAAATTACGCGGTGTGCCATCTTTTGGCATGATTTGTTCTGAGCGTGAGTTGGGGCTTTCTGATGACCATAGCGGTATTATGGTATTGCCTGAAGATGCGCCTTTGGGTGTAAAGTTTGTGGATTATTTTGATATGGATAGGGAAGTGCTGAATATTAGCATTACCCCTAACCGTGCGGACTGTACCTCTGTGCTTGGTTTGGCTCGTGAAGTGGCCGTGGCTTATGGCTTGCCTTTGACCATGCCCAAGGTGGAGTTTGAGGAGCAAGGTGCTGATTGTAGCGCTGAGGTGAAAATTTCCATTCCTGACGCTGAGCTTTGTCCTTTGTATCAAGGTCGCATTATTGAGGGTGTAAAAATTGCACCTTCGCCGCATGCCATGCGTTATCGCCTTATAGCTTGTGGTATTCGTCCCATTTCTAACATGGTAGACGTGACCAACTATGTTCTTTTGGAAGTGGGTCAGCCTTTGCATGCTTTTGATAAGGATAAGATTCGAGGCGCTGAAATCATCGTGGCGGCTGCTGTGGAGGGCGAAAAGCTCACTACTTTGGATGGTCAAGAGCGTACACTCGTGGCACAAGACATTACCATTCGTGACCCAGAAGGCGCCATTGCTTTGGCCGGTACCATGGGCGGATTGGACTCTGAAATTACCGATACTTCCCATGCTGTGTTTTTAGAAAGTGCCGTATTTAGACCGGCCTCTGTGCGCAAGACGGCGCGTCGTCTTGGTTTACATAGCGAAGCTTCCTATCGTTTTGAGCGCGGTGTGGATCAGGTGGGTAATACCTTTGCCATGGATAGAGCGGCGGCTCTTATGGCTAGTCTTGGCGGTGGTAGCGTGCGCAAGGGTGTGTGTAAAAATGAGCCTAAGTCTTGGCAAGCACCGCAGATGACCTTCCGTATGCAGCGCGCCAATGATTTATTGGGTCTAAGCGTAGAGCAGGGACTCAATGCAGCTTTTTGCGAAAGGGTGCTCACGAGCCTTGGATGCACAGTGACGGATACAGATAAAGATGTCTGGCAAGTGAGTGGGCCTTCGTGGCGCCATGATATGGAGCGCGAGGCTGACCTTATTGAAGAAGTAGGTCGCGTGTATGGGCTGGATAATATTGAGCCTGTTTTGCCTGTGGTGCGTCATACTTTGGAAAATGCCGGTGCTGAATTAAGTGTGTTTGATTTTTGGTCACGCATTAAGAAATGGGGTCTGGGACTTGGGCTTAACGAAGCGGTAAATTATAGCTTTGTGGGACATAAGGATTTAGATCATTTGAATTTGCCTGTAGAGGGACGTGTATCCATTGCCAATCCGCTGTCGGCAGAGCAAGACGCCCTGCGCACGGCTTTGGCTCCCGGCTTATTGCAAAGCTTGCGTCATAATTTGGCACAGGGTAATACGGGCTTGCGTTTGTTTGAATTGGCGCATATTTTCATGGCCGATGCCTCTTCTGAAACCACGGTGAAGGAAGAAGGGCGCCTTGGCTTGCTTATGTATGGCGCGCGCTATGATGGCACCTGGCCTCAAGTGCAAGAAGATGCTGATTATAGCGATATAAAAGGCCTAGTGGAGCATTTGTGTACCTCTTTACATTTGCCTGCTTTACAATCTGGCGCAGCGACTTATGCTATGGTAGAAGGCCATGCCTATTATTTGCCTGCGGTGTCTGTAAGTGTGCAGGGGCAATGCATAGGCGTCATGGGGCGCGTGCGTCCGGCCATGGCAGAAGAGTTCCATGCTAAAAAAGATGTGTGGATGGCAGAAATAGATTTGCATGTACTGCGTACATTGACACAAGAAGCGCATATTGCTTTTACTTCTTTGGCAGTGTATCCACCGGTACGCCGTGATATTAATGTCATGACGGACGGCACCGTGAGTGTGGAGGCCATAACTCAGTGCGTTTCTAAGGTGAAATTGAATCTTTTGGATGATATATGCGTTATTGACGTATTTGAACCCAGTGAGAATGAGCGCAATATCACCTTCCGCTTAACCTTCCGCCATGCAGAGCGTACATTGAAAGATAGTGAAGTGGATAAAGAAAAAGATAAAATTGTGGCAGCCTTAACTCAGGCTTTAGAGGTGCGCATTTAATGGGAGTTATCCCAAACAGCTTTAGGCAAGGATGATAGATATGACTGCAAAGACATATCGCATTGGGGAAGTTTCCACATTACTGGAATTAAATAGTAGTGTGCTTCGTTTTTGGGAGTCGGAATTTTCTCAATTGGATCCTTTGCGCACTGAAAAGGGGCAACGCCTTTATTCAGAAGAAGATATAACTTTGCTAAAGCGTATAAAAGCGCTGCTTCACGAGCAAGGTATGACTATTGAAGGGGCAAAGCGGGTGCTGTCTGCAGCCGCTAGCCCCGAACTTTCCCAATCAGATACGATGGATGCGGCCTTGCCTTGTGTTCATTGTGCAGAGAAAGAGAGTGCTTTAAAAGAGATTCGTCATGAGCTTTTGGCCATGCGAACTCTTTTGCAACAATCTCACCTGTAATGCGAGGTACGCATGATTCTTTCCCCATCCTTACTGAGCGCTGACTTTGCTAATTTAGCACAAGAGCTCTGTGCATTGGAAGATGCAGGCCTAAAATGGGTGCATCTTGATGTGATGGACGGTATTTTTGTTCCCAATATAACTTTTGGTCCGCCGGTAATTGCTGCTTTGCGCAAACACTGCGGACTTTTTTTTGATGCGCACCTTATGATTGAAGCTCCAGAGCGCTATTTGGAAGATTTCCAAAAGGCCGGAGTGCAGATGCTTGTGGTGCATGCAGAGGCCACCAAACATTTACAGCGTACCTTGGTGCGTATTCGTGAGCTTGGTATGCAAAGTGGCGTTTCTTTAAACCCCGCCACCCCTTTAAGCGCTTTGGAATATGTGCTAGATGATGTGGACATGGTTTTACTTATGAGTGTAAACCCTGGCTTTTCTGGCCAAAGCTTTATACCTGCCACCTATGAGAAGGTATGTCGTTTACGTGCCATGCTTAATGCTGCAGGTAAAGGTCATGTACGCATTCAGGTGGATGGTGGCGTGGATCCGCAAAATATAGCTGCTTTGGTAGATGCCGGAGCAGATGTTTTTGTGTCTGGCTCAGCCTTTTTCTCTAAGCCACCTTATGACACACGTTTGCAAACGTTTGTGGATGCGGCGGCCAAGGCACAACGCAAACCTGTATAAATTTAGAATATTTTAATTGGGTGGGGAGAGAAAATTTTTTTAGAAAAATATTCCTTCCCACCACAAAAGCATTATCATCATAAGGATACTCTATGTTAGATCGTAAATATTTGGCACATGCTCTGCGTTTTTTGGCTGTTGATGCCATTAATAAAGCTAAATCCGGACATCCCGGCGCTCCCATGGGCATGGCTGATATGGCGGAGTCTTTGTGGCGCCATCATTTTAAGCATAATCCTGCCAACCCTAAATGGGTGAACCGTGACCGCTTTGTGCTTTCCAATGGGCATGCCTCCATGCTGATGTACGGTCTTTTGCACTTGACCGGCTATGACGTCACCATGGATGATATTAAAGATTTTCGTGTGCTCAACTCCAAAACAGCCGGACATCCTGAATACGGTATGACCCCAGGTGTGGAATGTACCACAGGCCCCTTGGGGCAAGGCATTGCCATGGCGGTGGGCATGGCCATGGCTGAGCGTCATATGGCTGCGCAATTTAACCGCGAGGGGCATGAGGTTGTGAATCATCACACCTATGTGTTCTTAGGTGATGGCTGTATGATGGAAGGCATTTCTCATGAAGCGTGCTCCTTGGCGGGAACGTTGGGCCTGGGTAAGCTCATTGCCTTATATGATGCCAATGGTATTTCCATTGATGGTGATATTGATGGCTGGTTTGATGAAGATGTGGCCAAGCGTTATGAAGCTTATGGGTGGCATGTTATTGGCCCCATTGATGGGCATGATGCCGGCGCGTTGGACAGAGCCATTTTTGCCGCTAAGGATGAAGAAAATAAGCCTACGCTTATTATTTGCCGTACGCATATTGGTTATGGTTCCCCCGCTAAAGTAGACAGCGCCAGCTGTCATGGTGCGCCGCTAGGCGTTGAAGAGCGTGAAAGCACTGCCAAGGCTCTTGGCTGGGAACATGCCGCCTTTGAAGTTCCTCAAGATATTATGGATGCTTGGAGCGGGCGTGATAGAGGCGCGGTGGCACAAAGCATGTGGAATAATCAATTTAAGGCTTATGAAGAAGCGCATCCTGAATTGGCCAATGAATTTTTACGCCGCATGTACGGTGACTTACCAAGTAACTGGCAAGAAACAGTAAGCAATGCTTTGCAAGCCTGTCATGAAGCTAAAGAAAATTTAGCCACCCGTGTGGCTTCGCAACGCGCTTTAGAAGCTTTTATGCCTGTGTTGCCTGAGCTTATGGGCGGCTCTGCTGACCTTACCGGCTCTGTGGGTACCAAGACCAAGCTGTCTGCCGGCTTTGACAAAAATAACTATGGCAATAATTATGTCTTTTACGGCGTACGCGAATTTGCCATGGGTGCCATCATGAATGGCATGGCTTTGCATGGTGGTGTTTTGCCCTATGCTGGCACTTTTATGATGTTCTCAGATTATGCCAAAAATGCCATTCGCTTAAGCGCTCTTATGAAAAAGCGGGTGGTTTGGGTACTTACTCATGATTCCATTGGCGTTGGGGAAGATGGTCCCACCCACCAACCTGTGGAACAAGTGGCAGGAATGCGCTTAACTCCTGGTGTGCATGTGTGGCGTCCTTGTGATACTTATGAGACCATGGTGGCCTGGCAATGCTCCATTGAAGATGCTGCGCATTGTCATTGTTTGTCTCTTTCTCGCCATAATTTGCCTTACATAGAGCGTAGTGCTGAGGTGCAAGCCTTAGTTAAGAAGGGTGGGTATATTTTAAGCGATTGCCAAGGCACGCCTGATGTTATTCTCATGGCCACAGGTTCAGAAGTGGCTTTAGTTATGGACTCTGCCAAAGCTTTGACAGAGCAAGGCAAAAAGGTGCGTGTGGTATCCATGCCCTGTACAGAAATTTTTGATGCACAAGATGCGAAATATCGTGAAAATGTGCTTCCAAGTGATGTGCGTGCTCGTGTGGCTGTGGAAGCCGGCGCTGCGGAATATTGGTATAAATATGTGGGATTGGATGGCCGAGTGCTTGGTATGACAAGCTTTGGTGCTTCTGCACCTGGCGATGTGCTGTTTAAGCATTTTGGCTTTACTGTGGAAAATGTCATGAATAAAGCCTATGAAGCCATGGCGGCAAAATAGGACGTAATGTAGAGGAGCAGTATGTTATTTTTAAAAGATCTTGATGTACAAGGTAAACGCGTAGTTTTGCGTGAAGACTTAAATGTACCTTTAAAAGATGGCGTTATTAGCAATGACAAACGCATTCGCGCTGCCTTACCGACCATTCAAATGGCATTGGAAAAAGGCGCCGCAGTTATCGTGCTTTCACACCTTGGTCGTCCCACTGAGGGAGAGTTTGAAGAAAAATTCTCCTTGCGTCCTGTGGCTGCTCGTTTGCAAGAATTACTTGGCGTTACGGTGGGCTTTGCGGCTGACATAAATCAAGTGCAAGTAGAAGCCGGCGCTGTGGTTGTGTGTGAAAATGTTCGTTTTTTAAAGGGCGAAAAGAAAAATGACGCCGCTTTGGCACAGCAATTGGCCGACCTTGGGGATGTCTATGTCATGGACGCCTTTGGCGCCTCACATAGAGCTCATGCTAGCACTGAAGGCGCTGTGCACAAGGCAAAAATTGCTTGCGCAGGGCCTTTACTCGCTGCAGAACTGGACGCCTTTGCCAAGGTGCTTGACGCGCCAAAGTCTCCTTTGGTGGCCATCATTGGCGGCTCTAAAGTTTCCACAAAATTGGCTCTTTTGGAAAACCTCTTGAGCAAAGTGGACAGACTCATTGTGGGCGGCGGCATTGCCAATACCTTCTTAGCTGCAGCCGGATATAATGTGGGTGCATCTTTGTATGAAGCAGACCTTGTGGAAGATGCCAAACGCATTTTAGAAAGCGCTAAAGCTCAGGGTAAGCTTTTACCCTTGCCCACCGACGTAGTGGTGGCAGCTGCCTTGGCACCTGGGCAAAGCGTGCAAACCGTGCCTGTGGACGCTGTGCCTGCAGATCAAATGATTTTAGACGTGGGCGCGCAAACCACAGAAGCCTATAAGGCTTTATGCGCAGATGCCGCCACCATTGTGTGGAATGGCCCTGTGGGCGCCTTTGAAACGGAGCCCTTTGGTGTAGGCACCAAAGCCCTTGCTGAAGCATTAGCCGATGGCGCTGCCTTTGTGGTGGTGGGTGGTGGTGATTCTGTGGCCGCTGTGGAGCAATATAACTTGGCTGATAAAATGAGTTATATTTCCACCGGTGGCGGCGCTTCGTTAGAACTGCTTGAAGGTAAAATACTTCCTTCTGTGGCTGCCTTAAACGCTGTAGGTTAGTATTATTATGGGGAAGGGTGAGCTTTTGTGTGCAAAAGTTTTCTCTTCCCCATACCTATATGATTAAATGTGTCTTTGAGAGTAAAGGTTCTTGCCTTATATGCCTTTTGTATACTATAAGCGTGAAAGTATGTCAGTGTTACTTTTAATGAGGAGAATATATGCGTAGATTTTATCAAGAAAGTTGGCAGGGAATCCCCTTTTCTGCTTTTACGCATGTTTCTTTTTTTCGTTTGGCCAACAGCAAATTTTACGCCACCTTTTACGAAGAACTGTTTCGCCGTTGCCAAAGCTGGGAATGCTTGCCACCAGCATGGCGCATGGGAAAAGATAAAGGCGCCAAATGGCTAGCACAACAAATTGAAGCCCATTGCGGTGCAGGTGAACGCGAAATGCCCATTAAAGTGCTGTCCATTGGGCGTGGCGTAGGTTATTTAGAAAAAGCTCTTTTGGATGCGTTGCCTCACATAGAGCTGCATGTCAATGAGCCCACCACGGCAGGATTGCGCCTGTTACGTCAATGCGTACCCCCTGAGCGCATTTATATTGGCTCTCCTTCCCATTGCTTGCCGCCGGATATTCAATATGATGTCATTTATTTGTCAGCTGTAGATTATAGCATTCCTCAAGACGAGCTGGCCTTTGCCATGCGTGAACTTTGCGGGCAACTCACAGATGATGGGCGACTTATTTGTATCTCCGCCTCTTTGCTCGAAGAAGATTCTTTCATCGGCTCCTTGGTCAATGCTTTTAAAATTGGTGTACGTGGCGTTTTGCACTTTTTCGATTTACGCCGGCAGCAGTTTTGGGGCTGGCGCCGTACCCGTCAAGAATATCATAAACTTTTTGAAGACGCCTGTTTGCAAAACGTAGAAGATGGCTGGCTTGAAGATGGCTTTAATTCCTATTGGATCAGCGGCCATAAAAAAGATTGATGGTATAATTATATTTTTTGATTTTTTTGAGGGGGGGAAGGAGCACGCCTAGGCGCACGATATCCGTAAGCCGAGCAAGCTCGGCAACGGCTACACCTACGGTGCCCTTTGGGTCGGTTTGCCAGAACCCAAAACCGCCCCTTTCCCCCCTCAAACTCCCCCCAATCCCCGCAAAACGCTCTTTATATGGGCTTTTTTAGTTGCCTATACAAAAAAAAGCCACCTTGTATGGTGGCTTATATTTTTAGATAATGTCTCTCATTCTCAGTGGCGAAAATTTTTTATATAAAATAGTATGGATTTACCGTGAAAGTTTTTTTTATTTTTCACTGGCTTGAGCTAAAATAAGCTCCACCTCATCCACGGTGAGTCCGGCATTTTTGGCTATTTGTCTGGGGCTTACGCCGCGTCCGTTCTGGTTCAGGATAAGTTCACGTAAAAATTGTGGTGAGCGGGTAATACCTTCTGCTTGGGAAACAAGGCGACGCAACTCGTCGGCGCGCTCTTCCATCCTTTGGTCAAGGGTGCGCAATTCTGCTTGGCGCTGAGCGAAGGTGGCCACAAGTTCGCGCTCAAGTTCAGCATTATGCTGCAGGCGTGCCAAAAGAATCTCTTGATTAGCTTGCAACTGCTGTACCAAGTCTTCTGACCGGCGCAGGCGTAAAAAGAAAAAGAGTATGGTTACAAGCAAAACCACTTCAATGCCTGTAAAAAGAAGCACTGCCCAAAGTGAAAGCATGGCGTATCCTAAATTTGCTGCAAGTCTTATACTTTTATATTCAGAAGATTGCCCACCAAGGGATCATCAGGAGCGCTAGCTTCTTGCTCATCTCTTTGGTTTTTTTGCTGCAAGTCGCCATGAGAGCCGCGTGAGCCAGAGTCATGCTCACCATTATCGGTAATGCGTGCTTCCACGCTGGCCTCTGGTGCTTGAACTTGATTTTGTTCAAGTTTTGCCATTTCGCTTGCAATGGTACGAGACATGGCAAGAGCTACCTCGGGAGCTGTAGTAGCATCACTGGCAGCTCGCGTGGCAAAACCTGTTTGGGCATACATAATTCCAACAGTGGGGTTAATTTGCATGGCGCGCCTCCATGGTAAAAGATTGCACGTCATCGCCACTAAGGCTGTATTATGGTGAGCTTATGTCGCCTGCTATTTTTCTATATACCCTTCAAAAAGCATATCTTCTATCTGACCACTAATGAGATATCCACTAAAAACAGAAGACAAATCTTTTTTTATAGTGGCGACATTACTAGGATCAATAAGGAAATGATATGGCTTATTGACCAAATAATAGTAAACAGCGTCACGCAAAAGAATCATTTTGTTTTGAGTTTCCAATTGTAATTTTTCGTCATCGGTAACAATGGCAAATTTACAAACTAAAAATACTTCTCCGCCTTTTCCGTCCGGCAAAGGAATCCAGTACGGCTCAAAAGAGATAATATGATCCGTTGGCGGTGGCGGCACCATGGAAGCTTTAGGAACAATAATGATTTCCGGTTCCACGGGTGGTGGTGGTGGTGTGCGTAATACAAACCACCACAGCGCCGCGCCACCTAAAGCTAAAATCAACACCAAGGCAATAATAAGTATTTTTTTCTTGCTCTTGGGTTTTTCTTGATCTTCTTCTTTTTCTTCAGTTTCTTCTTGTAAAGCTGGGCTTGTGTCTTGCTTTTCTTCCTCTATCTCATCTTCAAGAAAATCCGCCCCCTCAAGGTCGAGCGCAACCTTTTCCTCAGTGCCTGCTGACACTTCGATATTAAGGTCATCTTGAGCGGTTTTTTCATCTACTGCTGACATAGGAGCCCCATTTTTTATGCACTAGCCTAAAATGTAGGATATAGCTAACGTGGACACAAAGCGGTGCCATTGCAAGTTATTAAGGGAATATTTTGTCAATTTTTTGTTTCAAGGTGTCCGCGGTAAAGGGTTTAACAATATAGTTAGACACTTTTGCTTGAACTGCTTCTAAAATGTTTTCTTGTTGCGCTTCTGCCGTTACCATAAGGAAGGGGGTATCACACAGTTTTTCATCAGCACGTACTTTGCGTAAAAGTTCAATGCCAGTCATTTGGGGCATATTCCAGTCCGAAACAATAAATTCAATTTTTTCGCGTTGTAAAATTTCCCAAGCGGTGGTGCC
>CAYJHH010000111.1:0-9980 GCA_964369995.1 uncultured Desulfovibrionaceae bacterium
CACAAAAAGTTTTCCACCTAGTGGCTCTTTTACATTTTCACTACGACAAAAATTTCATGCCTAAAATTATCTATTTTGCGGAATAAAGTTTTGTAAATCGCGTGACACTTCAAAGGTGGCAAGTTCTGTGCTTGCAGCTGCCGCAAAGGGAGAGTCCGCATAGCCAGCAACGATAACTTCCAACAACTGCTTAGCTTTTTCATTATTACCCAGCTTGCGGTACAAGCGCGCTTCGCGGAAACGTAAACCAGGATATTCCGGTGACGTATCATCCACAAATTGATTATAGCGTTCCACCCATTCTAAAGCCTCAGGAATTCTATTGGCCACTTCGGTAATATCCATAAGTGAACCCATGGCCTCTTTGCGACGCCCTTCATCGGCTCTGTCACTGCGTTCTTGCTTTAATTCATCAAAGAGCTCTAAGGTCTTTAAATTATAAGCATAGGCATCTTTAATATCTTTACGCTCTTCAGCATCTTTAGCAAGGAAGTACGTGGCATAAGCACGCTGATATTTAGGAATATCCGTGTTATTTTCCAGCTCTTTCCATAAGGCTAAGGAACGTGTACGCAAACCCAAATTTTCGGCAGAAAGAGCCATGGCATAATCCAATTGTCCACGCATGGCGGGAGTCATGTCCCAATCTTTCACCAATTCGCCCAAATCAAGCATGGCATTCCAATTGCCTGTCTCAAGATATTTATTAAAATACAGGGCAAAGGTGGGGTCGCTGTATTGCGGATGCTTAGGCGTTTGTAAAAATTCCGCAAATAGTTCCATGGCCTTGGTATCTTCTCCGCGTTCCAAATAGCCGCGTGCCAATGCATTGCGTAAATCAGGATCTATGTCACCATAGCGCTCTCGCACCAAGGGAAAACCATTCCAAAGGGTTAAAATACGGCCGTAATTTTCTTCCAAAAGAGAATTCTTTAAATCGGCCATGAAGCCGCGCATGATGACATCTCGTGCCACTTCCACATCAGGATTTTCCGGATACAAATCTATGAAATCCGCCGCCGTTCCCATGGATTCTGCATATTGTTTATCCCACAATTGCCATAAAGCGTATTTCAATAACGCGGTAATGGAGCGAGCATCTGTGGGGCGCTGCGCGTACAAATCTTGATAGGTCACTTGTGGCAAAGGTTCACCGGGGTTTTCAAAAACGCCAAACATTTCCGGCATATTTACAGGGCTATCAAAGCGGCCTTTTTCCGATAAACGTAATAAAGCCAAAGCGCCTGCGTCCGTATCAGTAAAACGCTCATACACATCGGTAAAAACTTCCAAAGCCGAAGAGGGGTGCTGCAATTCAAAATACAAATCCCCAATACGTGTCAAAACATTGGGACTATTTTCGTCGGTGGGCAAAAGGTTGTACAAAAGCCAATACTTTTGCAAGGCAGCATTTTTCTTTCCAAGATTATAATCAATATCAGCCAAGGTGAGTAAATAGTCTGGAGCATCAATATAATACCGCGCCCAGCGCTTATCGGCAAAGTCCGCATACACCAAGGCTTCATCATACTTTTTCTGCCCGGCTAAAGCTTGCACCAAGGAAATAGTGCCATCTTTCACGGCAGGCGAATCAGGATATTCTTGCAAAATATCACGGAAAATTTCTTCAGCCTCAGCAAATAAGCCTTTGCCCATTTTTGCCTTACCAAGGGAGTGAAAGTCCACAGGCACGCCAGAATCATAGGGATAACGGCGACGTAAAGCTCTAAAATAGCCCTCAGCTTCTGCTATATTTCCCACGTTCAAATTGGCCATGCCCAAACGGCGTAAAGCATCAGGCACACGGGTGGAGCGCAAATTAGCATTCATGGCTTCATTGGTAGCCTGCACAATATCTTCAAAACCTTCAAAAGGCTTACCTGTGTATATGGCATCCACAGCATCGCTACGATAATAAAGCACTTGCTCACGCATTTCCGGTTTCATATCGGGCATGGTGAGTAATTGCTCAAGCAGGGGCAAAGCATCTTTATACTTAGCCTCATTCATAAGCTTCATGGCTTCGGCATACACATCTTCTAGCACAGGCGGCTTGGGAACTTCATTGCCCTCTTCATCTTGATAAATGACAGGACGTTCTTCCACGGCAACTTCCGCCGTTTCGGGCTTGGTGGCAGGGTCAATGCTTTGCACCACATCCATACCTTGCTGCGCTTCAGCATTTTCCGCATCTGCACCAGAAGAAGCTCCCTCTAAAGCAGCAGAAGAGGCAGAAGCGCTTTCAGTGCTTGCTCCTGCACCGGCGCCACTCACATTGCCAGCACCAATGCTTCCACCGGAAACAGATGCGCTTGTTGCGTCGCCACTTAAGGAGGTGGCAATGCCTTCTTCTTCTGGCCAATATTCAGGGCCGGAAAAATTAACTGAGGATTGTACCTGTTGCGGGCTGATGATGGTTGCGCGTTCTTTCGTCTCGCCAGTTTCGACGGATTCGCCAGTCTCAACAGGCTCAACGGTTGCAACAGCCTCGCCAGTATCAATTGGCTCGGCGGCCTCATCTGTGGGTTTGGCTTCATCGGCCAAACTTTGCCCAGCTTCAGGAACAAGAGTACTGTCTGTATCAGACATAGTCTTTGTGGTGGCATCATCCGAAGCAGATGCCCCAGATGTTGTTGCCTCAGATGTTGTTGCTTCAGATGCTGTTGCTTCAGATGCTGTTGTTTCTTGGGGCTTTGTAGCTTGATCTTTTGCATCAGGCGCTTTTGCCTCAGACGCTCTTGATGCAATATCTGACTGAGCTGTAGCCAGTGTTTTTTGCTCTTCTTTGTTATCAGAAGGCGCAACACGCTCTTGCTCAGCCGCAGATGTTTCTTGTACTGCTTTCGCGCTTTGTGCTTTCTCTTCATCACGCGCAGAAGCAGCGCCTTGAGAAGCTGCGTCTTGAGAAGCAGGTACAGTGGCAGCTACAGTGGCAGCCACCGTAGAATCTTGCACCGGCACCACTTCCACCGCCGCCTCGGGTGAAACTTGCTCTACATTTGTAGATTCTGAAGTGTCAGAAGATTTGGATGAAGAGGCGGGCGCAGATTGAGACGGAGGCTCTGCAACAGGATTTTTTGGCACAGGCGCTGGCACAGTTTTACTTTGAGCCTTGGTACCCACAGGGGCTAAGCTTCCATCCGCTCTCCAGCGCGCTCCCAAAGGATCAGAAAAAACATCAATGATAATTTGATTAGCACTTGGCTGTGTCACTAAAAAACCAAAGGCAGAGTTTTTGAGCTGCACTTCTAAGCCGCCATCACCCTGGCTAATATTGCCCACCAAGCTTTGAGCCGAGGGGGCCTGCCCTTGCAAAGCAAAACCTGCTGTTCCCCCTTGCGCCGGAACTAATACGGAATGCAAGCCATTACGCTTCACCTGCAAAGGCGCCGTAGACGGTACAGCCGTGGCAAGGTCAATGGTAATACGCTCGCGCCCTCCTTCATCCTTCCATTGCCACTGTGCATCTTGCGCCAAAGCAGAGCATGGCGTCCATAGCAAGGAAGCTAGCAAAAACGTTGTACGCAACGTGGAAAGGAGGGGCCGTTTTCCGGCGTCAGTGGTATAGCGCATAGTAATTTTAGTGCAATTTTTGTTCCAAATTCTTGCCAATTTTCTGCCGTGTTTCTTAAAAAATTACATACCTTTTTTCTTTAATTTCTCAATAAGCGTGGTGCGTTTCACTCCTAAAAGCTCTGCCGCTTGATTTTTCACCCCATCTGATTTCACCATGGCCTCATCGAGCAAGCGATCTTCTATGGCATCTAGAAATTCTTTTAAACCCATATTATATTTATCAAGTTCTGCTAAGGTTGGCCAAACAAAAGTCTGCCCCCCCTCTTGTGCTCCCGCCACTGTGCTGGCGGCTTGCCCATCTATACCTTCGCTTAATTCTTGCTGATCAGGCGCAGCGCCTTGCCTTGCACTTGCACCTTGCCCACCCTGAAGAAAATCTTGCCACTGAACGCCTGCAAATTCTTGTGGCAAATCCTCCAATGGCCCCACCGCATCTAAGATTTTTTGTGGTAAATCCTCCAATTCAATCTGCGGACCGTCGGCTAAAATACTGAGGCGTTCCATGAAATTTTCAAGTTCCCGCACATTACCCGGCCAAGGATAGGCCAAAAAAATACGCGCTGTAAGCGATGTGAGGTGAAGTAAATCACGTTTTTTCTTATCACAAAAACGCTGCAAAAAGTGTTGTACCAAGAGCAGCACATCGCCAGCTCTTTCACGTAATGGGGGTAAATGTAAGGGAATAACATTAAGCCGGTAGTATAAATCTTCTCTAAAGCGTCCAGCGGCCACTTCACTTTCAAGGTCTCGATTGGTGGCAGCGACAATGCGTACATCCACCTTTTTTATTCCAGTACCGCCCACCCTTTCAATTTCTTTTTCCTGCAAAACCCGTAAAATTTTCACTTGTAGGCTCAAGTCCATTTCACCAATTTCATCCAGGAAAATAGTGCCGCCATCGGCCATTTCAAAACGTCCGGAGCGCGTACGAATGGCATGGGTAAAGGCACCTTTTTCGTGACCAAAAAGTTCTGATTCTAAAAGTTCTTTGGGAATGGCGCCACAATTGATGGGTACAAAGGGCATTTCGGCGCGCTCGCTAAAACTATGCAGCGCACGTACCAACAGTTCTTTCCCCGTGCCGGATTCTCCCGTCACAAGTACCGTACTGTCCGTGGGGGCAACCTTCTTTAGCACGCGAAAAACCTCTGCTAAAGAACCGCTTTGCCCTATTATACCACTTTTTTGCCAATCCATACCATCTCCTCAGAACCTAGACTAAGACCGCGCATAAAATGGCGTACCCTGTCTTCCAAAACACCACAAAAAAACATAATTCTTCCATGTGTCAATACACTGACACAGAGAAAAAATCCAGCATAATTATGCACTTTGAACAAAGCCTATGGGCTTTACAAAGAATATCACTGCTTTAAAAGCACTTTTTTTTGCGGCTTAGAGTTTACAATTACATAGTTTTGACAGGGGAAAAAACAAAAAGCAAAGCCATTGTTTCGCCATGCCTTATACAGGCACAATCACCATACAAACAAACATGAAAAGCTCAATTACAGCTAAGACAAGAAAAGCAAGAAATGACACAGCCAAGTTGGCTGCTCTTAGAAAAAACGTAGGAGAGAATTGATCCCTTACAAAAAAACCCCATGCAAGCACAGGGTTTTTTTGAAAGAAAAACAAAGCAAGAAAAGCTTTGTAAAAATCTTTTAAAAATTATGCTTCAAAAGCACGCATGGCAGCTAAGGTATCCACCAAAACCTTACGCAACTCTTCAATGGCAGGCTCAATGGCGCCACCGTCTTTAATGGCAGCTTCAAGGTCTTTACCAGCTTCTGCAAGAACTTCAGCACCAAGATTTGCGGCGGTACCCTTCACAGTGTGCGCTTGCATTTGAGCATCTTCCATATTACCAGCGGCCACAGCTGCTGCAATCTTGTCAGGAGCATCGGCAAGGCTATCTGCAAAACGTCCAAGGAGCTTTGCATACAAGCCACGGTTATTCACAACACGTGCCACGCCATCTTGCCAATTTAAAATTTCTGGTGCCATTTACATCCTCCAGCGTAGGGAATATTTTTTAACCTAGTACAAGGTCCATAGAAGTACACTTCAACACATACATGATGAGTAGTTCAATGTATACAACATAAGAATACACACTCTTGTCTCACTAGGCAAGAGCAAATACTTTATTTTTTAATTTTGCAAAACATCAGGTAAAAAAGTCCATAAAGCTTTCTTTCCTGCCTCTAATGTCCCAAAGCCCGTGCTATTTTTATATTGATTTTGCACGCCCAGTGCATGGGCGCCATTGACCGTTAGCATGCGCAAAAGAGCTTGCGCCGGAAGCTGAAAATGCTCTTGTAAATACACAGCTTCTTGCCACACATCCACATCAGTATTGGAAGACAAACCATCCGTTCCCAAGCACAAACGCATCCCTTCCCGCACATAATGCTCCACAGGCGCCGTTCCCACACGTAAGTAGGCATTGGAGCGCGGACAAAGGCAAAGCCACAGCCCCGCCTCTTGCATACGCTGTCTATGTTTAGCCTCACAATGCACGCCATGCACTGCCAAAGTATTTTCAGTCAATAAACCAAGCGCACCCGCATAATCCACAGGATGCATGCCGGGAGCTTGCCACTCTTGCGGCAAAACCATACCGCGAAACAGCTCCACCAAAGCCCCCTCGCCGTGACTTAAGGCTTGCACCTCTTCCGGAAATTCTGCCAGATGCAAGGCAAATGGTCTTTTATGCGGCCATGCTTGCGCTGAGCACCAAGCATGCGCCCCCTGTAAAACTTGCGGCGCCGTGGAGTACAGAGCATGTCCACAAGGGATACAATGCGCCTGAGCCTCAGTGGACATATGGGTAAAAGAAGCACGCACTCTCGTGGGAAGCGCCTCTTGTGTTTGCCAAGGCATGGCAACAAATTCTTCTTCAAAGCCCAACCATTCCGCCAAAAAGATGCCTTCAAGTCCTGCATCCTGTGCCGATTGTGCCACCATGGCTAAACCCGTATGGCCATAATCGGCAAAATAGCCTGTACCTGTGCGCTGCATGGTTTGCACCGCTTGAGTAATTTTTTGCGCATCATACGGTAAGGACAATAAAGAAATCAAACTTTTGAGCCAAGGCACAAAACCTTCATGCCAGGTGGTGCGTCCTGCAAGATGTGCCAATTGTGTATGGGTATGTGCATTTATGGCCGCCGGTACCAGCGTCCCCTCGCCAAGGTCATGCACATCTTTGGCGCAAAGGCCCGCAGGCAAATGTTTGGGAGAATAAGCCTGAATGGAATGAATACAGCCATCCTTTTCTCCCCCCCTGTGTACCAGAATAAGAGCATTATCCATACGCAGCAAAGGCGCCCCAAGTGCCGCGCCCGTGGCTGCCCCCTCCCCTTGTAGTGGAATACAGGTGCGCACCTTATAGGCCTGCAAAAAAGGAGATAAAAACTTTTTTTCCATACATATACCATAAAAAAACCTGCCGAAAGTTCGACAGGTTTTCATACGCTGTTATTTTTTATTTAATTGCATAATCTTTCAGCAGAAATAATAGCAATACCATTGGCAGTTAAAGCTTCCACGGCTTTTTCTGCCTTATCAAAGCGGAAAATCATGGTAGCATTTTGCGTATCTTTTTGCACAAAATTATACATATATTCCACATTGATACTATTCTCAGCAAGTATTTCCAAAATATTATTGAGACCACCTGGTTTATCTTCCACTTCCACAGCCACCACCGTGGTGCGGCCTGTGGTGAAACCCTTCTCTTTTAAAATGTTTTTTGCTTTTTCATGGTCTTGTACAATAATACGCAAAATACCAAAGTCTGACGTATCTGCCAAAGATAGAGCGCGAATGCTAATATCTGCATCGCTTAAAGCACGAGTTACCTCAGCAAGACGTCCGGCCTTATTTTCCAGAAAAATCGAGATCTGTTCTACTACCATGTGTCATTCTCCTGTGGCTAAATCGTTAATTAAGCTTGTGGCTTATCGTTATTTTCTTTCTTGTCTTTAGGGGTAATGTCCACTTCATCAGGTTCGGTGGAAGCACGCTTGAAATTTCGAATGGCCTTTCCTAGCCCATTACCTATTTCCGGCAACTTAGGTGCCCCAAATACAACCAAGGCTATCACGAGAATAATTAAAATTTCTTGAGTACCAAACCCAAACATATGACCTCCAAATAGTATCAAGCGATTTCCTCTATATACGCAGGCCAAAGCCTAAGGTCAAGGGGAAGAGTCACAAAGTATAGCTCTTACAACTTTTACCTTGTTGTTTTTCCGCTTTTTTTTACTTTTTACTCTTTTATTTTCTATTTTTTACTTTCCATTTCTTTGAGGGAAAAGGGTGCATTGTATTTCAAAAAATTTTACCAAATTTCTTACTTTTTCCATACACCTCATAACTTACAACAAGCTGCCAAGGATTGATTTCTTACGCATCTGTGTTTATAGTGACACTGGAAGGCTTGTCCTTATCCCCAGCATACGGCTTTAGGAGACTTTATGACCCTAGCACAACCCTTGTTGTATCTACCTCTTTTACACAAAGATATGGCACATATCCTTCCATGCCATCCACCACAAGCACACGCCTTTTGCCCAGGCATTCCACATGGTGCCACAGCTGCGTCCCATGCCTACTTTACCCCTGAAGGCTACGCCTTTTCACCCAAAGAAGCCGCTGTTTGCCTCAAAGACATTCAAAGCATGGGTGAAGCCGCCCTTTCTGGCGTACCATTACAAGCTTTCATGCATCCGCAAAAAACACGGCGCGAGCTTGAAAAAGCTCAAGAACAAGATGATTTAGAAAACTTCATTCGCACCGGGCAAGAGCCTAGCCAGCTTAATGAACCAAGTATTCACGAGCGACGCCAAGCCCAAAAAATACTGCTCTGGGCATGGCTTATGGAAGAGCATTTGCTTGAAATACAAAATCTCACTGAAAATTATACCCTGGGCGCTGCTGGTCTTCTTTCCGCCCTTGGCACGGAAAAGGATGAAACGCTTTCCGGACTTGAAGAAATTCAAAACATCCTTTCCACAGATACCTTTGCCCTGCCCCCATGGCGCTTGGTGCTGGAAAATATGGCGGTGTTTTTGACCCCGCACAGTGAGGTTATTATCAACCACCCCGACATGATTGACTACATTATGGAACATCGTGATACTTTTGCACTACAAAGCTTAAGCGCTCAAAGCAAAGAAAAAATAGGTCATGCAGGGGAAGGTTTTGAATGCACCGTGAGTATTGCGCAATTGCTTTCCAAAAAAGTGGCTCAAGATGCTGCACCTTGGCTAGAAAAAAGTTTACACTGCTTTATCATTAAGGATTAATTATGGCTGCCATTACAAGTTTGCCTTCCCAAATACAGGGAGTTATTTTTGATTGCGATGGAGTTATCATTAATTCCATGAAAGCCAATTGCATATATTATAATAAAATATTGCAAGCCTTTAACTTACCCCCCTTAACGCAAGAGCAAATAGCCTATACCTTCATGTCCACGGTGGATCAAGCCTTAGAATACATTATCCCCAAGCATTTACAGCCACAACTGCAACAGGTGCGCACACATGCCGTAAGCTACAAGCGTGACATCATGCCCTTGGTAGAGTTAAACGAATATTTTGAAGAGTTTGCCCTGTGGCTTCAGGAAAATAACATTCGCTGCGCCGTGCATACCAATCGTGCCAATGGCATGCAATATGTGGTAGATAAATTTACCTTTTTGACAAAATTCTCCCCCATAGTCACAGCATCTATAGTGCAACCCAAGCCTCATCCCGAAGGCATTTTCACTATTTTAGAAGCATGGAAGTTAGAAAAAAAAGATGTTATGTTTGTGGGAGATAGCATGAATGACCAACAAGCAGCGGCGGCGGCTGGGGTGGCTTTTGTGGCCTATGATAACGAAAAGCTTGACGCCACGCTAAACATTGGTAGTTTTAAAGCATTACAACAAGTGCTAAGCGCACATATAGCTTAGCGTAAACTTAGACATACGAGGAAAAAATGATAATATTATCCAACACCTTAAGCGGCATTGCTCTTGTATTAGGCGGCCTTTTACAAGTGTATTTTTGGGTGGTAGTTATTTCTGCCCTGCTCACTTGGGTACGCCCTGACCCCTATAATCCCATAGTGCGCACCTTGCGTACACTTACAGAACCTGTCTATTATCGTATACGAAAAGTGTTGCCTTTTACTTATACAAGTGGCATAGACTTCTCTCCCATTATTGTATTGCTTTGTATTGAATTAATAGATAGAATTGTAATACGCTCATTAGTGCAATACGCCAACACCTTAGTATAAGGTGTAGTTTTTAGTAAAATGCTCCTAAGGGCTTTTTATATTACTTAATTTTTTCTAAAACTTTTAACCGAGGAGAGTTCATATGGAAGCACGTGAAAAAGAGTT
>CAYJHH010000112.1:0-9613 GCA_964369995.1 uncultured Desulfovibrionaceae bacterium
AAAACAACTTAACTATCAGTAAAAATAGAACTTATAAATCAAATAACGTAATAAAGATTGCCAGAAATAAACGTATGGAATACGTTTTCTGGCAATCTTTAGACATAAGAAATGCTTTTTTCAGATGTCGACTACTCAAGACATGCCCTTGGCATGGCTTGCCGCGCGTAAAATAAGCCGGAATTTACTTCCGGTGGCCCCGAAGGGGTATTTGGAGCAGGCGTGCCTTTCTTAAAAACGAGTGGAAACACGTTTTTAAGCATTAACTAAGTACGCGCGTTCATTTTTTAATCGATGATGACGCGAGCGCAAAAAAGAGAAATTTTGGAGAAAGTATGTAAAAGCATACGCCCATCACGCCAGCCATCCCCCCCACTACCACCTTAGCTTCCCTTCCATCCTAAACATCCTCTCTCCACACACAGCACACAGCCCACCTTTGACATCCCGCTGCACATGATTATACTAGCGCCATGCAAAAGCCTCTTCCTTCTTCTCTTCCCCTTACACCCGGCGTGTACCTGTATAAAAACGCCCTTGGACGCATTATCTATGTGGGCAAGGCTCGAGTGTTACGCAAACGCATTCTTTCTTATTTTCGAGAAGAAGGCCTACCCGCTAAAACCCAAGCCATGATTCGCCATGCAGTGAGCCTTGAAACACTGTCCACCACCACAGAAAAAGAAGCTCTACTACTAGAAGCAAGCCTTATTAAAAAGCACAGGCCGCATTACAATATAGTATTGCGCGATGATAAACAGTACATTTTGTTTAAAATTTCTACGCGCCACCACTTCCCGCGCCTTGAAATTGTACGCAATACCCACAAAAATTTACGCGATAAAGCCCAATATTACGGACCCTTTACCTCCACCTTGGCCGCGCGCGAAACATGGAAAATCATTCACAAAGCTTTTCCTTTACGCCGCTGTAGTGATAAAGCCATGCGCAATAGAGTGCGCCCTTGCCTCTACCATTTCATGAATCAATGCCCCGCTCCTTGCATGGAGTACATTACCCCCTCTGAATATAACGAAGGCGTGCAAAAAGTGCGTGAGCTTTTATCTGGGCGCTCCGAGGCTCTCTTACATAGTATTGAGCAAGAGATGCTTGCCGCTTCTGAAGCCTTGGAATTTGAAAAGGCCGCCGCATTACGCGATCAATTACACGCCGTGCAACGCACGGTGGAAAAACAAGCTGTAGTCATACCCGGCGGCACAGATATGGATATTGTGGGACTGAGCTGTGCAGAAAAAGGCATGGCTCTTGGCATACTCTTTGTGCGCGGCGGCGTACTTATGGATGGCCGCAATTTCTTTTGGCCTTCCCTAGATTTTGACGACACCCCAGAACTTTTGCTCTCCTTTTTGGCACAATTTTATGGCACCATAAGCCCGCCCCCCACCATTGTTTTGCCTTGGATTCCCCAAGCTGAAAGCCAAAACATAATTTCAAATGTCAATGACAATCAAAATGCTACCGATAAACAAGAGCAAGAACATATGTTCCACGCTCTGGAACAAAGCCTCACAGACATGCGCCAAGGTAGCGTGCGCATTGTGGCTGCTCGCAATGCAGAAGAAAATGCTTTGGTAGATATGGCCGCCACCAATGCCCGAGAAGAAGGCCGCCGCCACAGGGAGCAACCCATAGAAGAGCGCCTTGCCGCAGCCTTGCACCTCAGCACACCGCCTCAGCGCATTGAATGTGTGGACGTTTCTCACACCTCCGGCATGCAAACGCGGGTGGGTATGGTGGTATTTGAAGGCGGTAAGGCCAATACCTCAGCCTACAGACAATACGCCATGCCCGATGGCACCAGCGATGATTATGCCACATTGGCCGCATGGGTAGGGCGCCGATTAGAATCTGGCCCCCCATGGCCGGATGTATTGCTCATAGATGGTGGCAAAGGCCAGCTTTCAGCGGTGTTACGCGCTTTGCAAGAACAGGGGCAAGAAGGCCTTTTTGCTCTGGCCGCCATAGCCAAGGCTCGCGATGAACAAGGCCATGCCGACCGCCGCGCAGGTAATATAGAAGATAGAATTTTTCTTCCCGGGCGCTCTAATCCCCTTCCTTTGCGTGCCGGTTCGCCGGAATTACTTTTCTTGCAACATATAAGGGATTGCACCCACCGTTATGCCATTGGCAGGCATCGCCAAGCCCGCGGCAATGCAGCTCTTTCCGGAGAGCTCATGCGTATACCCGGCATTGGCCCGCATACGGCCCGCTTATTGTGGGACGCCTTTGAAAATACCGACGCCATGCGCGCTGCCAGTCAAGAAGACCTCGCCACCATTAAAGGTATTGGAAAAAAGAAAGCGCAAGATTTGTGGAAAAAGCTCCAGAATTTATAAGAGCACCTTCATGCCAAAAGCCTGACACCATAGCCTAAAACCCTACTCATATGCGGAAAAATACGCTCTTTTTAATCGTGAATCCTCGTCAAAAAATTGCCTAGGGTAAAAAGAGCGCATGGCAAGATATTTATTTTATAGATAAAATTATTTTTGGCACGCCTTGTGCTAGCAATAAAGTATATCTTAGGAGGTTGCCATGCTATTTTTACTCGGTGAAAATTCAAAGAAGAAAAAAAAGACAGAAGAGCGCCCTGCGCCCAACTCCAATAATACACGCGCTAAAGAAATTTTCCTTTCCGGTCGTTTTCCTGTGGTAACTACCCATCAAGTGGAAGGCCGCAAAATTTTAAAAGTTCTTGGCCTTGTGTGTTGCCGTGGATATGATTCTGAAGAAGCCTTCTTTGGTATGGCAAGCCGCGCCATTGGTAAGGGAGCACAGGCCATTGTGGGTTACTCTGAAAACGTGGCTTTTCACCCTGATGGTAGTAAGTATTTCTCCTGCTTTGGCACCGCTGTTATGTTTGAATACAATGCCGAAGAACGCATTCCCCTCATGATGCAACAAGATATAAATTCCTTACCTGATAGCATCTAAGATATATTCAGAGTTGGCACTCTCAAAATTTTGAAGAGGGAAAATCCGTCAAAGATTTTCCCTCTTTTTTATGGAAAAAAATGGGAGAAAACCTTTTACAGATCTCCTCCCACAAAAACACTGCTAGCTACAGCCTTTATTGATACTTTTGCATCACTTCAGCGCCTACTTTTTCCACATCATCTTTAAATTGCTGACGGGCAGCCTTAATTTTTTCCACAAGGCTTGGGTCTTGCAAAGAAAGGATTTGTGCGGCAAGCCAAGCGGCATTGCGTGCGCCGGCTTTATCGGTGGCCACTGTGGCCACAGGGAATCCAGGAGGCATTTGCACCGTGGCAAATAAGGCATCCATGCCGGCCAAAGGCCCGCCGGACACAGGAATACCTATGACAGGCTTGATGGTGCGTGCTGCCACAGCGCCGGCCAAGTGTGCAGCCATGCCGGCAGCGCAAATGAACACTTGTACGCCGTCTTTTTCTAAGTCATCCACCAATTTTTCTGTGCGCTCAGGAGTGCGATGTGCAGAGGTGACGGTGAACACAAAGGGAATATCCAATTTTTTTAAAATGTCAGCGCAGGGGCTGATTTGAGGCTCATCAGAAATGGAGCCCATGAAAATTGCTACTTTAGCCATAGTCTTATCCTTGTAAACGTTTAATGCCTTTGGAGGCAATGTCTTTACGGTAATAGCCTTTATCCATGGAGATTTTTTCCATGGCAGCATAGGCTCTGCTTTGCGCAGCTTCAAGGTCATGCCCAAGAGCTGTTACGCACAAAACGCGCCCGCCATTGGCATAAATTTTACCGTCTTCCATATAGGTTCCGCTATGGAAAACCTTCACATTATCCATAGCTTCTGCGTCTTCAATACCGGTAATTTCCATGCCTTTGGAATAACTTTCAGGATAGCCCTCAGAAGCCAGTACCACGCCCACAGCCACATCATTGCTGTATTCAATCTTAATGCTGTCAAGATTACCCTTTACACAAGCATTCATGATTACATCAAGGGGCGTTTTTAGGCGCATAAGTAAGGCTTGGCACTCAGGGTCACCAAAGCGCGTATTATATTCCAGCACCTTAGGGCCATTGGGCGTCATCATAAGGCCGGCATATAATATGCCCTTGAAGGGATGCTTGGAAGAACCCAGCACTTCCAAAATGGGTAAAATGGCCACTTCAAGCATTTCTTGATAGCGATTGTTTTGCAAAATAGGTGCGGGAGAATAGGCTCCCATACCGCCGGTGTTGGGGCCTTTGTCGCCGTCAAAAATGGCTTTATGATCTTGAGCCGAAGGCAGAGCCACTGCATGCTTGCCATCACAAAAACATAAGAAAGAAACTTCTTCGCCCACGAGGCATTCTTCAATGACCACAGCGGCGCCGGCAGCACCGTGTTGCTTATCCACCATGATGGAATATAAAGCAGCAATGGCTTCTTCTTGCGTTTGTGCCACCACCACGCCCTTGCCGGCAGCAAGGCCATCGGCCTTAATCACCACAGGGGCGCCTTTTTCTTTTACATAGGCCACAGCAGCAGCATGATTACTAAAATGCGCACCGGAAGCACACGGTACATTGCCCTTTACCATGACACCCTTGGCAAAAGACTTACTGCCTTCTAGCTGAGCGCAATATTTATCCGGACCAAAACAGGCAATACCCACAGCATTCATGGCATCTACAATGCCAAGAGTTAAAGGAAGCTCAGGGCCAGGCACCACCAATTGAATCTTATTTTCTTGGGCAAAGCGCACCAAGGAAGTGATCTCTTCCACAGCAATGGGTACATGCTTTACTTTTTCTAAAGCCGTTCCACCATTGCCAGGTGCCACAAAAATTTCTTTTACCGTAGGACTTTGACTCAATTTCCATACAAGAGCATGTTCTCTGCCGCCAGAACCAATGACAAGTATACGCACGATAACTCCTTTGCTTATACAGTAACAAAACAAATTTCTATTTTTCGTATACAGTATGCTTTCCAAAAGAGAGAAAAACTGCTAAGGCTCATAGACAATAGAGTTTGGCACACTGCTACAGAACCATACAAGGATCTTTGCTTTGGAGTGCGCATAAAAGGAGTGACATCCCTTAATTGACTGTCTCCAAAAATGCTGTGTACCTTTTTCTTGCTTAAAAAGCAATCCCTACACAGGAAGAGATTTTGAGGAATATATGAATAATATCAACACTTTTTCAAACAGCCTTCAGGACTTAGACCATCTGGCGCATGAAGGTACATCCCTTGAGGCCTATCAAATACGCGGCATTCGCCAAAGCCTCAAAAGAGCCCTTAACTCGCCGCAATACAAAGCTAAACTTGGAAATATTCAAGCAGAAGACATACAAAGCCTTGAGGATGTTCGCAAACTGCCCTTTACCTCGGTGGAAGATTTACGTGAGGGCTACCCCCTCCCTTTACTCAGCGTTGCCGAAAAAGATGTGGTGCGCATTCATGCTTCTTCCGGCACCACAGGCAAGCGCAAAATTTTAGCCTATACGCAAAACGATATTAATACCTTCAATGCGCAAATGGCGCGTTGCTACACCATGGCCGGACTTACGCCCATGGACAGAGTGCAGGTGGCTGTGGGCTATGGCCTATGGACAGCCGGCGCCGGCTTTCAGCTAGGTGCAGAAGCTCTGGGCGCCCTCACCATTCCTGTGGGGCCAGGTAATATGGAAATGCATATTCAACTTTTGCAAGATATGCAAAGTACCTGCCTTGGCGCCACGTCCTCCATGGCTCTTTTGGTGGCCGAAGAGGTGGAGCGTCATGGGCTCAAAGATAAAATCAATTTGCGCAAAGTCATTTGCGGTGCAGAAACGCGTAGTGAAAAAATGCGTCAAGCCATTGAGAGCAAACTTGGCCTTGAAGGCAGTTATGACATTGCCGGCATGACGGAAATGTACGGTCCTGGCACCGCCATTGAATGTGATGCTCACCAAGGCTTGCATTATTGGGCCGATCTTTTTTATATGGAAATTCTTAACCCCGAAACCTTAGAGCCTGTGGCAGAAGGTGAAGTGGGAGAAATGGTGGTTACCAGTTTACATAAAGAAGCCAGCCCGCTCATTCGGTATCGCACCCGCGATTTATCGCGCTTTATTCCCGGCGTATGTGGTTGCGGCCGCGCCATACCACGTCATGATAAAATTTTAGGACGCAGCGATGATATGATTATCTTCCGCGGGGTAAATATTTACCCTGGACAACTCATGGATGTTATCGGAAGCTTTCCTGAGCTTGGCGGTGAGTATCACATTGAGCTTTCGCGCGATGCAAATTCTCTGGACCATATGAAGCTGAGCGTCGAGCGCCATGAAAGCGCTTCCAGTGATGGTGATAGCCATCTGGCTGATGCTGTCAGCAAAAGATTGCATAAAGCCTTACAAGCTCGAGTTCAGGTGTATGTGGTGAATAATGCCACCTTACCCCGTACCTTTGGAAAATCTAAACGCGTTACTGATATGCGCGCATAACAAGTAATATAAGGAAATAAGCATGCAAACCTTAGATGCCATTTTTACCCGCCGCAGCATTCGTAAATTTACGGACAAAGCCGTCACTGAAGAAGAAGTTAACACCCTTTTGCAAGCTGCCATGGCTGCCCCCAGTGCCGGCAATGCGCAGCCTTGGCGTTTTATTGTGGTGCGCGACCCCCAAAGCTTAGAAGCCATAGCCGCCACCAATCCTTATGCGCAAATGGCTAAGGAAAGTTCCGTATGCCTTGTGGTATGTGCAGATTTACAAGCAGAAAAATACCCCGGCTATTGGGTGCAAGATGGCTCAGCAGCCATACAAAACATCTTACTGGCCGCCCGTGACCTTGGCATTGGCACCGTATGGACAGGCGTTACCCCCGATAAAGAAAGAGCCGCCGCCTTTAAAGAATATTTTAGCCTACCAGAACATGCAGAAGTGCTTGGCATTGTGGTATGCGGTTATCCTGCTCAGGAGTTTAAAAGCCGTGACACCTTTGTGGAGGCAAAAGTATTTGCCGAAAAATGGGGGCAAGAACGCTAAGCTCTTGAAGTCCTTTTTTCTTAAGTATTTCTACTTGACAAGCAAATTATTTTGCGTAAACTTGGCTTCCCAAAAAGAAATTTTGCGTCACACTTGGCGCACCGGAGGACTATAATGGCCACTTTAGAAAATGCCGTAAAAACCGCTGAAGGTGTAGCACTTAATGGCTTCACACTTTCCCCAGTTGTAGAACAATGTGAAGGCTGCGGTCGCATTCGTGAATTCGAAGGCGAAAGCTTTTGCTCTACTTACCCTACTCCTGCTCGTAAATGGGTAGGCGGACGATGTAATTTCTCGACCCACGTAAAAGTTGCTGCTGCCAAAGCTGCTAAGGTTAACCCCCTTAAGGCTTCTAAGCGCGCTGCCAAGGGTCGCAAGTAGTCTCTTTGCTTTAAGCAGACTGCAAAAAATTTTAGGGCGGGCGGCTCGTTTTGTAGCAATACAAAACAAGCTTACCGTCCTTTTGCTTTTTCACAGTTAAGGTCTATTTATGAACGCACACTTTGATGTCATTGTGGTAGGTGCAGGCCATGCAGGGTGCGAAGCTGCCCATGCATTAGCTCGTCTTGGACACTCCACCTTACTCATCACCGGTAATATTGATCGCATAGGGCATTTGTCTTGTAATCCAGCCATTGGCGGTCTTGCCAAAGGCCATATGGTACGCGAAATTGACGCCCTAGGCGGCATGATGGGGCTTTGGGCCGATGCCGGCGGTATTCAATTTCGTATTTTAAATACCAGCAAAGGGCCTGCTGTGCGCGCCACGCGAGCGCAAATGGATCGCGATGCCTATATGAGTGTGGTAAAGCGCAGTCTATTTGCCGTTCCTAATCTGAAAATCTGGCAAGATACTGTGGAAGGCCTTACCCACAATGATGCCCGCATCACCGGTGTACGCACAAACCTTGGCCTTACCTTTGAAGCAAAGCATGTATTGCTTACCACAGGAACATTTTTGTGCGGACGCATTCATATTGGCATGACTTCGCTACAAGGTGGTCGCCTTGGCGATGCCCCCACAGCGCACTTAACCCAATCCTTACAAGATTTAGGTTTAGAAACAGGGCGCCTTAAAACCGGCACCACGCCGCGTCTATGGCGTTCTTCCATTGATTTTTCTCAAATGGAAGAGCAAAAGAGCGAAGAATTCATTGAAGGTTTTAGCTTTCATGGGCCTAAGCCACCGCTGGAGCAAGTGTCTTGTTATATTACATGGACCAATGACAAAACCCATGAGGTCATACGCACAGGCTTTGACCGCTCTCCACTTTTTACTGGCGTCATTCAAGGCACAGGGGCTCGTTACTGCCCTAGCATTGAAGATAAAATTGCGCGCTTTCCCGAGCGTGCACGCCATCAAGTTTTCATTGAACCTGAAGGGGTGCACAGTGCAGAATGCTATGTGAACGGCGTGTCCACCTCGCTTCCACTGGATGTACAGCTGGCGCTCATTGCCACCATTCCCGGCCTTGAAAACGCACATATGCTGCGCCCCGGCTATGCCATTGAATACGATTATGTGAACCCTGTGCAATTGCACCCCACCTTAGAAACTCGAAAGGTTGAAGGACTTTGGCATGCAGGGCAAATCAACGGTACCTCCGGTTATGAAGAAGCCGCCGCACAGGGGCTATGGGCTGCCATTAATATCTCAAACAAAATAAAAGGTCTTGCCCCCTTTATTTTGGGGCGTGAAGAAGCCTATATGGCTGTGCTCATTGATGACTTAGTCACCTTAGGCACCCTTGAGCCCTATCGTATGTTTACCTCACGCGCAGAACACCGTTTATTACTGCGTGAAAATAATGCCGATGCCCGCCTCACCCCCAAGGGACGTGCCTTGGGTCTTGTGCAAGACGATCAGTGGCAAAAATTTCAGGAAAAATACGCTCAGGTGGCCAAGCTCAATGACTTTTTAGAAAAAACACGCATTAGCCCCAGTGCCGAATTGGGAGAGGCCTTGGCGCATGTGGGTGAAAAAAATCCCCATGGCGGTGCCAGTCTTGCAGAGCTTTTGCGTCGCCCTGCCGTGACACTGGAAACCTTGGCGCCACTATGCCCAGACCTTACCCATTATGCCCATGATGTATTGACGGAAAGTCAAACACAAGTTAAATATGCCGGCTATTTGCAAAGACAAGAGCAGCTTGTGCAACGCGCCTCGCGCATGGAAAATACAGAACTTCCGCAAGATTTGAACTATGGCGAAGTGGCGGGGCTTTCGGCAGAAGTGCAAGAAAAACTCAGTAAGCTTAAACCGCATACCTTGGGCAAGGCAGGGCGCATTTCCGGTGTAACTCCGGCGGCCATAGCCTGCCTTGAGATTCATCTGCGTAAATTGGGACTGCTTGGTAAAAGCTCTTCATGAAGTCTTGGGTCGCCCTTTCAAAAAACTTTACTTGTGGCGGGTTTTTCACCCGCCACAGATTGCTGACAAACCCTAGAATAAAAATTTGGTTTTGATTTTTACGAATTAAACTTCATTTTTTTATAAACACCTCAAATAAAGTACAAATAAAGCATTATTTTAAAAACTACATTGCGCCAAAAACTTACTTTCAGAGGTAAGGCCTTGCCGCAATTAAAGTTTTTTGGAAGGGGGGTCTGGGGGGAGAACCTTTTTTT
>CAYJHH010000113.1:0-9540 GCA_964369995.1 uncultured Desulfovibrionaceae bacterium
CACACCCCCTCCCTCTTTCAAAAACTTTCTATAGCCACAATATTCTGGCTTCGAATGTACTATTTAATGGCAATGATAATAAGGGAAAGTGTTTTTATGAATGCACAAATTGCTGACAAAGTCTAGGGTGAGCATATGAATTTAATATATAAAATTAAATTCTTTAGAAGAGGCGCAAATAAAGTATTAATTTAAAATTTGCATGCGCCAGAAAGCTTCAAACAAGGATAATATCTCGCCGCAATGAAAGTTTTTTGGAAAGGCCGACCCGACGGGCGGCGGAGCCGTTTGCGTTTGCGAGGTACGAGCAATTACGCAAATCGAGAGCAGAGCGGGTCTGGGGGAACAACCTTTTGTTCACAAAAGGTTTCCCCCCAGAAAGCTCTATTTTTTAGCCTAAATCTCTGCTTTTTGCATAAATTTAGCCTTAAACCAATCCTGCACATCTTCCAGCACCAGATAAAAAGCCGGCACCAAGAGTAAGCAAATAAAGGTAGCAAACAAAATACCAAAGCCTAAGGACAGTGCCACAGGTATAAGGAACTTTGCCTGACGCGACGTTTCAAATATGATGGGCATAAGACCAAGGAAAGTGGTGAGGGTGGTAAGCAAAATGGGTCTTGCCCTTTGCACCGCCGCTTGTTGCACCGCCTCAAAGGCCGTCATACCTTGCAAGCGGGCTTTATTAGCAAAGTCAATGAGCACCAAGGAGTCATTGACCACCACACCAGACAGCGCCACTATACCAAAAAGAGAAATAACACTTAAGCTATACCCCATGATAAAATGCCCTGCCACAGCGCCCACAATACCAAAGGGGATGGACATCATAATGATGAGCGGCTGGGTATAGCTTTTAAAGGGAATGGCAAGCAAGGCATAAATACCCAAAAGTGCCATCACAAGACCTAGCATCATGGCCATGGTACTATCTGCCATATCACTTTGGCGCCCGCCAAACTCCCACGAAAGGCCATCATAGCCGGCCATAAAGCTTGGCATAACTTCTTCACTCACCACGGTCATCATGGCGCCGGTGGCTGAAGCCGGCGTAATATTCGCTGTTACGTCAGCGGTACGGCGCCCATTGGTATGCTTAATGGTGGAGTCAGCACGTCCATCTTCAATAACGGCTATATCTCGCAACAAGACCTCTTGCCCCGAAGGGGTACGCAATACAAGCTCCTCAAAGGTAGACTCACGGGTGCGATCATCTTCGGGCAGGCGAACACGTACTGTTACTTCACTATTACCGCGCTGTTGGCGTAATGCCGTCACACCTTCAAAAGCATAACGTAATTGACTGGAAACTTCTTGCGCCGTAAAGCCTAAGCGTTCTGCAAGGGGCGTTAAACGCACGTCAAATTGGCGCATGGTACGGCTAGTGCCATAGTCCACATCGCCCACACCATTATAGGTAGCAAGAATATTGCCTAAATCTTCCGCGGCCTTTTCAAGCACAGCGGTATCACGATGCGAGAGACGCACCGTTAAGCCGCTACCACTACCTGGGCCGCCGCGGTCAGCTTGCATCACAAGGCTTTCCACACCGGGAATAACGCCTGTGGCTTCGCGCCATAAATTAGTCACCTCTTCTGTGCTTATGGGGCGCACATCAGGGTCCACCAAGTGCACAAAAATCATAATTTTTGTATCGCGCACCTCAGCTTGAATACCGGTGGAAAGAGCGTCACCGCCATGAGCAGCCACCACTTGCTTGGCAGAATCCACCATGGCATTTTTCACTCTATGTAGCTCTGCCCGAGAAGTACCTGCAGGCACAGTAGCCTGCGCAAAGGCATAGTCTGACTCTACGCGCGGCATAAGGTCAAAGCCCATGCGCCCCGAAGCCACAAAGCCCACAGTAAAGAACAAAATGGCTAACCCTGTGGCCACGGTCACATAACGTTTTTCCAGCACTCGTCCCACAAAGGGGCCAAAAGAATGCTCCACAAAGTGCATGAAACGATTACTAAAGCGCTCCTGCCATGCAGAAAAGGCTCTAAAAGGCGCTGTAAGTATGGAACCTTTTTTCTTGGCATAGCTATTACCTTCGGCGGTACGCGGCTTTAACTTGCTTAAGTGAGCAGGCAATACATACACAGATTCAATGAGCGAGCATATGAATACGGCTATAACAATAAGCGGAATAACCATCCACACCTTACCCATGGTACCGGGTATAAAAAGCATGGGCATGAAAGAAATCATATTGGTGAGCACTGAGAACGTCACCGGGCCTGCCACTTCCTTGGTGCCTTTAATGGCAGCTTCTAGCGGCTCCACCCCGCGCTCTAGCCAAGCGCTCACATTTTCCCCCACCACAATGGCATCATCCACCACAATGCCAAGGGTAATGATAAAGGCAAACATAGAAATAACATTGAGGCTGATACCAAAGGGCGTAAAGAACCAAAAAGCCCCCAATACAGATACAGGAATACCAAGACTCACCCAAAAAGCTAAAGAAGGGCGTAAAAAGATAGATAGGCACAAAAATACCAAGCCCACACCCATGAGAGCATTTTTCGTCATGAGCTCTTTACGCTGCTCATACACTTCTGCCATATTTTTTTGCTCATAAAGGCGCAAATCACCGGGCATAATTTCATTATACTTTTGCATAATGCGCATGGTGGCAGCGGCCACATCGCTGGGGTCTTCATTGCCAAGGCTATAAATTTCGATGGATAAGGCCTTTTTCCCATTATACTCACTCCACTTGCGCGTATCATCGAAGGTGTCAGAGACAGTGGCAATATCATCCAGTAAAAGACGTGAACCGTCGGCATTGGTTCGCACAGCAATATTGGCAAAATCCGCCGCATAATCGCGCCGCTCATTGAGGCGAAGTAAAATATCGCCACTAGCTGCATTTAATCTGCCGCCGCCTTGTTGCACAGCCCCTGTACCAATGGCAGAGGCAATGTCTTGCATGGTAAGCCCATAACGACGCAAGGTATCTTGGCTTACTTCCACCCATACCTCATGATCTTGCACCCCTTCCAGCTCCACCTGAGTAATGGCAGGGTCATTGATAAGCTCTTCTTTTACAATGTCGCCCCAATAGCGCAAAGAAGCATCACTGGCATCACCAGCCAATATGAGCTCAATGGCATCACGGCGCGAAGAAGCCAGCGACACCACAGGGCTCTCGGCATCCACAGGAAAGGTAGTAATACGATCCACAGCGGCTTTTACATCTTGTAAAAGCACATTGCCGTCCACCGAATCTGCGCCCTCAATGACCACCGAAGCTGAACCTGTGGTAATGGAGGCTGTGGTTTCTTCCACACCATCTAGGCCTTGTACAGCTTCTTCAATGGCTTGCGCCACGCTCTTTTCCATTTCTTCGGGGGTGGCACCGCTCACAGTCACAGAAACAGTGACCATGGTTACTTCAAAGTAAGGAAATACCTCACGACGCACTTGCGAAGCAACAATAATGCCCCCAATCATGAGCACCACCATAAGTAAATTGGCCGCCACGGGATTGCTGGCCATCCAGCCCACGGAGCCGCGTAAATATTTTTTTTGCGATGTAGTACTCATGTTTTACTCCGCTGCGGTGGCCGGCTTTTGCCCTGGCTTTTGGCTAGGCTTTTGCCCTTCTTTTTTACCGGCATCAGCTGTATTCTTTTTATTTTCTTGATGTGAACTTTGTCCCGTAAGGCGCAATGGCATACCCTGAATGGGCGCCCCCAAAGGCGAAGAGATAATGGCATTGCCAGCTTCAAGCCCTTTACCTATCAAGGCCACCTTGGTGTCTTTCCAAAGCACTTCCACCTCACGAATATCTAAACTTAGTGCGCCATTTTCGCCCTTTTGCGCCACCCAAACCGTATCATTGCCGCGCAAAGCCGCACGGGGTAGCTCCACCACGTCGGCTAAAGTTCCTGCTTGTAATTCCACACGCACATGATCGCCTAAAATAAGCTGTGGCATATCAGCGGTGAGAGCTAAAGGATCATGTACTTCTATAAGTACGCGCCCCATGCGGGTGGTGGTATCAAGATTAGCAATACTATGACGTACGCGCCCTTCACGCACGGCGCCGGTGGTGGTGTAAATTTTAGCTACGGTATTATCAAAAATACCTAAACCAAGACCTTGTAATTTATCTAAAGGAATGGCCGCTTCCACATAGTAGGTATCGGTACCGGCCAAGGTGGCTACGGTATCAGACAAGGAAGCCTGACTGCCTAGGGAAACATTACGCGCAATGACAATGGCATTATAAGGAACCATGACCTGCGTGCGTGAAAGATCAAGCTTGGCTTGCTCCACTTCCACCTCTGCCGCTTGCAAAGTAGCTTTGGCCTGGGCCAATTGCGGTTCGCGCAAGGCCAGCGCCGTATTACGCACCGTATTGGGAGCAGTTTTGCTCAGCTGCGCAATTTCTGTACGCGCCACCCTTTGTTGTCCCATTTCAAGGGAATAATCGGCTTTGGCTTTGGCTAAGGCACTTTCCTTCATGGCAAGCGCATATTCATAATCCTTAGCGTCTAAGCGCAATAAGAGTGCCCCTTTTTGCACCAAACCGCCCACATCAAAATTATCGCCCAATTCTTCTACCTGCCCTGCCACGCGCACGCGCACCGCCGTTTCTTGATCGGCCTTCACGGTGCCTAAAGCTTCCACCATAAGAGTGGCTGCATCACGCTTGGCACTAAAAGTACTGACCAAGGGGCTAGATACAGGCGGCTTTACGCGCTTGGTATTGGGCTTTGTGGCCACCATGAAATAACCGGCAGCAGCGCCCAAGAGGAGAATACCTAACACCAGCACAACGCTGGAAAACTTTTTCTTTTGAACAGGTGTATTCATGACAAGCCTACTTTGTATATCTTATTGTAAAGTTAAAGGAAATGTTAAGGAGCCCAAGGTGCGATATAAGCTAATACGGCTACGCACCACTTGTGTTTTTTGCCTGGCTATGGAGCGCTCAAGGCTTTGCACATTCTTTAATTCTGTAATATAGTTAAGAAAGGTAGAAACCCCACCTAAATAACTGTTACGCGCCTCTATCATGGCTGCAGAGGCAAATTCAAATTGCTTTTCAAGCAAGCGTAATTTTCTATTTTCACCAGCATCATTGGCCAAGGCATTGTCCACTTCTTCCATGGCAGTGGCCACGGTTTTAGCATAATTTTGTACTTCTATATCACTTTGCGCTCTCACGCGGGCTTCTTCTGCCGCCAAAGCACCTCCATCAAAAATGGGCATGGTGAGCGCCGCAGCCAAAGAAGATATCCAGCTTGTCATAAGAAAAGAGCTTTCGGCCGCTTGATATATGCCCGATGCCGATAAACGTATGGCAGGATAACGATTGGCATGGGCGGCGGATATATCCCAATCCGAAGCGCCCAATGTGGCCCAAGCGGCGGCAATATCGGGTCTAGCATCCAATAATTGTATGGGAAGCCCAGGATCCGGCATGCCTTCCAGTTCCGGCAGTGGGGCAGCTTCATCAATTTTCATGCCCGTACCCGGCAAAGTACCTTGCAATATGGCCAATTGATTGCGTAAGACAGAAGCTTCCTGCTTTAAATCCGGCACCTCAGCATGCACAGAAGCAAGAAGCTCTTTTTGCTGTAAAAGCTCCAAACTCGTTCCCAAACCATTATTAAAACGCACGGTTTGTAATTCCACTAAATCTTCATTGACGGCAATTTGAGCTTCAAGCACCTCAAGATTACGCCTATTGCCAAGCAGCTGAACCCACGCATCGGCCACCTCTGCCGCCACGGTCATGGCCGCCGTTTGCAAATCATATTGCGTAGCCTCGGTACGTAAAAGTTCCGCCTCTCGTTGTGATTGTACGCGTCCCCAAAGATCCAATTCAAAAGAGGCAGCCAAACCAAAGCCCAAACTATTATTTACGCTATCGGTGGTGGTGTCGCTGTCATGGTTGGTGCTGACGGTGCGCCTTGTATCCGCATCCCCCGAGCCCGTAAGGGTGGGGAAAAGCCCCGCGGTGGCTTTGCGTGTTACGGCATTGCTTTGGCGTAATTTGGCATAGGCGGTCACAATATCAAAATTGGTGGTGAGGGATTTTTCAATGAGCGTGCTCAGGTCTTGGCTTTGAAAATGTTCCCACCAAGGTTTTTGTGCTTTAGCAAGGGTGGTAGCATCGCTTTGATGTACAGGAGCATGCTTTGGAGCAGAAGGGTAGGCGCCAGGCATGGCGGCAGGCAAGGTGTTTTGCGCTATTCTTTGTTCAGGGGCAAAGGGAGCACAGGCTGTCACCATGACAAAAAGGGGAAGAAAAGCCATTTTTTTCCAAAAACATTGCATAATAATCCTCGCTAAACAACGCTCTATAGTAAAAAGCTGTACATGTTACAATGCGGCGCAACAAAATGTAAAAGCATAAACTCAGACGCAAACTAAAACCTAAGTATTAAGGTTTCCTTAAGACAAGAGTGCCACTTGAAATATTTTTCGTATCCCACAAAACACTTTATGTTTACAGAGTAATGACAAAGCGCATGAAATGAAAAGGTCTTTAAACATAGCCAAAATACCGATTTTTGAAATGTTTTCATACCCAAACATTTTCATGGGTACCATAAAGCTTTATGGCAATTAAAGTTTTTTGGAAAGGGGTTCTGTGGGAATAACTTTCATATTACAATCCACCATAAAAAGTTATTCCTCCAAAAGACTTTGCATTTACAACATGTAGTTACAAACCTTAGGCAGGTAAGCGCGTAAATAAAGCCAAATATTCTTGATTGCCCTTGGGCCCCAAAATGGCTGAAGGTACAATGCCTTCAAAACGCATATGCAGCTCTTCTTGGCAAAAAGTCACCACCTTATCAATGGCGCATTGGCGCACCTCTGGGTCACGCACAATGCCTTTTTGGGTTTGTCCAGGCCCCACTTCAAATTGCGGTTTAATCAAAGCCATGATTTTTCCACCCTCTTTAAGCCAAGGCATGCAAGACGGCAAAACCATGGTCAAAGAAATAAAAGACACATCGGCCACCACCATGTCCACCATTTCAGGAATAAGATCAGGCTCTGCTATGCGCAGATTGGTTTTTTCCAAATTAATAACTCTGGTGTCTTGGCGTAATTTTTCATGCAATTGCCCATGCCCCACATCCACAGCATACACACGCACAGCGCCATGTTGCAAAAGACAATCCGTAAAACCGCCGGTGGATGCGCCGGCATCTAAACAAATAAAGTCTGTCACATCCAAATGAAAATGCTCAAGACCTGTGAGTAATTTATACGCGCCGCGACTGGCAAAGCGCTCTTGTGCCGTGAGCTTAAATACCGTATCCGCAGGATAAGGATGCCCCGGTTTATCCACAGGTACAGGCGGATCTCCCACAAAAACTTGACGCGCCATAATAAAACGTTTGGCTTGTTCGCGGCTTTCGGCAAGGCCTTGTTCAAAGAGTAATTGATCGGCACGAGCCTTGGATTTTTTCTTGCTAGCAGAAATTCCCTGCCCCTCACCCTTGCCAAGCTCGGCGGCATTGTGTATGGTGCCCTCGTTATGTGCATTGTGTGACGTATTTTTCATGCGATTGCTGTAACGCTTTTTGTCAAAAATGACAATGTATTTTTCTCAAAAGACAAGAAAAAAGCGTTATAATATCATAACAATACGATTTTTCCATCTTTTGCAGCGTAAGGAAACAAAAGCAAAAAAATGCCCTTATTATGCATGCAAAAGATAAAAAACAAATTTTACCCTCTTTTCCCCTTGCCAAAGCAGAGAAAAGGGTATAGTTATTTTTCCCCTTTACTATGCGAGGTAATAAAAATGAAGAAAGATATCCATCCAAAGACCTACAAAGCCACCATTACGTGCGCTTGTGGCAACGAAGAACAATTGCTTACCACCAAAGGCGAGCAAATTTCTTTGGAAGTATGTTCCGCATGTCATCCCTACTACACAGGGAAGCAACGCTTTTTGGACACAGCTGGTCGTATTGATCGCTTCCGCAAAAAGTACGCTAAGTTTGATAGCAAATAGTCCCCCTTATGACGGGGCTGTTGCAAACTTTGATTTGCCACGCTTACATTGTTCGGTCATGTGCCATCTGGGTGTAGCTTTTAAACTACTCCCAGATGGGCATAGCCCCCGCAGAAGTATCTTCGCTTTGTAAAGAGTCTGTGCCGCATGCACTCAAACTTTACAAGTAGGATACTTTTACCTGTTTGTATAAGATCGTTCACTTTTTTGCTTTTTTGAGGTGTCCATGAGAACTCACCCCCTACGCTCGCTGCTTGCAGGCCTTGTGGCCAATGCATGCCCTGTGGTTGGCGGCCAAGCTGTTATGGAAGGAGTTATGATGCGCCACCAAGACCACTATGCTCTTGCCGTGCGTCATGCCGATGGCTCCATTGTTGCAGAGCGCAAACCATGGTTTTCCCTCACAAAGCACCCCTTACTTAAATGGCGTTTCATTCGCGGCTTTCCTGTGCTTTTAGAAACCTTGGTCAATGGCATTAAGGCCTTGAATCGCTCCGCAGAACAAGCGGCCGAAGGGGAAAATGAAAAGCTTGAAACATGGCATATAGTGGTCACCATGATTGTGGCTCTTGGCATGGCTGTGGTGCTTTTTGTGGTATTACCGCATGTGCTCTCCATTGGTATGACTTGGCTTGGCCTTGGTGGCGATGTGGAAGCTCTTTCTTTCCACCTTTGGGATGGGCTTTTTAAATGCGCCATTTTTGTGGGCTATATTGGGATTATTTCTCTTTTGCCGGATATTCGCCGTGTGTTCCAATATCACGGTGCAGAGCATAAGGTCATTCACACCTTTGAAAGCGGCGGCGAAGTCACCGCGTATGAAGCCATGCGCATGAGTCGTTTGCACCCGCGTTGCGGCACCACCTTTTTGCTCTTTGTCATTTGTATATCCATCGTGTTGCATGCCGTACTTGTACCGCTTATGCTGCACCTTTGGACACCAGAAGGTGACATAACTAAGCACCTTATCACCTTGCTTTTTAAGCTCTTACTCATGATACCCATAGCGTCTTTGGCGTATGAGCTTATTCACGCCGCAGCACGCATGAGCGAAGACAATATTTTAGGGCGCTTTTTACGTTATCCCGGCTTAGTGCTACAAAGACTCACCACCTATGAGCCACAATATGATCAATTGGAAGTGGCCATTGTGGCATTGTACGAAGCTCTTGGCAAAGATGCGCCAGAATACGTACGCCCCGTGGACTATAAGCCCATGCAAAATTAGCACAAAGACTTTGCTGACTTTAAAGCAAAGCATTTTTTTACATAACATATTGTTATACAAAGGAAGAAACTATGTTTGCCAAGCTCGAAAGTTTGGAAAAGAAATACTTGGAATTAGAAGCACAATTGGCTGAGCCCGATGTGTTTAATGACCAAGACCACTACCGCAAGCTGACCAAAGCGCATGCTGACTTGCGTGATGTGGTGGAACTTTTCCGTGAACACCGTACCTTACGTCAGCAAAAAGAAGAAAATACCCTTTTGCTTGATGATAGCGATGCTGAAATGCGTGCCATGGCGCAAGAAGAAATTGCCGT
>CAYJHH010000114.1:0-9531 GCA_964369995.1 uncultured Desulfovibrionaceae bacterium
TTAATGAATAAGCGGTCTTTTTGACTTTCTTTAATTTCTATATCTAAAGCCGCAGGATCCCAATTATTTAAGCAAATGGCTTTCAATTCTGCCAAGGTAGAGGCATAGGCAGAATCCCCAGCCACGTTGTTAAGCTCCAAAGGATCTTTAGCCAAATCGTACATAATATCAGGATGCCCATGGGTATAGATGTACTTCATATCACCGCGGCGTACCATACGGCAAGGGGCGCAGGCACCTTCGCCCGTGTATTCACTAATGGCGATATCGCTCCAGTTGGCGTCCTTACCTGTGGTTAAGAAGGTATATAGACTATTTCCTTCAAAGGGACGCACAGGAGTGGGGGCTTTGCCCTCTGTTACAAGGTCTAACACTGTGGGGGTTAAATCCACAAGGGAGACATTTTCTTTGATGCGGTTGGGCTTAAAGAATTTGGGTCCATAGAAAATAAAGGGTACTGTGGCTGACCATTCATAGAAGAGTTGCTTATACCATTGCCCGCGCTCACCCAGCATATCGCCGTGGTCTGCGGTCATGATGATAATGGTATTTTCTAAAAGATCTGCATCTTCTAAGGTTTGTTTAATGCGACCTACCTTGTCGTCAAGGGCGCTTATCATACCATAATAAGCATGGCGTGCGTTGCGAATTTCATCATCGGTGGGGGTATCTAAGTTACCGGCATGAGCATAGTAAATCCAGCGGCTCATTTCATCCATGTCTTCTTCTTGCATGGCAGGAACGCTTGGCATATCAATGCTGTCATGATCATACAAATCCCAATGTTCGGGGCGACAAATGAAGGGAGAATGTGGCTGCGTGAAGGAAATGGTTAAGAAGAAAGGTCTTTCTTCATAGCGAGCAAAATCAAAAATTTTGCGAATACCAAAATACTCCACTTCATCATCATAATCAATTTGTAAACTACGCTTGACCACACCGGCTTCGGTTATGCCACTAAGGTTAATACCTGTGGGGCGGTCTCCAAGGCCTTTTTCCCAATCTGGAGCCCAGGCATAGTTGGAGGGGTAAATGTCTGTGGTCACACGCTCTTCATATCCATGAAGCTGGTCTGGCCCCACAAAGTGCATTTTACCACACAAACATGTGGCATAGTCCATTCCGCGCAAATAGTGCATAAGGGTTGGGGTGCTGGAAAGAGCCTCGGTGGCATTATCCCATACCTTTATGCTTGTGGCAAAACGCCCAGAAAGCATGGACATGCGAGAGGGAGCGCATAAGGGAAAGTTGCTATAAGCGTGTTCGAAAACAACGCCTTCTTCGGCTAGTTTTGTGATGTTAGGGGCTTGCACCACTGTATGACCGTATGAGGGTAAAGCTTGAGCCGTCATTTGGTCAAATTGAATTAAAAGGATATTAGGGCGTTGTTTATCTGCCATGGTATGCTCCTTGTAAGGTAATAATTTCACAAAGGCTATTGTACAGAAAAAAAGCGCCGTGACTAATTAGATTTTTTACTATGGCCTATTAGCAAGAGCTAGACTCTTTTTATGGTATCGTATGGTGTTTTATGAAGCGTTTTTTATATGAAAATTTCCTTGTACTTGCTAAGGAATAAGGTAAAAAACACGCTTGTTGGCGCAGTCATGCCACATAATTGAGCGTGAATTGCATATGAGATGCGTACTAGATATCCTTTACATTATGCGCTGATGTAGCAGCTTCTTGTATGAGCGCCATGACCAATGCGCAGCTTTGTTCAAGATGCTGCACGGTAATATATTCTTCTGTGGTATGCACCTTAGACATGCCTGTGCCTAAAGGCACTGTGGGTAGGCCGTATGCATTAAAATTGTTGGCATCACTTCCTCCTCCTGATGTTTCAAGGCGCACTTGTAAACCTGCACGTAGCGCCGCTTGCTGAGCTAATTGCATAACGGGTGAGTGAGTATCAAGTAAAAAAGAGTCATAATTATCTTGTAAATCTATATGGATGTGTGCACCATATTCTTGAGCAGCGTTATTAAAACACTGCGCAATTTCAGCACTAATGGCTTGTAAGGCTACAGGATCTAAACTACGCGCTTCACACACCACCTGCGCATAATCTGCCACAATGTTGGTGGCTGTCCCCCCAGTGATGGTACCCACATTGGCGGTGGTTTGCGCATCTTTACGCCCTTGAGGAAAAGTGCTTAAGGCTTTGGCGGCCACCATGATGGCATTGAGGCCTGTTTCTGGTGCAAGGCCAGCATGAGCAGCTTTACCCGTAATCTTTATGGTAAATTCACTAATACCGGGAGCGCCATACACTATGGTGCCTGGTGCACCGCCACAATCAAGTACATATCCAAAATCTGCTTTGATTTTACTTTTATCCATATGCCTTGAACCTTTAATGCCTTTTTCTTCGCATACGGTAAAAATAATTTGCAAAGAACCGTGCGTGATTCCTTGTTCTTTAATACGTCGTAAGCCCTCTAAAATAGCAATAATACCAGATTTATCATCAGCACTCAAAATGGTATCCCCCTTGGAGGTAATGACACCATTTTCTATATGAGGTTCAATGTTTTCACACGGAGGTACGCAATCCATATGCGCGCTGAACATAAGCGTAGGGATATGGGCTGTTTGAGGAGCATTTCCCGGAAAGAAAGCATAAAGATTGTGGCTGGTACCGCCAAAAGCGGCGCCGGCAGTATCTTCGCTTATATCTGTACAGCCAAGATCTTGTAATGTTTTTTTGAGTACGCTAACCATGTGATCTTCGGCTCCAGAGGGGCTGTGAATGCGTACAAGATCACAAAAACCTTGCAAAAGTCTTTCTTGAGGGGTCATAGTATGCTCCGTGCAAAAAATGAGGAACATTTGCTAGAACACACTTAAGCTGACTTGTCAATAATGCAAGGGGACTGCATGAAAAGACAAGAGAAAGAACCTTGACAGAGTAAGGCCTATTACCTACTTTTATGCCTAGTATTTTAAAGGAGTATAACTATGAAATTAAGTATTACGTATTGTTCTGCGTGAAATTATAAGCCCAAAGCTGTCAGTTTGGCAGCAAAAATGGAAGAAGCATTGCATTCTTCAGTGGAGCTTATAGCTGGTAGCGGCGGTGTTTTTGATGTGAAAATAGATGAAAACCTTGTTTACTCCAAAGCGACTACAGGCACTTTTCCCGAGGAAGATGCTCTTATACAAGAGCTTTTGAAAAAATATGCCTAATATTTGTGGATATTTTATATATCTGACATAAGATATATGTATTTTATAAAAAAGCTTCGCGCCCTCAAGGCCACGGAGCTTTTTTTCATAATAATCTTTTTACTTAGCAAAGGTAAACTTTTCCCTAAAATATATCCTTAATATATCTTTCTGCTGAAGCATAAGCTTTCCTTTTTAGAGTATAGAGCACAATTTGTTGCCCCCTCGTATATGTAGTTCTCACAGCATACATTCTCATAAATTTTCTTTTATCCATTTTTAGTATCAAATTTCTCACGTTTTCAATGCCATTCCTTCACCAAGATTGGAGTGCTTTTTGCATGAAATTAACGGGATAGCTTTCATCGGTATTTTTTTCCTACATGCCAAAGCAATGTATAGGTATGTAGGTTTGGAGGATTCCATAATGAGCAATGTCACAAATATTTCTAGCCAGACAAGCTTTTTATCTTCAGTGCAGGCATCATCAAAAAACGTGGGGAGGGGCGGTGCGTCCAGTAGCTTTGGCTTTACTCTTCTTAATAATGTCAGCTCAGGTTCTGCATACACAGGTTCAAATGTGAGCTTATGGGGAGAAAGCGTCAATGGCGCTTTTGCGCAAAACGCGGGTAATTTGCAAAGAGGTGTTTCAAATGAATCCATGGGAGAAAGCCTTGCAGATGCTGCCAGCACAAAAATTGCCTTTGCTCAAACGCAGGACAGCTCTATTCTGACAGGGGGAAAACTCTCCATTAATCTTCATGCCAATGAGCTTACTTTAGCTAGCGGTATTACGCTTACTTTACCTTTTATCAATGACGGTAACTTTAGAGTAACCGAAAATGAGAATGGCACTGTAACTGTTGTTACGGATATGTTTCGCGTTACTTATGACAAAGACGGTAATCGCATACGTTCTGAAAGAGGTAGTTTTGATCCCCTCACCGGCACAGAAGGTAAGGATTATATTATTAATCGAAATGGTACATATGTGAATGCCGGCGGTGGCGATGATGTCATTTTTCAGTTTAGTAAAGCTGCCACCATTAGTGCTGGAGCCGGAGATGATAAGATTATTTTTGGCGATACTGTTTTTGATGAATTAACTCTGAACCTTGGAGAAGGTGATGACAGCATAGAGAGTCATAGCCTTAGGGTCACTGGTGATCTTACTGTATACGCTGGAGGTGGTGACGATTCTATTAGCATAGGCACGTTACAAGCGGGAAATCTTATCCTCCATGGCGGAAAGGGGAACGATAATATTCAAATAGGCTCACTTACGGCCAGAAGCTTTGCTCTTGATGGCGGAGAGGGGGATAATAGTATCTCTATACACTCTCTCTTAAGCGCCACAGAAAATACTACAAATTCTCTATCTGCCGGTGATGGAGATAATAAAATTTCCATTGGTACCGGTATTTTTACAGGGGAGATACTGGTAGGCGGTGGCAATAATAGTATTTTATTAGATCAAACAAAGGAAGCACTTATACAGGGTGGATATGGACAAAATACTGTATATATAAACGCGGCATATTTAAGTCATATAGAGATGGCTGGCAAACATAGTGTTGTAGATATACAAGATAATCAAGAGTCTACCATACGCATTGCTGGTGAAATGACCATGGCTTCTGGCGCTCTTAGAGAACATGTACTTGAAAGTCTTTTGAGTGATCAAAAGCAAAATGATGAAAACATATCCTCTGAAAATACAGATCCTTTAGATACTTCTATAATGCCTTCTTCCCAAACTGGCTCTCAGCGTAATACACTTATGTTTAAAGATGACATGGCACAGCAAATAGAAAATGTTCTGGCCCAAAGCATACGCCCCTTGCGAGATACACAGCAAGATACTGCCTTGTAAATAGTCGATACTGAAAAAGTATTTAACTACCGGTAAAAAATAAAATTCTTAGTTTATGTGCTTCATACGCTTTGCCAGAAATACACCAATGGAATTCGTTTATTTCTGACAAAGTTTAGGCATATAAAATACCATTTTTCAGTGGAGATTATACAAGACATGCTTTTGGCATGACCTGCCGTCACGCAAAACAAGCCGGAATTGCTTTGCGTACGATTATCGTAAGGCGCATTCTTCGCCTAACGGGAACACTTCATGCCGCTTGGTCGAATTTCTGGCGTCCCTAAAGGGGGAGGAATGGGCATGCCTTTCTTAAAAGTGCGTGGAAACACGTGTTTAAGCATCAACTGTATATTGGTATACACAGACTTTGCAGGTGCTTTAGTAGATTCCGCAGTTCCGTTTGGGGCTTTTGAAGAAGGAGCAGCTTCAGCAACAGGAGCTGCATCAGTACTTTAAGCTTTTGTGATAGCTTGACTTAAGGTCTTTCCTTGAAGGATCTAAGAGGAAGATTTATATATAAAAAGTATATTAGATTGTTGGCGGAGGCGTATAGGAGTCGAACCTACCATGGACATTTCTACCCACCATCGGTTTTGAAGACCGAGCGCAACACCGGTTACGAAACGCCTCCGCTATGCGGTGATTACGTTAGTACAGGATACGGTCTTAAAAGGCAAGCTTCTTTTGTACCAATACAATGTCGTTCTTTTTTCCAATAACATAAGCTCAATGGAACTTTGCTTTTAGGGACGTTTATTTCCTAAATATTGTTTTTCCACCGTTGGCATAAAGTATGTTCCATATGCAATTGATCGAGCAGGCGACCACAAAAATGCGTTATGGCCGCAGGCATCTCTGTTTGTGGTGTATAAAAGGCGGGAGTAAAAGGCATAATGGTGGCACCGCATTGGCTTAGACGCAGCATATTTTGCAGATGAAGGGGACTTAACGGTGTTTCGCGCGGCACTATAACAAGAGGACGTTTTTCTTTAAGGCAAACATCGGCGCTACGATGTAAAAGATTTGTACCCATGCCATGGGCAATGCTTGCCAGTGAAGACATGGAGCAAGGGCAAATAATCATGCCGCTATGCTGCCATGAGCCTGATGCCGGCCCAGCGGCCATATCTTGTGGCGGGTATACGGCATGAACTAAGTCTTCATAGGCTGCTTTAGGGAGGCTTCCTTCGCTGTGCATGACGCACTCTGCCCCTTGCGAAATAATAAGATGTACTTCCACCTTGGGTAAAGCTTGTAAATGGCTCAAGAGGGCATGGGCTACGGGCATGCCGCTAGCACCGCTTATACCCACAACAATGCGTACGTTTTCTTGTGTCATTATTGTAAACGCGTGCTCACTGAAGGTGTTACTTTTACAGGGTCGCCATTTTCAACCAAGAGCGGCGGAACATCAGGGGTAATGGGTACAGTGGCCGTACTCATGGCAATGACTTCTGTGCCACCGCTATGCACAAGGCGCATGCTGTAACGTACTTGTTCTGGGCTTACAACATACGTCCCTGTAAGTATAGCAACACTTGAGGCTGTTGTTCTGAGTAATTCTTCTTTATTACGAGTGAGTATAACTTCGCCATGCCTTTCTTGGATGCGAATGTCTGTTCCTTTACGTATTTCGTGCACTCTGTAGCCAGCATCCACAAACCAACGTGCCATTTCTTCAGAAATTTGACGAGAAAGCGCATTGGTAAGATCAAAATTATTAATATTCACCGGAACAGTGGCAACTATGGTAATGGACTGACGTAATTGGCGTGCTCTTTGGGCAATTTGTTCTTTGCTGAGTTTTACTCCTGCAACATGCACATTGGAGCGTGCTAAAATTTGCTCATCCATTTGTGCAGCCATGGTATTGGCAGCACGCGGAGCAAAGGCCGGACTTAAGCCATGATACACCGTGGCACAACTTACATTAAGCATCAGAAGGGACAAAAGCAGGGGAAGAATAAATATACGCATACTATTACCGTAATGTTCTGATTTGAAGTTCAACCACTTGTAAATCGCGCTGAATACTATCGCGTGTAGCTGTAGTGGTGGTGGCGGCAAGGGCCAAAAGATAATGTTGCCGTGCTAATTCATAGCGCCTAAGTTTTTTGTACTTTCTTGCTAAGTTAAGATTATGTATGGTTTCTTTACTTTCTTCGGCAAAGGCTAGGCCATGATTTAACGAAGAAGGGGTAAAACCTAAAGGAGATGTGCATAGTACACATAAAGGTAAAAGCCACAAAGCACGGCGTATGAGTTTTGTATGTATAAAGGTAGACATATAACCTCCGCAAAAGTGCGTATTAATAAAGTCCGGGTTGACGTGGCTCTGGCTCAGGAGCCACTTCTTGTTCAATTTTTATGGTGGCTGAGGGTAATTGAATGCTTGGTGCAGGTAAAGGCGTAGGTTTACCGGCATAGGGTTCCATTTTATGACGGGTAAGTCTTGTGATCACAGGTGTTTTTACAAGAACCAATTGACCGGTACGCAAAACCATACCATCCATGGCGCGCACAAGGCGTGCATTGACAAAAACAGCGTTCTTATCCACATAATAGGTGCCAACAATGAGGGCGGCCCATTTTTCATTAGTATTTACAACGCCTTTACGCAAAAGAGCAAAATCGCCTTGGGCAAGCTGTATATCAATATCGCCAGTAAGTCTGTATTCGCGCACAGGGAAGGCGCGTTGATTAAATTCATAAATAAGAGATTCCCCAAGCAAATTTCCAAATGCTGAGGTTTGGCCTTTGTGGTTCAGATCCACAAAGGAGGTGGGCATGGCCACAAGCCCTGTAAGAGTGCTGTTATCCATGGTGGCGAGCATTTGGTCGGCCAATTCACGCACTTTAAGTTTAAGCTCTTGCGCATCAATATATTGCCTATCAAGGGCAGACTTTGCACAACCGGCCACAAACAGTGTAGAAAAAAGGAGAGCCACAAGTAAAAGGCGTACAATATTAGGCATATACTAGTCCTTGCTGTGTAAATAATAAAAGCATCTCATTAGTACTATCGTAAGGCTACATAAAAACTTAAGTGCTTATACTTTTTTTCTAAGTATTTTATACAAAAACCATAACACTTTTAGCTTAGAAAAAAAAGGATAAAATGTGGCTTGGGGAGGGGGAGAATACTTGGCTATTAGCGCAAAGTAGGCTAAAGTGTGCCGCTTACAAGGGTGGTGGCGCATATGATACAAAGAAAAAAAACACGTCTGCTTAAGCTTGGCACGCAAAGTATTGGGAATATGTCGCCCATTATGGTGCAAAGTATGCTCAATACCGACACAAAAGATGTGGAAAAAAGTGTAGAGCAAATTTCTGCCCTTGTGAATGTGGGCTGTGAGGCCGTGCGTCTTGCCGTACCTGATATGACAGCAGCCAAAGCCTTGGGGCAAATTCGCCAAAAGGTGTCCATTCCTCTTATTGCGGATATTCATTTTGACCATCGTCTTGCCATTGCCGCCTTAGAAAACGGCGTGGAAGGCTTGCGCATTAATCCCGGTAATATTGGCGGCACTACGCAGGTGGATGCTGTGGTGGCCGCAGCCAAAGCGCATAAAGCCATCATACGCATTGGGGTTAATGGCGGCTCCTTAGAAAAAGATTTACATACAAAATATGGCGGAGCCACCCCTGAAGCCATGGTGGAAAGTGCCTTGTCGCATGTGCGTATTTTGGAAGATAAAGGGTTTTATGACCTTAAAATATCATTAAAATCTTCTTCTGTACTGGATACCATTGCAGCCTATAAATTGCTGGCCACGCGCTGTGAATACCCTTTACATGTGGGTATTACCGAAGCTGGTGGTCTTTTACGCGGTGCTGTAAAGTCCGCCGTGGGGATTGGCATTTTATTTTGGGAAGGTATTGGTGATACCTTGCGCATATCCCTTACGGCAGACCCTGTGCAAGAGGTCATTGCGGCATATGAACTTTTACGCGCCCTTGGTTTACGTCAGCGTGGTCCGGAAATTATTTCTTGCCCCACATGCGGGCGCACTGAAATTGACCTTATGGCTTTGGCCAGTGCAGTGGAAGCGCGTTTACAACACGAAACCCTTCCGCTTAAAGTGGCCGTCATGGGCTGTGTGGTCAATGGCCCTGGCGAAGCTCGCCATGCTGACATTGGTTTGGCAGGTGGGCGTGATAAGGGCAGTATTTTTTGTAAAGGCGAAGTGATACGTACTGTAAAGGGACAAGATGAATTACTTGTGGCCTTTATGGAAGAATTAGATAAACTTATTACATTGAGAAAAGAGCAGGATTAATATGCGTTGGAGCACAAGCTATATTCCCACATTAAAAGAAGCTCCGGCTGATGCCGAAGTTATTAGCCATCAACTTCTTGTACGTGCCGGCATGGTACGCAAAGTTACTTCTGGCATTTATATGTACCTACCATTAGGTCTTAAAGTGCTGGAAAAAGCCAAAAATATTGTGCGCGCTGAAATGAATAAAGCCGGCGCTCAAGAGCT
>CAYJHH010000115.1:0-9358 GCA_964369995.1 uncultured Desulfovibrionaceae bacterium
CACGTAACTCGTTTTTTCCTTTCCTTGCCTAGCTCCTTATGCGGCGCGTTCCGCGCCCCTTGCATTACATGAAGGCGCTTTTGGCCAATTCATCTTTTTGCCCATGCCTGCGTCAGATGCACTTTTTTGAACGCACGACCTCAAGGTCGCTCGCCCAGGCGTACGATATCCGTAAAGCTCGTACCTCGCTAACGGCTACACTTCGTGCCCTTTGGGTCGAACCTTCAAAAAAGCACTTCTTCCTTGCCATGAACAAAAATCTTACAATTGACTCAAAATCGCCTTCATAACCAGCACCACGCGTTTTTCGCTCGCGCTATCGCACTCTGCGAAAAACAACCCTTCGGGGAAGATATCCCATTGTGTCTATTTAGCTCGCACTACGTGCCAAGCAAAAAACAACCCTTCGGGGTGAGAGCCCCAAAGCTATGTTAACTCTTTTTAGTGATAGAAAAATTAAGACCAGCATCCATAAGCTGCTAAAGTACAAGGTTACGCTTTACGCCCTTCGGGTCGATCTTAAGGTCGCTTACCTTCTAAAAAGCACCTCTTCCTTGCCACAATCCAAAATCTTACAATTTCCTCAAAATCGCACCAATGACAGCACCACGCGTTTTTTGTTCACGCTTCGCGTTTCTCAAAAAACTACCCTTTCGGGGGGTAATATGTAACTACTGTGTGCTATCTCACTTTAAGCTTAATGTTCAGCTTCATGCATTTTCCTTGTACTTCACACTATACATAAAGCAACCCTTACGGCTGTGAGCGTTCTGTGCATAGCGTAAGGATTGCTTCTGACATAAGGTTAAAACTACTTGCTTTTGAATAAATTGAGAAAAAAGTGTCAAATCGGCTATGATTTTTTGATAAAAGAGCTAATCTGTTTACAAGCAGAAAGAAAACGTTAGTAATCATTCGCAATAACAAGGGTTTTGTGTATTCTTTTTTAAAAAAATTCTTGTCTTATGAAAATTTAGTGGTTAGTTTAATAGCATGTGATTTTAGGGTGGAGTATTGTTTGAATATTTTATTGAAAATTTTGTTACCAGTGCTGCTTACGGCAGCAGCTGGTTTGTTTGGAGCCACGTTTTACACGTATGAAAAGGGTATGGATTCTTTAAAGGAGACCCACGTCTCCTTACAAAAGATGGCCATTGCCAATGCTTTGGTGGAATTACGTGCTGGACTTGATTTTAACATCCTTAATGCCATATCTCTCGCTCAAACAGGCATTTTACAACCCTACCTCTCAACCAATATGCAATTACGGATGGCATATGCTAATGATGCCAATAGTCGTATTGTAAACATGAAAAATACCTACTATTATGTTGATATAGGTATTGTAAGTCCTTCTGGCGAAACGCTAGATCATACTAATAAAAGCTATGTGGGCAAAGACTTATCTAAGGATCTTTTCTTTCAAGAAGCCATGGAAGGTCGAGTTTCTGTCAGTGCTCCATATAGATATAAAGACATGGTGGTTTACGCTGTGGCGTCACCAGTTTTTTCTTTAGAAGATGATAGTATTATTGGTGTAGTGTATAATGTATCCAAGCTCACCGACACCATGAGTGATCGTATGAACCTTGGAAATAAAGGCTACTTGTTCGTAGCTGATAAGCAAGGTACTGTTTTTATACATAAAGATACTTCACAGGTTCTTGTAAGAAACCTCCATGATAGTGATTGGGGGCGCAAAATGCTTGCTGATGGCGCCGGAAGTATAACCTTCTCCTATGATGGACGAGAAAAATTAGCTTACTTTGATGTGTTACCTGAGACTCGATGGGTGGCGGCTGCTGTTTTAGATTTGGGTGAAATGGCAGCATCAGGCGAGCGTGTGCGTTTGGATGTATCCTTCATTGCCATAGTCATTCTTCTTGTTTTGGGCATTATCATTTATATTTTTGTAAAAAACATAGTGGACGCCTTGCTTAAGGCTGTAAAATATGCAGAACAAGTTTCTCAAGGTGTTCTCGATGAAGATTTAAATCTTGGTGATTCTGGTAAAAGTATAACTGATCGAATAGAATTAAGTTTGTCTTTAGCTTTGGCACGATTACGAGGCAAAAAAATAGAAGAAGCCAATGATGAAAAGATTTATAACCTTGATCAATTACAGCGTAAGGATGAACTAGGCACCTTATATAATGCATTGCAAGTGATGGTGGGATCCATGCGCTCCATGGTGCAAAAGGCTGATGATGCCAGCCGCATGAAAAGTGAATTTTTAGCTAATATGAGTCATGAAATTCGTACGCCGCTTAACGCTGTTATCGGTCTTGCGCATTTATTCCTTACCAGTCAAGAAGATGAAGGTAAAAAACGTGACTATGTACAAAAGATAGAAGTTTCAGGCAAAAGTCTTTTGGGTATTATCAATAATGTGTTGGATACGTCTAAAATTGAAGCCGGCATGTTTGAATTGGATAATACGCATTTTAATTTGAATGAGATTGGAAATCAAATCACCACAATTTATCAAGATTCTGCCAGTTCAAAAGGCTTGAATTTAAGCTATACTTTGGATCCTGCCCTTGGATCACATTATACTGGTGACCCTGTTCGCCTAGGGCAGGTGCTGAATAATCTTGTAGGCAATGCCATAAAATTTACTGAATCTGGAAGCGTGACTGTAGAGTTTTTGGACGCTCAAAATTTAGTGCCTGAATGTGGTATTCCAGAAGGGTTCGCGCCACTATGCATAAAGGTAAAAGATTCTGGTATCGGTATTTCTAAGGAGCAAGAAGAACAGCTCTTTAAACCTTTTGCTCAGGCAGATGCCTCCATTACTCGTCGCTTTGGCGGTACTGGATTAGGCCTTGCCATCAGTAAGCAAATTGTGGAGCTTATGGGCGGCTCATTAAGCGTGCAAAGTGAATTGGGGCAAGGGACTACCTTTACCATAGTTCTCTTCTTACAGCCTGCTCAAGATAAAAATGTGAAATTGGCGCAGGAAGTGGAAGATGAAGCTGATCATGTGACCTTACGAGGTAAGCATATATTGGTGGTGGAAGATAATATGATTAACCAGCTTATCATGGAAGAGCTGCTGCAAAGAACCGAGGCCACAGTAAGTATGGCTGACAATGGACAAATTGCCGTAGACATGGTGAGCCATGAACGCTTTGATCTTATTTTGATGGATATGCAAATGCCTGTCATGGACGGCATACAAGCGACGAAAATCATCCGCGAGTCCTATGACCAGAAAGTTTTACCCATTATTGCTGTTACTGCCAATGCCATGAAAGAAGATAAGGATAAAGGCATAGCGGTGGGGCTTAATGACTATTTAACTAAGCCTGTGGACCCTAGAAATCTTATGTTAGTGCTGCATAAATGGCTTTGTGAAGAATAGTTTTTTCTTCCCTTTTTTACTAAGGGTTTGAAATAGTATATTATGACCAATTTTAGGCCTGCAAGGAAGTTTTTTTGAGGAACTTTTTTGCAGGTCTTTTTGTTGTTCAAAGTGAACGCCCCTTACCCGTGAAAGAAATGTGAAAAAAACGCAAAATAAGCTATTAATTTAAAGTGTTACCAGTGGTTTGTCTTGGGCTTAATTTTTGTCTGAACACTTTGTCTAATTGATATAATTTTCTTAAGTTTTTATTTCATGGTATGCACAGTGGAAAACTAGGCTTTGTGATTTTTTTATTGTGAATAAAAGTTCTAGGGTGTTCTAATGTGTTGAAAATAAAGAAAAATAAAAAATCAAATGTTTGTTTTCACAAAGATATTTTTTTCTTGTTTTTTGTATTGGAGCTTTGCTAGGGTTTTTTCACACGAGGCAGAAAGGTATTTAAGGTAGGAAAATCTGTTTCAAAACTGAAAACTTTAGGAGTCCGTTATGAAAAATGAGAAAGTAGTTTACGCAGTATTTGCATTTTGGAGCCTTATCATGGTTTCTGGTATTGCCAGCCACGTTTTAGCTTAATGTAGCTTTTATTTTATCTTGTTGCCTACAAGACGGCAAGATGATCTACCGCCCGTATCTCAAAAAAGATAAGGGCGGTATTTTATTTGTGTGTATGGATATTTGTCAAGTTACTAAGCAAAAAAAGAAGTGTTGCTCATTTTTTCTTTACACCGTATACTAATATATTAAAAATGAATATTAGTCCTTGGAGTATGTATATGAGTTTACCTTCTTTTCAAATTGGCGACCTTACTGTCAGAACGCCCATTATTCAGGGCGGTATGGGAGTGGGCATTTCTCTTTCTGGCTTGGCTTCTGCTGTGGCCAATGAGGGCGGCATAGGTGTTCTTGCCGGTGCCATGATTGGTATGAAAGAGCCAGATGTGGCTAAAAACCCCATTGAAGCCAATGTACGCGCTTTACGTCTGGAATTACAAAAGGCTCGCGAGCTTACCTCTGGCCTTATTGGTGTAAATATTATGGTGGCCTTGACCACTTTTGGCGATCTTGTGAAAGCTTCCATTGAAAATCGTGCAGATGTGATTTTTTCTGGTGCTGGTCTTCCTACAGAATTACCTAAGATTTTTCGCACTGTATGTGAGCAAAAAAAGGAAGAGTTTCGCACTAAGCTTGTGCCCATTGTTTCCTCCGCTCGTGCTGCTTCCATTTTAGCGAAAAAGTGGATGAAAAGCTCTGATTATATGCCTGATGCTTTTGTATTAGAAGGCCCCAAGGCCGGTGGACATTTGGGCTATAAAGCTGAAAACCTAGAAGATGCAGCTTATGGGCTTGATGCGCTTGTGCCTGAACTTGTGGATATGGCAAAAAGCCTTGAAGACCAAGTGGGGCGCGCCATTCCTGTTATCGTGGGCGGCGGCGTATATAGCGGTGCTGACATTCATCACATGCTCGCATTGGGTGCTTCTGGTGTGCAAATGGGTACGCGATTTGTGGCCACCCACGAATGTGATGCCGATATTCGTTTTAAAGAAGCTTATGTAAACGCCACTAAGGACGACGTTACCATTATTAAAAGCCCCGTGGGCATGCCTGGGCGCGCCTTAGATGGGCCTTTTGTCAAGGCTTATCGTGAAGGCCATAAGAAGCCCTTTAAATGTGCTTTTCACTGTTTGCATACCTGTGAACCAGAAAAAGCGCCTTATTGCATTGCCATGGCTCTCATTGCCGCCATGCGGGGGAATTTTGAAAAAGGCTTTGCTTTTTGCGGTTCCAATGTATGGAAGGTAGATAGTATTGTTTCTGTGCGTGAGCTTATGAATTCTTTACAAAAAGAATTTGATGAAGCGGTGGAAGCTTTGAAGCAAAAGACATTGGTTACTGCGTAAACTCAGTTTTATATAGATAAAAAAGCACAGCCTTTACACAGGCTGTGCTTTTTTTTGATACTTATGGAGCTTAGCACATAGCCTACCACTGGCTTTGGCTATGTTGCTTCCAGTAGTTCACATTTCCTTTATCCTGCCCAAGGGAACTTTCTATATGTGTTCCTTCATGGCCGCTGCAACATTGGTCGGTCATAAAGTTTAGCAAATCTTGCAAAACCGTATACTGCGTGGTGCAATATAAAACACGCCCTTGGCGACGCTGTTTTACCAGACCCACGGTAACAAGGGCAGAAATATGATGGCTGAGTGTAGAGGCAGGTATATTAAGCTCTTTTTGTACGTCGCCCACGGCAAGGCCTTGCTCCCCGGCCACCACCAAATGTCTGTAAATGGAAAGGCGCGTTGGATGTCCCAGTTCTTTCAGTAAAGATGCAGCAATTTGTAATTCCATGGTCACCTCACAAGGCTGTTTTTATAAAAATAGCATATGCCCATAAAAGAGTCTTGACATAGTTTATATTTCGATTATTCTGGAAATATAAATTGAATGCAAGGAGGTTGTATGGAAACGTATCTCCCTATGGTCAAAGACGCTTTAGGCATGTTCCTCTTTTTAGGGGTGGAACTTTCTGTATTATTCATTGTTATTTCAGCTGCTGTCTCATTATTACAACAATATATACCTGACAGCAAGATACAAAAATTGTTAGGCGCCTCCAAAGGGCGTGGCTATGTGCTTGCGGCAGGTTTGGGGGCTATTACGCCTTTTTGTACTTGTTCTACCATACCCATGCTACGAGGGCTGTTGCGCGCCAAGGCCGGATTTGGCCCAACGCTTACCTTCCTTTTTGCATCGCCCTTACTCAATCCTATCATCATAGGTTTGTTTGTGGCGACTTTTGGTTTACAAGTAACCATAATTTATACAACATTTGCTTTGTTAATTTCCATCATTGCCGGCGTGTTGCTTAAAGTCATGGGCTATGAAAGATATATTCGCCAAGAAGGATTACAGGGCAGTACATCTGCTTCTTGCTGCGGGTCAACGCCTAAGGCTTCTCAAGCATCGCCTGAAGCTCAAACTTCACAAGAGTGTAAAGCTTGCGGCGCCAGTTGCTCTGAACCAACACAAGAAAGCACACAAAGTTGTTGCTCCGCTGCTTCCACGTCCTCTGCAGACTCAGTAAGTCCGTTCTCAGCGCCTGATTCTTGTTGCACGCCGCCACAAAAGCAATCATCTGCTTGTTGCGGGGAAGAGCCCAAGCCTGCTACCCAAGAGTCATCTTGTTGTGGCGTAGAGCCCATATCCACCTTAAAGCCCATGTCTGCTTGTTGCGCGCCGCAAGAAACGAGCTCTTGTTGCGAGCCCAAGTCCGCTGCGCAAAATGCTTCCTGCTGCGGGGCAGAGCCTAAGCCTGCGGGCAATACTTTTAAAGAAAAAGTACGTTGGGCCTTACAAGACGGATATACGCAATTTAAAGCAGTGCTGCCCTACTTATTGCTGGGCGTTACCTTAGGTTCCGTTATTTATGGTTTTGTACCTTCAGATTTCATCGCAAATTATGCCAGCGGTGATTCTCCTTGGGCTGTACCTGTGGCTGCTGTCATTGGCATACCGCTGTATGTACGTGTGGAAGCACTGATTCCTCTTTCGGCCGTCTTGGTAGGTAAGGGGATGGGGCTAGGAGCGGTCATGGCGCTTATTATTGGCGGCGGCGGTGCCAGCTTGACGGAAGTAATTTTATTAAAATCACTCTTTAAGTGGCCCATGGTCATAGCATTCTTAGTGGTGGTGCTTACCATGGCTGTTGGGGCAGGGTACTTCTTCCAATTTGCTTATTAAGGCTAACGAACTCTGCATATATAAAAGATTTAGGCAAATATACATAAAAGCGCCGTCCTTGGATAAAAAGCAAGGGCGGCGCGGAAGTAAATTTCGGCTTATTTTACGTGACTAACTATACATAACAACATTATTTGCATGCATGGTATCCATATATTCACGAATCATGGTGATTTTTCCACCTTGTACATACAGTAAAAAATGGTGATTGTTGGAGTATATCGTACCGTTTTCACAAATTCCATGGCTGTGATACTCGGCGGCCACACGCTCATGTTGCACTGTCCAACCTATGGGCTTAAAGTGTACGCCTTGAGGCATGCTGTCATGCATTTGCTTTAGGTATTGCGCAATGTTTTTTTTGTTACGCGTTCCGCACATGGGCAATCCTCCTTCTCCTCCCATGGCGTACCAAATGACGGTATCATCCAAAAGTTGCATGGCTCCATCCACATGGCCGGCACTAATGTGCTTGAAAAAGTCTTCCACCACTTTTTGCCTGAGTTTTTGGGCTTCTTTTTCAAGGTTTTTTTGTTCCATCAATGTACCTCTTGTAATTTAATAAGCTTTTCATCAAATTTACGTTGATTTTCCATATCTTCTTGAAAGCCCGTTTCAAAGGCCATGGTAAAGCGCTGAATGGCCGGCGTGCTACTGGTGGCCTGATAGAGCTGATAGGCTTCTTCTTTAAGCGCTTCTTCTATGGGCAAATCAATGGAAGCATAGACAGCACGCTTACAAGCCGTGATGGATTCGGAGGGGAAGCAGGCAATGCGCTCTGCCAATTGCTGCACAAAGGAGCCAATTTCTGCAGGTTCCAAGGCTTTATTGATGGTGCCGTATTTTTCTGCTGTGTCGGCGTCAAAATCGCGCCCGCTTAAAATGATTTCTAAGGCGCGGCCAAGGCCCACTTGTCGCGCCATACGCGAGGCACCGCCGCCGCAAGGTAAAATTCCCATGCCCACTTCCATTTGCATAAACACAGCTTTGCCGCGTGCAGCAAAGCGCATATCGCAGGCTAAGGCAAATTCATGACCGCCGCCGCGCGCATAGCCTTCAATTTTGGCAATGGTGGCTTGAGGGAGGTTGGCAATGCGCTCCAAGGTTCTTTGTAAGTACAAAAGTTCCACTTTATCCCTTTCCACAGCTTGCGTGGACATATCTTTTAAAAAGCCCACATCTGCATGGGCTACAAAAATTTCCGCATGTGCCGATTGAAAAATGACCACCTTGGTGGATTTGTCTTTTTCCAGCAGGTCAGCTAAAGAGTTGAGGTCATCAAGCATGGCCATGTCTTGAATATTCACCGGAGGATGATCAAAGGTGACTGTGACAATGCCGTTGGACGTTTGTGTTGTAAAGGTTGTGTAATTTGCCATTTTGTTCTCCTTATGGTTTTTTGCTGGTAAGGGCGCTCAGCCTGGTATGCGGCTGAGATGGTTCATTGTAGCGCGCTCACAAACTTAATCAAGGGACAAAAAATTTAAAAATCAAACCTTTATGGTCAAAAAATAAATTTTCTAGGCATAGATGGTGGCTTGTGGGAAATTTTTTAAAAAAGAATAGGAGTTTTTTATGGCAAATCATATTTTCATGGGCATGTCATTGGATGGCTATATAGCTGATAAAAATAACTCTGTGGATTGGCTCAATGCCTATCCACAAGAACAAGGTCAAGACTCGCATTTTAGTCTATTTATGGGGAATATGGACGCCATTGTTATGGGGCGCGGCACCTTTGAAACTGTGCATTCTTTTGGGCAATGGCCGTATACCAAACCGGTTATTGTGCTTAGTAAAAGTTTAACAACCTTGCCTGAAGGCTATGAAGATAAAGCTGTTATAAGCAATGAAGATATTAAAGATGTACTGCTGAATGCTTTTCGCAAAGGCTACAAAGAGCTTTATATTGATGGCGGCGCCGTGGTGCGTTCCTTCTTAGCCATGGATTTCATAGATAGCATGACGTTCACACAAGTGCCTGTGCTTTTGGGCGGCGGCGTTTCGCTCTTTGGTGATTTGGCTGAGCCCATGAAATTTGCGCATGTGCACACGGAAGTACTAGACGGGGGATTGGTAATGAGCGGATATATGCGTAAACGCTAACAGACTCTCATGCATAGAAGAAAAAATATAAAGGCCTGAGGAATGTCTTTGTTACAAGGCTTTCCTCAGGCCAGATAAAAGCGAGATCTATTTAGTTAATGCTTAAAAACGTGTTTCCACTCGTTTTTAAGAAAGGCACGC
>CAYJHH010000116.1:0-9158 GCA_964369995.1 uncultured Desulfovibrionaceae bacterium
GCACCATCATAATAGAGCAATGCGTCTACAGAGCGCATTTTTTCTACGATGAATTCAAGGTGATCTTCAAAAATACCTAAGGTGTTGGGGCAAGTCATCATGATACCGGCCACATCGTCATCTAAAGCAGCCACAAGGGCTTCAGGATCAATGATACCATCTTTAGACACAATGTTCACCACTTCATAACCACCGAGTACGGCTGAGGCTGGGTTGGTACCATGAGCGGCGTCGGGGCAAATGATCTTGGTTTTCTTATTGCCTTTATCACGATGATACGCAGCAATAAGTTGTACACCGGTGAACTCACCATGAGCACCGGCCATGGGTTGCATGGTATATCCGGCCATACCTGTGATTTCGCACATGAGCTGCTCAAAATGGTAAATGCATTCTAAAGCACCTTGTGTATAGGATTCACCACCGGGAAGCTGTGCCAAAGCTGGGTGCACTGCGGCAAAACCTGGCAAAGCGCCCATGGCTTCGGTGAACTTGGGATTGTACTTCATGGTGCACGAGCCCAAGGGATAGAAATTGCTATCTACACTGTAGTTTTGCTGTGAAAGCAAAGTAAAGTGACGCACCACATCTAGCTCAGAAAGTTCTGGCATGTTCAAAGGACTTTTACGCAAGAGCCCCTCGGGCAACATATCCTTGGCGCATTTTTCAGGCGCATGCGGTAGCACACCGGTGCGACCTTCTACGGATTTATCAAAGAGTGATTTCATGCGAGAACTCCTTTTACTGCACTGATCATGGCATCAATTTGTGCCTTGGTGGTTTTTTCTGTGCAAGCCACCAAAAGAACATTGTCCATGCCTTCATAATAACGATCCACGGGGAAACCAATGGCAAAACCATGCTCCAACATTTTCCCGGCCAGCTCTTTGGCAGAGCAAGGCAAGGTTAAGGCAAATTCATTGCCATAAGGAGCATCATTGAGCAAAGAAACGCCGTCAAGGCTTGTCCATTGTTCAGCGGCATAGCGGGCATTTTCCATGCCAAGTAAAGCCACACGCTCTAAACCTTGCTTACCTAACAATGCCACATACATTAAGGAGCGCAAAGCACATAGGGATTGGTTAGAGCAAATATTGGATGTGGCTTTAGCGCGACGAATATGTTGTTCACGAGCTTGTAAAGTGAGCACATAGCCGGGCTTACCGTCCATATCCGCAGTGCGCCCGCAAATACGGCCGGGGAATTGGCGAATATACTCTTTGCGGCATGTCATAATGCCAAGGTAAGGGCCACCAAAAGATAAAGGCATGCCAAGGGATTGACCATCAGCCACAGCCACATCGGCGCCCATTTCACCGGCGGTTTTCACCACAGCTTGCATGATGGGATACACCGAAAGGATGGAAAGCACTTTTTGGCTTTTGGCATGGGCAAACAGCTCGGAATAATCTTCTACAGAACCAAAGAAGTTAGGATTTTGCGCAATGATAGCAGCGCAGGTGCCATCTACGGCATCCTTTAAACCTTGCATGTCAGGACGACCATTTTTGTGAGGCACTTCCACAATTTCTAGGGTTAAATTACTGGAGTAATCCTTCACCATTTGGCGCCAAATGGGGTTTACACCGCCATCAATAACGATTTTTTTACGCTTGGTTTGGCGCATGGCCATGAGAGAAGCTTCAAACAAAGCCGAGCCACCATCATACACAGATGCATTGGAGCATTCCATGTCAAAAAGACGTGTGACCACTGTTTGATATTCAAAAATAGCCTGCAAAGTACCTTGAGAAGATTCCGGCTGATAAGGCGTATAAGCCGTATAAAATTCACCGCGTGAAGCCAAGGCATCCACAGCTTTAGGAATGGCATGGTCATAAAAACCGGCTCCTAAAAAACTGGTCATGCTGTGATCATTTTTGGCAGCTAAAGCTTCCAAATGAGCGCACACGTCCATTTCGCTTTGGCCTTTAGGAAGATTAAAAGATTTTGGACGCATGGAGGGTTTGATATCTGCAAACAGATCATCCATGGTCTTTACGCCAATGGTTGCAAGCATTTGCTGCAATTCGGCTTCAGTATGTGGGACAAAGGGCATATGCACCTGCCTTTGCTTTATTTCGCAGCCATGCCACGAAAGTAGAAGGATAAAAAAACAAAGAGGAACTTACACTACAAACACAAAATTGCCGTGATTTACATCACTTTGTGCAGCATAAGTTCCTCCCAAAGTCAAAATGCGCTTTTATACAATAAAAAGACTATTAATGCGCTTCAGTGGCGCAAAACTCTTCGTAAGCAGCCACGTCTAACAGGCCTTCCACTTTACCGGAAAGCTTAACGCGAACCATCCAAGCGCTGCCGTAAGGGTCGGCATTCACGCTTTCAGGAGCGTCATTAATACCTTCATTAACGGCAACAACTTCTCCGTTAATGGGAGCATACAACTCGCTGGCAGCCTTCACAGACTCAATGGAGCCAAATTCTTCACCGGCGGTAAGAATAGTACCTTCTTCAGGAAGATCCACATAGGTAATGTCGCCAAGAGCTTCTTGAGCAAAATTGGTGATACCAATAACGGCCTCATCGCCTTCGATGCGCACCCACTCATGGGTCTTATCATATAAAAGTTCGGATGGATTAGACATTATACGTTCCTCATTGAATGTTATAATTTAGTTCTGGCTGTGCCTTTTTCATAAAAAGGCAAAGAAACCACAGCTGCCGGCAAAGAAGCACGGCTAGCACTTACTAAAAATTCTGTTTTTCCGGCATGTTCCACATTAACCCATGCAAAAGCAATCACATAGCCTAAAGATGGAGCAAAAGAACCGCTGGTTACCACACCTGCATTTTCGCCTGTGGTGGTGGTAAGCGTATCCCCAGCGCGAGCAGCACGGCGCCCTTCAATGCGTAAGGGCAAAAGTACTTCACGCACCTCTCCGCTATGTTCATGCCCCACATAAGGAGCAAGAGTAGTGAGCATTTTTCCCATACCGGCTTCGGTGGGATTATGCTTATCATCCAGCTCATGTCCGTATAGGGGAAGACCTGCTTCCAAGCGCAAAGTATCGCGTGCGCCAAGACCTGCCGGCTTCACACGCGCATCTTGTAAAAGCTTTTCCCACAAAGGTAAAGCTTTATCCCAGGGTAAATACAATTCATAGCCAAGCTCGCCTGTATAGCCTGTACGGCTAATAAGCATTTTTTCCCCTAAAAAGTCACGCTCTTCAAAAGAAAAATACCCTAAATGGCGAAAAGACTCACCCATAAAGGCTTCAAGAATCTCTAAGGACTCAGGCCCTTGCAAGTCAATCTTCGCGGTAGAAGCTGACACATCTTCCAAGGTAACACCGGCAGGCATGCGCTCTTTAAGAGCAGCAAAGTCACCTGCAGCGCAAGCACCGTTTACCACGAGCATGAAAGAGTCTTCTTCCATACGGTAAACGATAAGGTCATCTAGCATATGACCTTTTTCATTCAGTAAAAAACCATAACGGCACTTACCAGGCTTTAAGGTATCTAAATTATGGGTCACGGCAAGGGCCAAAGCCTTGGCAGCGCCATCACCATAAATAAGAAATTCCCCCATATGACAAATATCAAATACAGAGGCCTTGGTACGTGTGTGTTCATGCTCTGCCAAAATACCGCTATACTGAATGGGCATATCCCAACCGGCAAAACCAGCCATCTTAGCGCCCTGCGCTTTATGCCATGCGGTTAAAGGCGTTTCAAATAATGTTGTCACGCTAACTCCTATTAAATTCATGCTTTGTTTATGAAAAAAACGCGCAATAAATACTCATGCGGCAAACTAGCACAAATGCCTTCCAGACACAAGAGATGCACAACTTTTTCTCCTTGTGAGTTTTACGCTTTATGCGGTGAAATCCAAGGTACCTGTGGGCAGAATTCTAACATTTCACAGCTCTCACATAAAGGCTTGCGTGCATCACACACATGGCGCCCAAACCATACCATGCGATGATTCACCCTCCCCCATTCTTCACGAGGAAAAAGCGCCATAAGGTCTTTTTCTACAGCCACGGGCGCTGTATTTTTAGTTAGGCCTAAGCGATACACAATGCGCCCCACATGCGTATCTATGGCAATACCCTCATTAATACCAAAAGCCGTCCATAAAACCACGTTGGCCGTTTTGCGTGCCACGCCGCCCAAGGTAATAAGATCTTCCAAACGCTGTGGCAAGGCGCCGCCATAGTGCTGCATGACCCGCTGCGCAGCGGCAATGATATTTTTAGCTTTATTACGATAAAAGCCTGTGGAGCGAATGACCTCTTCCACCTCTGCCAAAGGAGCCGTGGCCAACGAGGCCGCATCGGGCCAGCGAGCAAATAAATGTGGCGTAACCAAGTTTACCCGCGCATCGGTACATTGGGCAGAAAGTACCACAGCCACCAACAGTTGCCACGGCGTTTGCGCATGTAAATGCGTTTCCGGCTCTGGATATTTAGAAGCCAAAACTTCTTGCACCTGCGCCGCTCTGGCTTTTAAGGCTGCCTTACTTTGAGAAAAACGCGTTTTTGCCATAAAAAAACCTTTCATAATAAAAATTTTATGCCCACAAAACCTAAGGGCTTTAGGTTCACACCCAAAGCCCTTTATACAGTATTTTACATTATTTTTCTACACATTACCTTTGGCAGAACGCGGCAATCTCACGCGCTGCGCAGCCATCATGTAAGCCAAAAGTGACAGCATAAGCCCCACCACAAAGGGTGGCCATTGCTGTACATGGGCCGGTATAAAGTCAAAGGCCCATAAAGCGGTACGTGGTGACACAAAAATGTAAAATGAAATACAGGATAAAGCTCCCGTCACAGCACTGGCAGTGGCGGCCTTGGCACAAGAATGTTTAAAAAGCACCAAACTAATGTAAGGTACAAAGGCAGTGGCACCAATGACACTCCATGACGTGGTGTAAATAAGAGAAATGATTTTTCCTTCTATTTGCGCTGTGCAAGCACTAATAAGCACACATACCACTATGGCACAAAACCAGCTTTTTTTCGTGGTTTTACGAGCGAAAATATCTTCAGTCAACGAAGAAGAAGCTATATGAAACAATGCCGTACACGTTGAAATGGAGGCTGAAATAATGGCTAAACTAAAAATCTGTTTGCCCACCCCTGGTAAAAGTTTATTGACCAATGCAGGAATAACAGCGTCACTATTGGACATTTCTGGCAAAATAAGACGTGAAAGAGCCGCAATAAAGTACATTCCGCCCACCATCAGCAAAAGAACACCTGAGGCTAAAAAAGCGGCTTTTTTTACTTCTCTTTTTTCTTGCAAGGCAAAATGGCGTTGAATCATTTGAGGTTGCGCCCACACAGCCACAGAGGTTACCACTATGAGCGACCACACAAAGAAACCTGAATCTCCTGAAGAAAGAGAAGTAAAACCATTATTGGCAGCGGCGGTGGCAGGAAGCTTAGCCAAAGACGCCACACCTTGTGCGGGGCCGCCCACCAAGGAAAGTACCTCATAGGCCAATAAACCAATACCCAAAAGCATGATGGCCCCTTGCATGGCTTCTGTTAACAAGACGCCGCGCATGCCCCCCCACAAAACAGCAAGACCCACGATGATGGACAGTATCCAAATACATGTGTCGCGCTCAAAGGGTATAAGATCGGTAAGCATAAGCGCCGCCCCTTTAATAACTGCAGCGCCGTATACTGAAAGGAAAAAAGCAAAAATAAAGCCTAAAATTTTACGTAAAAAAGGTGCATTATGCCCTAAAGAAAGCAATTGCGCCGGCGTGCGCGCGCCCAAGGAAAGCTGCAACTTTTTAGTGGGCCAAGCAAGCACAAAATACACAAAAAGTGTTCCCAAAAGCACATTGCCTAGGGCAATAAGCATCATTTGCAAGCCAAATTTATGCGCAAGGCCACCGAAACCAATGAGCGCCACAGCAGAAATATAAGTAGCTACATAGGCCAAAGCTTGTACCCAAAAACCTATTTTTCCACTTAATAATGCATCCTTCCCTGCGCCCATACGAGCCAGAAAGAAAAACACCGCAATATACGCGCCCCAAATAATGATTTCCATATTGTCCTCACTTCCTAATTTTGCACAAAAAAAAGCCGCCTCCTCACGGAAACGGCTTCTACTGTACATATGTTTTTTAAACTACAACAAAGACCCTTCCCGAGAATGTGCGGGCTGGTAATAATAGTAGCTGGTAAAAAATACAAAATGCATGCTAAAATTCCTTTGTTGTTTGTAAGTACCTATCGTAGAGTGTGTTCACTGTCAAGCATTAATGTGATGAAAGAAATATTATCTTTACTCTGGTATTTCATATATCTCAAAAATGAACATATAACATACTTATATTAAAAAATTTCCAAAGGACACCCTATGCTACTTATTTATACTACTTTACCCAACATGCAACAAGCGCAAGACTTGGCACATCAAGTGGTCGCACACGGCCTTGCAGCCGGTGCCAATATTATACCCGGTATGCACTCCATCTACCATTGGCAAGGCGAAATAGTGCAAGCACAAGAGTGTATATGCTTATTTCAAAGCACACACCAAGCCTATGCCGCTTTAGAACTGTTCATAAAAGAAAGGCATAGCTATGAAGTACCGTGTATCATAGCCATGCCTTTAGAAAAAGCCGAAGCCCAATTTGCTGCTTGGATACAGCAACATTGTGTGCCTTAAGGTGCTTTTTTTGCTCCTTCTTGCGCAATTTTATCAATAATATGCCTGTCGCCGTACATGCCGTAGGCACTATTCATGATCCAGTGCATAACCGGAGGCACACGGTCTTTTAATGTGGCTTCATTCCAAGCAATATTTTCATTACGCTCATAAATTTGCTGCCAATGGGTAAAAGAAAAGCGCACGTCAACGCAATCATCATCTGTACACGGCGCCAAGCCTTTGCACTCTGCCTTTAGCCACAACATAAGACGATTGGATTTTTCTTGTGGTGTATTCACTGCCATAAAAAGGCATAATTCCATGTGCTTTTCTAAAGAAAAATGTAATTTATCTATATCGTCTTGCAAAAAGCGCAAACGAATACCGCAGGCAGAAATATTAATAATACGAAAATCGCTGTCTCCCTCAGGACGAAACACCCCAAAAGCCTTACCAAGCCCTTGTACTTTATCAGGCAACATCTGGCTGTCTCGAGCATAAAGCCATGCAGAAGCTAGAGCCACAGCACCGGGGGCTGGCTCAATGCGCACTTCTTCGCGTGATTGCGAATCACCAAGAATACTGGGACGATTAATCACCATCAAGGTTTCATTGCCCTTTTGCACAACCTTACACACAAATGTGGCAAAGTGATACAATGTCCCCTGCCCATTTTGTACTAATTGCAAATACACATCTATGGGCGCTTTGTCCCAGCCATCTGGGATGGAGTGCGGCGCAAGGCGCAAAGTAATATAAGGATTACAAGATTTTTCCTTGCCATCTGTTTCTTTAGGCGAAGGAGAAGGCAAAGAATGCGTTGCCGACACATCCACAATGCCAAAGCCTTGAATATGCTTTTGGCGCAAAGAAGGACGCGTGCACACAAGATCAAATTTAGCTTCCATTTCAACGGCTCTATCCAAAATATTCGCCACAATGGCATCAGGATCAAGCTCAAAATTAAAGCTTTCTTTGTCTTTACCTGTTTTTTTCAATCGAGAGACGAGAACAAAGGAAATGCCCAAGACAACAACAATGAGCACAGCAACATATATTAGATACGTTGTGGTCATGGGGGTGGGATTCCAAAAAAGAGCAAAACTACCGAGGCCACCGGTAAGCGAGTCTGTATACGATGGGGTCTTGGGAGATGCATGCGGAAAACAAGATCGATCTACGCGCATATATGCCTCATGTATAAAATTTCTCTGTTATACTTATGAAAATATGGAGATACGCCGCTTCATCTTCTTATACACAGCAACGCTACAACATATTATACAACAAGGCAACACTTTTTTCATATATGTGCATGTTCCTTAAATTTTCTTCCAAATAAGGGCTTTCATGGATGCCACAGCTATGCTGCAAACACACCCATAAAAGCCCTTTCATCATGAATACTATTTCTTAAAAAACAAAGTCAATGCGACGCTACGCCATGGCTTTTAAAGCAGCCACAATGCCGGCGCCATAGTCTGCATGGGCTTTTGAGCAATTATCAATATGACGCTGCTGAATTTCTGCGGGGCATCCCTGCAAAGCGCGGGCAGTATTTTCAAAAAGTGCCTGCTTTTGCTCAGCACTCATGAGCTCAAAAAGCTTGCGCGGCTGGGTGAAATAATCGTCATCATCTTCACGAGTATCCCAATCCCAAGCGGGGCCATCCAAATCTAGGGGGGGCTCACGAAACTCTGGTTGATTTTGCCATTCACCCACAGAATTGGGCTCATAAGGCGTGGTGGCGCCAAAGTTGCCATCCACACGCATGGCCCCATCTCTATGATAGCTATGCACTGGGCAACGTGCTGTATTCACAGGAATAAGGTGATGATTTACCCCTAAGCGATAGCGCTGCGCATCTCCATAGGAGAACAAACGCCCTTGAAGCATTTTATCCGGCGAAAAACCAATACCCGGTACAATATTAGCAGGATTAAAAGCCGCTTGCTCCACTTCTGCAAAATAATTTTCAGGGTTTTTATTCAGCTCAAGCACACCCACTTCCTGCATGGGCGCATCTCCATGATACCATACCTTAGTTAAATCAAAGGGATGATACGGAAGCTTATTGGCATCTGCCTCACTGAGCACCTGCACAAAAAGTGTCCATTTGGGGAAATCCCCACGCTCAATGGCATCAAAAAGATCACGGTGATGGCTGTCTCTATCCTTACCAATGATGGCTTCTGCTTCAGCATCAGTAATATTTTTAATCCCTTGCTGTGTGCGGAAATGGAATTTTACATAATAACGTTCATTGTCTGCATTGAGAAAACTATAGGTATGACTGCCAAAACCATGCATGTGACGATAGGTGGCAGGTATGCCTCTATCACTCATGAGTACGGTAACTTGATGTAAAGCTTCGGGCAATAATGTCCAAAAATCCCAATTACTTTTGGGATTATGCACATGCGTGCGCGGGTCACGCTTTACCACGTGATTAAGATCAGGGAAATTTAAAGGATCGCGCATGAAAAAGACCGGCGTATTATTGCCAACCA
>CAYJHH010000117.1:0-9074 GCA_964369995.1 uncultured Desulfovibrionaceae bacterium
AGCGGGGGTAGCCGCGTTTTTCCATTTCATCAATCATGGCGGCGCCAATGGCAGCTGTGGTGGCTGCTGAGGAGCCGGAAAGCGCCGCAAAGAACATGCCGGCCACGGCTACCACAAGGGCAAGACCGCCAGCCAAAGCGCCCACAAGGGCCATGGCAAAGTCCACAATACGCTTGGTTACACCTCCGGCAGACATAAAGGCGCCGGCCAGCATGAAGAAAGGTACTGCCATAAAGGAAAAGGAGTCCACAGAGGTGAACATGCGCTGCACCACAACGATGAGCGGCATATCCATAACGGCGTACAGTACTATGGCAGAAGATAAAGCCAATCCCACACCAATGGAGGCGCCACTGGCCAAAATAATAAAGAAAGATACTAAAATAACCCAAAGTGTCATACGGTACTCCTACTTTACATCTTCAGGTGCGGTGCGCAACAGAGTCATGAAATGGTTTATAACATATATGCACATGACAGCGCAGCCAAAGGGAATAACGCTATACACATAAGACATGGGAATGACCATGGCAGGGGAGGTTTGGAAATGGGCCAATTGAACCATTTTTACACCATGCCATGTCATAATTAGCAAGAAAGCAATGGTGAAAATATCTGCTATAACTCGGCACGTTTTCAGTTTGCTACCGGAAATACGTGATGTCAATGTTTCAATGGCCATGTGGCCACCGGTTTTTGCCACCAAGGGTAAAGAAAGAAAAACAATCCATACAAAGAGGTAGCGAGAAAGCTCTTCAGCAAAAGAGGGGGTAAAATTAAAAGCGTATCGGGTAATAACTTGTAAAAACACTATGCATAGCATGAGGCCAATGGCCGTAATGACTAAAAATTTAAGTGTTTTTTCCAGGTATTCTAAAAGTTTTTTCATAAAAACTCCTTAAGAAGACAAAAGGATGGCGGCGCCAAAGGCACGCCGCCAATAAAAGAATCAAATGCGTAAAAAACGTTTATTGTACAGCTTGAATGGCTTCGATGGTTTCGTTGCCAAACTTATCTGTATAGAGCTTCCATACAGACTTGGTAGCTTCAGCAAAAGCTTTTTTGTCAACGTCATCGTTTACTTGGGCTTTGCCGCTGTCTACGATGGTCTTCATGAACTCACCTTCAAGTTTACGGCAAAGATCGCGCTGCCAGTCGCGTGTGTCTAAGGCAGCTTGTTTTACAATGGCTTTTTGCTCATCGTTTAATTTATTCCAAGCAATGGTGCTGATGAGTAAAGGCTCAGAAGCATAGGTGTGGCCGGAAAGGGAGATGAATTTTTGCACTTCATAAAAACGCTTGGTAGCAATATGTGCCAAGGGATTTTCTTGACCGTCAATAACGCCTTTTTGCAAAGCTGTGTACAATTCGCTCATGGCCATGGGGGTGGGGCTAGCTTCTAAAGATTTCATCATTTCAATATATACAGGCTGTTCCATGACGCGCATTTTAAGGCCGTCCATGTCTGCAGGAGTCTTGATGGGCTTTTTGTTATTGGTCATATGGCGTACGCCGTTTTCCCAAATGGCAAGGGTAATCATGCCGCGAGCTTCGCCCTTTTTGGCAAGTTCCATACCTACGGTGTCCAAAGCCTTATAGGCATGAGGAATATCGCGGAAGATGAAGGGCAGGTCAAATACAGCCACTTCAGGAATAAAGTTACCAAGCACAGCAGTACCGGTAAGGGTCATATCCACCGTGCCAAAGGTAAGACCTTCCACCAGGTCACGTTGGTTGCCAAGTTGGCTGGAAGGATACACTTGAATAACAACTTCGCCCTTGGTACGTTCTTTTACCAATTTAGCAAAGTGATCAGCACCTTGACCATAAGGATTTTCTGGTTCGGCAATATGTCCTAATTTAAGAACAACTTCTGCACAAGCCAAAGAGGCTGTAAGCATTACCAACATGAGGGCCGTAGAAAGAACACGAATCATAATGACTCCTTAAGTGAGATAGTATTCACAACATTGTGAATGTAAAGTGGCAATTTTTAGCAATATATGGGTGGTAAGTCAATAAAATTCCCATAATAATTTGCTTACTCACTAGCTGTTTTTGGATATAAATGTATAATTTTTGTCTGCTGCCCTACAAAAATGTAAAACCTTTCTACCGACTTGTAATAAAAATAAGCTGCCTATAAATTTTTTTAAATGGATTTTTCATGCGTATACCGCCGTATACCTCAGGCTTTTATGGGCAGTAATGGGGTATATTACATATGAAAAGACCTTCTTGACAATGAAGCTTTGTGTTAGCATGGTGGCGGTGATAGACTATCAAGTATGACAAAGAAAAACACTTCTGAGCCTTTGGTATGACATATGCTTCCTAGAATGTATGTAATGCCTGCCAGTGATGAGCTATGCGTCTTTGCCATGTTTTGCTCTTAGGCTACCATATGAATGGCATAAATATATGTATCAATAAAATGAGGCTTTGCTTACAATAAAGTAAATATTGATTTTTTCATGTAGTAAATTTTAAAAGTATCTATATGTAAATGGAATAGTATACGAGGTATGTAATGAAAGTATTGGTTGTTGATGATGATCATGACATTAGAAATCTTATAAAACTGTACTTAATGAATGATTCTTATGAAGTTTTTGAGGCAGAAAATGGTTTACAATGCCTTGAAATACTGGCCAATGATGTTGATAATTCCATTGATCTTGTCATACTTGATTCCATGATGCCTGAAATGGATGGAACGGAAACATGTCTTGAAATTCGCAAAAAATATACTCTTCCTGTCATATTTCTTACGGCAAAATCGGAAGATATGGATAAGTTTACAGGATTTTCATCAGGTGCAGATGATTATATAACTAAGCCATTTAATCCCATTGATTTAATATCAAGAGTAAAAGCTAATATTAGGCGATACAGATTGTATACGCAAAATACTTCACCTGTTAAAGCTGCAAAAGTAAACAAAAATGAAATAGTGTATAATGACTTAGTTATGAATTTTGCAGCAAGAAGTATCACAAAAAAAGGGCTTTCCATAAAATTAACTAAGATTGAATTTTCTATTTTAGAGCTTTTTTTGAAAAATCAAAAGAGAGTGTATAATTTAGAGCAAATTTATACGAATGTTTGGGGAGAACATACAACGCTAAATGCAGAAAGTACGGTGTCGGTGCATATTCGAAATCTTAGAAATAAAATTGAAGATGATACGTCAAATCCCGAATATATAAAAACTATTTGGGGGGTTGGCTATCGTGTGGATTAAAAACAAAAGCGCTTCTTTGTATGTTACGTTACTTTTACGAATGTTTTTGTCAACATTCATAAGCGTGATTTTATTTCTCACACTTGTAGGTGTTGCGCACTATTTTCAGCAAAGCGGAGGCATAAGCCTTATTGCATCCATCAAGATGGCAATTTTTTCGGAGGCGCACCATATCAGCGCGGGAATTTTTGCCATTATGGCTTTTTGTATCATGTCTTTTCGTATAATTTCAAAAATTGTTTCTTATATCAAGGTCATTGAAGACGGAATCAAAAAATTACCTGACCATAATATTACTTACTCCATACCTGTTATGGGTACGCATGAACTGGCAAGACTTGCGCAAAGTGTGAATGATATTAAAGAAGAGCTTCGGCAAAAAACACATGCAGAAAGAGCGCATGAGCTGCATAGAAGAATGCTTATAACAAATATTTCTCATGATTTAAGAACGCCTCTTACTTCAGTTATAGGATATCTTGACCTTGCAAAAACTAACATATCTCCAAATCATGAGGCGTATTCCTATCTTGAAATAGCAGAAAGGAATTCTTTGCGACTTAAAAAGCTCATTTCAGATTTATTTTTGTATAGTAAGATTATTAGTAATGATTTGAAAATGCATGTACAGGAAGTGAACTTAAAAATTTTACTTTCTCAAATTATAGATCTTAAACCTTATCCCATTACTTTTATAGCTAAGCCAGAAAAATGTATGGTATTTGTGGATGTTAAAACGTTTCATAGAGTTATGGATAATCTTTTTGATAATGCACACAAATATGCTGTGACAGATTCAGAAATTGTGCTTGAAGTTTTTCAAACAGAAAAGGAAATAATTATAGAAATTAGAAATGAGGCCAAAGAAAATATGGCATCCATGGTTTCTTTTCTCACAACGCGACTGTATACCGCGGATAAAAAGCGAAATGAATCTTCGTCCGGTTTAGGACTTTCCATTGTTTCTGAATTAATGAAAAAGATGCAAGGTAAACTCCAAATCCTTTTTGATGAAAAGGAAAAAATATTCACCGCACGTGTAACGCTTGCAAATGAGCTTACAAAATAATTTTTGCATCTTGTTTTTTACAACTCTCTTGGTGTCATACCGGCATCTTTTTTAATATTTTTATTTTCTTTTTTTTATTTTTTAAAATTCTTTTGGTTTTTTTCTAAAAAAACTAAAAGAATTTTTTATTTTTTTTGCTATGTTTCAAAATTGAAATTGCTTTTCGATTTCGACATATATGAGGACAAGTGTCCATTTACATATAAGATGAGGAAATATAATGAATGATATAATTGTATTAGGTATTATAATAGCTATTTTAGGTGCTGCTGTTGGGTATATTATTTGGAAAAAGAAAAAAGGAGCAAAATGTGTTGGTTGCTCCAGTGCTGGTAATTGTGACAACTCATGGAATAAGTAGCCCGTATATGGCTAAGGCATAAAGCATATTGAATGAGAGTTATTTTGATATAACATAATAAAAAATAAGGTACTGTATGAGCGATTCCATGATGAAAGAAAGTAAGAGTTTAGTGGATGGAGAGTTGAATAAAAATTATATAGTAAAAGATATTGTGACAGATGGCGATGATGAAATGAAAGGTTTTCTTTTTACTCTTGGCTGTTATGAAGGTCAATCTATTACTATTATTTCAAGGCTTAATAATAATTTTGTAGTTGTGATTAAAGATGCGCGTTACAGCATAGATATGGAATTAGCTAAAGCTATACATATATAAAATACATATATTTTGTTAAAAGGAGATTATAATGAGAATTGCGCTAACAGGAAATCCCAATAGCGGTAAAACAACATTGTTTAATGCTATTACAGGTAAAATAGAGAAGGTTGGTAACTGGGCTGGAGTTACCGTGGAAAAAAAAGAAGCCGGCATAAAGAAAAATCTTTATGAATCCTCTGAAAGGCTTACTGCTGTGGATTTGCCTGGTGCATATTCCATGTCTCCTTTCACATCTGAAGAAAATATCACGCGTAGCTTTGTGAAAACAGAAGCCCCTGATGTTATTATTAATATAGTAGACGCCACCAATCTTTCGCGTTCTTTATTTTTAACCACACAGCTTTTAGAACTGGGCATTCCTGTGGTGGTGGCACTGAACAAAAGTGACTTGAATAAGAAAAAAGACATTACCATAGATGTTGAAAAACTCTCTGCCGCGCTTCATTGCCCTGTGGTTTTAACGGTATCTACAGATTCTAATGATCAAGGGCTTAAAGATGTTATTACTTCCGTGCTTGCTGTTTATGGTAAAGGCCAGCAAGCAGCCTATGTGGAACCATCTGGTATAACAGACGAAGAGGCGCAAAAATCTGCCGATAAAAAAAGATATGAATTTGTAAATACCCTTGTGCAACAAGCAGAAACACGCGCAACAACAAGCCACTCACAAACCATGCAAGACAGCCTTGATCGTATTCTTGCGCATAAATGGTTGGGGATACCTATTTTTATGGCTGTGATGTGGGGTGTTTTTTATATTTCACAAACCACACTTGGCACCTTCATTGCCGATTGGCTTGTGGGATATATAGATATGTTTAATGAATGGGCTGCAGGAGCCTTGGGTGATGATGTATCTCCGCTTTTAAGTGCCATTTTATTGGATGGCATCATTGGTGGTGTAGGAGCTGTACTTGGCTTTCTACCACTTATTATGGTCATGTTCTTTTTACTAGCTTTGCTGGAAGATTGTGGCTACATGGCTCGTGTTGCCGTGGTTATGGATAGATTTTTCAAAGTGGTAGGTCTTTCAGGAAAGTCCATTATCCCCATGGTTATAGGCACAGGCTGCGCCATTCCAGGTGTTATGGCCACGCGTACCATTAGAAATGAGCGCCAAAGAAGAACAACAGCCATGCTCACGCCTTTCATGCCGTGTGGCGCTAAATTACCTGTTATTGCCCTCTTTGCCGGTGCTTTTTTTGCGGATGCCCCTTGGGTTGGCACAAGCATGTACTTTACTGGCATAGCGCTTATTATTCTAGGCGCATATCTTATAAAGATTATCACAGGCGAAAAATACGCCCGCTCTTTCTTTATTATGGAATTGCCAGAATATCAATTTCCAAGCCTTTTGCGTGCCACCATGTCCACGCTTTCTCGCGGTAAAGCATTTATCATAAAAGCTGCTACCATCATTTTAATCTGCAACGCTCTTGTACAAATTATGCAAACCTTTGATTGGACATTTAGTGTGGTTGCAGAAGGTGCAGAAGGAACAAGTATTTTGGCTTCCATTGCCAGCCCCTTTGCTTTCTTGCTTATTCCATTGGGCTTTGGCGCATGGCAATTGGCTGCGGCAGCCATCACTGGCTTTATTGCCAAAGAGAACGTTGTTGGCACATTGGCTGTGGTGTATGGTATTACAAACTTCATTGATACAGAAGAATTGGCCCTTGTAAGCGGAGCTTCCACAGTGGCAGAAACCATGGGCATGACTTCTGTTGCTGCCTTGGCATATCTTATGTTTAATTTGTTCACCCCGCCATGCTTTGCCGCCATTGGAGCCATGAATGCTGAAATGGAAAATAGAAAATGGTTATTTTCCGGCATTGGCTTACAATTTGGTACAGCATTTGTGATTGCCTTTTTAGTGTACCAAGTGGGTACATTTATTACCCTTGGCACCGTGGGCGCCGGATTCATTCCAGGGCTTATAGCGGTGATCGCTTTGTTAAGTTTGTTAGTGTATTTAACAAAACAAGGGAATATACTCGCCAATGCGAAATATCATGCCGTTTCACCTCAATAAAAAATGCTAAAAGCAAAATTATAGCATAAACAAATAGGTAATGCCCTTAATACGCAAATGTATTAAGGGCATTATTATTGTGTGATTCATAGACATCATTTTACTCTAATGGTAGATTTTTCCTATGTAGTCGGCGCTTAAAAACGTGTTTTCACACGTTTTTAAGAAAGGCACGCTCACTTCAAACACCCCTTTGGGGCCGCCGGAAGTAAATTCCGGCTTGTTTTACGTGGCGGCAAGCCATGCCAAAGGCATGTATTGTATAGTCTCCACTGAAAAATGCTATTTCAAATATCTAAACTTTGCCAGAAAACGAATTCCATTCGTTTATTTCTGGTAAAGTTTATTAAGGTATATAGATTAAAAAGTGTATTTTTACCGAGGCTTAAATGCTTTTTCAGTGTCGACTATGTAAAACGAAGTAAAATTACGATTGCCATGAATACTAATGTACTAGAACGTATCTCATAATTCAGCCTGAGCTGAATTATGTTGTATCACTACGCCAAAAAGCGCGGTTTTTGGCTTGTTCCAGTGGCTACGCCACTGCGTCAAACAGCAGTTTGGCGGTTAGAAACTACTCAAAGTACGCTTTCGCGTAATTATGAGAGAGCTTCTAAAGCACAAACGATGTGGGCTAACACGTGGGCGCTGTGGCATTTACTTGGTAGTGTTATATGTCGTGAATTTCATTTCAATGAGCGAGTGTTACCGTAGTATAGAGAATAATTCCGTTTCGAATTGTTATAAAATAATAACCCTTTGACCAGAAAGAGGAACTTTTATGTTACATGGCATTTGTACACCAGTGTGTACTCCCTTTACCGGCGTAAATCAAAGTTTTGATGAAAAAGCGTTTTTACGTCATATTGATTTTATCATTGAAAATGGAGTACATATTGTTGCAGTTTGTGGTGGTACTGGCGAATTTGCTTTTCTTAGTAAAGAGGAAAAACTCTATATGGCGGAAGTGGCAGCAAAGCATATTGATGGGCGTGCAAAGCTTATAGTACAAACTTCTGCCATTCGTACTGAGGATGCCATTGAATTTTCAAAGCATGCCGAAGGCGTAGGCGCTGACGCTCTTATGATTTTACCTCCTTATTTTGAAGGGCCTGGTGATGATGGCGTTTTTATGCATTATGAAAAAATTTCTCATGCCATAAATACCCCCATTATGTTGTATAACATTCCTATGTACTCAGGATATGATATTACGCCAGCCATGTATAAGCGTCTCGCAGAACTGCCCCATGTAGAATATATTAAAGATAGCACCGCTGACGTTATGCGTATGGAGCAACTTATTGCAGTGGGTGCCAAACTTTTTAACGGCTGTGACTATTTAACGCCTTACGCTTTAGCCTCAGGAGCAACGGGTTGCTTTTGGGGAGCCTCAAATTTTATGCCTGCTCAATCCGTAGATATCTACAATTTTGCCAAAGCGGGTAAAATGAATGAAATGTTCGCCCTGTGGGAAGAAATGAAGGCTGTTAACGTGTTTTTATGGACAACCACATACAATGCGGGAGTAAAAGCGGCCTTACGTCTTCTTGGGCGTGATATGGGAGATTGTCGCCGCCCAATTCTTCCGCTACCACAAGAAGAAATTGATGCCTTGAAAAAATACATGGGCTTTCTTTTGAAGTAATGCTTTATGATAGTCCCTTATGGAATCTTTTTGTAAGCGGCTATCATAATAGCTGTTTTTATTGCTTGCTCTTTGTGAGTATGGTGCCTAGCTATGGCATATACCTCTGCTATTTAGTCGACGCGTAAAAACGTGTTTTCACACGTTTTTAAGAAAGGCACGCTCACTTTACCCCCCCCTTTGGGGTCGCCGAAAGTAAATTTCGGCTTGTTTTACGTGGCGGCAAGCCATGCCAACGGCATGTCTTGTATAGTCTCCACTGAAAAATACTATTTCAAACGTCTAAACTTTGCCAGAAAACGAATGCCATTCGTTTATTTCTGGTAAAGTTTATTAATGTCTATACACATAGAAATTTATTTTTATCGACACTTCAATACTTTTTCAGTGTCGAC
>CAYJHH010000118.1:0-9013 GCA_964369995.1 uncultured Desulfovibrionaceae bacterium
CTGGTTTGGGACCAGGATGCCGGAGGTTCGAATCCTCTCGTTCCGACCAGATTTTCAAGGGTTTATCTCGCATGAGGTAAACCCTTTTTTATGGCTTGTGAACAAGGCTATTTTTCTTTCTGCCCCTTTCTTTGAGGGAGAACCACTTTCTTTACAGTTTACTTTTTTTCCAGTAAGCCGAAGGGTAACAAAAAAGGCTTACTTTTATAAAACATGTGACCTAAGGAATTACTACATGAAATATTCAGGTACTAAGCTTCTGACCATAATGCTTTTGGGTTTTTTACTTTCCGGTTGTTCCATTATTGGCGCGGCTTATGATGTGGTAACCCTTCCCATTGTTATTGTGGGTGAGGCTGCGGGCGGCATAGCCGACGCAGTTTCTGATGATGATGAGGAAGAGAAAGAAAGGCATGAAGGCAGTGATGATACACATGATAAGCATAAAGAGTAAACTTCTGTCCCGCATGCTAAGTAATATGTATGGAACGTAAAATGGGTGTCACAGGCTTCAGCCTCTTTTCTCTTTTGCTTAGCAATAAAGCACTCAGTTGCCAAATGGTAATTGTGTGGAGGTAAAGTGTAGTTCTTCACCAAAAATAAAGTCAATGAGAAAAGGGTCACTTCTATGTACCGTAGAAGTGACCCTTTCCATGCTGTACCACAATGTACCAATCAAGACAGTTTAATTATGTTTTGCGGCGAAAGCCCACACTGGCTAGGCTAGCTATGCCAATACCTGTGAGAAGGAATGTGGCGGGCTCTGGCGTAGGAGTTGCCTCACGGGTATCCGGTTTAAAAAAGGGACGTGTGTGCGTGGCAGAAAAATCAAATATATGTGATTGTAGAGTATCCCAGAAGAGCGTAAAATTTTGCGGAAGCTTATTTTCTTTTAACGCTGTTGTAAAATCATGGGATCCATTGAAGAGTAAGGTCAAGCTTTGGAGCATGGGGTTCGTGCTGATAAATTGTGACAGAACAAAAGACTTGTTGTCTTGCAGATATAATTTTGTGTCTATACCTTTGTGGGCATAGATTAAAAATTCTTTAGCAGGGCTTAAAGTTTTTTCATTCTTTACGATAGCAGGTATATAATGAAAAGAAAGAGGAAGCTGTAGTACCTTGTGTACTTTTTCCATACTTTTTTCTAAAAAGGTCATGCTAAAGTTCACAGTGGTCATATGGCCTGCGCGAGGCTGCTCTTGGTGTTCAGGGTGATGTATAGTACCCGTCATGAAGTGGGGTGCTAAGAAAGAGCTTACGTGCTCTGGCAGAGTAAATGACCACTTGGGAGCCAAGGCACAAGCCTTGCTTGGCGTGGCACTTACAGTACAAAGAAAGGCAATAGCCCATGACATGATGAAAAGCTTCATACATTCCTCCCGTTGAGAATATCCTCAAAAATAAATCTACATAAAATACAGATATGCCGAAAAACAGCACTGAGCTGGGGGTGTAGAGGCGTCACGTTAAAAATACATGACGACGAGGAGGAATCCTCAGGCCGGAAGGCCCAGGCTTTTTCTGAATGAAAAAACCCGAATAGCGGAGCACTTTGTGCGATGAAGTGCTCACACGCAATAACTGCGTGAGTAAACACTATGCTTTTGACTTCATTTTGTCAATGAAATTTGAAAATTTTTTCACAATTGTAATTTTTTTGTAATGTAAGCGGTGGGTTGTGTTTGTTTTATTTTACAGTGAGGGGACTGTTTGTAAGGTATAATAACATTTATTCTTGTATGTGCCACAGTCCTTCTTTTTTTTGCCACAGGCGTTGGTTGCTACTGCCACGGAAGATAAGCTCTTCACTGTACAAATGTTTTTCATAAGGGCCATCCACGAGCATATGGCTTAAATGAAGCAGTTCAGCCACCGCAGCGTCGTGTAAGGCAAGGGCTTCAAGCTTTTCGAGGGTATAGCCCGTATAGGTCATGATGGAAAGGGAGGTGTCTTGCAAGGCTTGCCCTAATATGCAGAAGGCTTGTGCTTGCAAAAATGGCTCGCCACCAGAAAAGGTGACACCGCTGAGGAGGGGATTTTCTTTAATATCTGCCAGTAGGCTAGCTATATCTTTCATATAGCCGGCCTCACTGTCATGACTGCCTGGATTATGACAGCCTTTACATTGATGCGGGCAGCCTTGTGCAAAAATGGCATAACGTAACCCCGGGCCGTCCACAATGGACTCCGGGGCTACACCATGTAATCGAATTTGCGCATTAAGCATGCTTAACTCTGTCGCGCTCCTCAGATTTTTTTGCATTATTAAAACGGTCAAGGGTACCCACAAGGTAACCGGTGATGCGGCGTGTGCGTTCAAAAGCTACATTGCTACCTACAGTGACGGGAGCCGTCGTGGTCTCAGTATCAGTTTTACAACAAATCATACTGCCTCCTTTTTAAGTTATATAGTAAATTTTTAATTGGTTATAGGAAAGAATTTTTGTCCACACCCGTATAAGAGGTATGCCATGGTAAAAATACTTCCCAGTAACTTTTTTAGCTTAATCGGTATTGCCAGTATAAGGACGCAAGCAATGTTTACGCCTAATGGCATCAATTTTTATTTTATCTATAGCTTCATTTTCGCGCCTACCGCAGCGGGGGCATACTTCGCCAATAACGCCCACATAGCCGCACACAGGGTCACGATCCAAGGGGTGGTTAATGGAGCCATAACCACAACCTTGTGCTTGCATATAGCGAATGATGGCTTCAAAGGCATCAAGGTTTTTGCTGGTATCGCCATCTAATTCCACATAGGTAATGTGCCCTGCATTGGTAAAGGCATGATAGGGCGCCTCGCGTTGAATTTTCTTAAAGGCCGCCACAGGATAGTACACAGGAATATGAAAAGAGTTTGTATAATAATCTCTGTCATTCACCTTGGGTATGGAGCCAAATTTATGCCTATCCAATGCCACAAAGCGTCCGCTTAATCCTTCGGCCGGCGTGGCTATAAGGGTAAAGTTGAGCCCTGTTTCTGCGGCCTTGGCGTCAATATGATCACGCATATACTTAATAATCTTTATGCCAAGGGCTTGAGCCTCTTCACTTTCGCCATGATGCTTGCCGGTGAGCACGATAAGTGTTTCGGCAAGGCCAATGAAGCCCAAGGTAAGGGTTCCGTGTTTAAGCACTTCTTCCAAGGTGTCATCCCAGCTGAGTTGGTCAGAGTCTAGCCAAATACCTTGCCCCATGAGGAAGGGGTAGTTACGTACTTTTTTGGCACCTTGAATTTTTAAACGATGCAATAGCTGACGGTATACCAGCTCGAGGCGTTCATCAAAAAGAGCAAAAAAAGCTTCTTCATTGCCTTTGGCTTCCAAAGCAATGCGCGGCAAATTGATGGAGGTAAAGCTTAGATTTCCGCGTCCGCAGGTGACTTCTCTTTCTCTGTCATACACATTGCCAAGCACGCGGGTGCGACAGCCCATATAACCCACTTCACTATTGTAATCGCCTGGCTTGTAATAGTGCAAGTTAAAGGGGGCATCAAGGAAGCTAAAGTTAGGGAACAGACGCATGGCAGATGTTTCCATGGCCAAGCGGAAAAGGTCATAGTTGGGATCTTCGGGGTTAAAGTTAACACCGTTTTTCACTTTAAAAATCTGCACGGGGAAAATGGAGGTTTCGCCATTGCCAAGACCGGCCTTAGTGGCCAAGAGCAGATTTTTTACAGCCATGCGACCCTCAAGGGAGGTGTCGGTGCCATAGTTTATGGATGAAAAAGGTACCTGTGCGCCGGCGCGGGAGTTCATGGTATTTAAATTGTGCACAAAGGCTTCCATGGACTGATAGCAACGTCTTTCGGTGGCTTTAAAGGCCTCACGCACAGCATGCTCATGTGTTTTTTTGAGCAAGGGACGTAAGGACTCAGGCTGCACATTTTGCAATTCTTCTTCAAGGGCATCCAAAAGTTGCATACTTATGGGTGTTTTTACGCTGTCTAAAATGACACCGGCATCTTCCACACCCACAGCGGCAAGGTTGACTCCTTGCAAATCATGCGCAATTTGTAAATAAGAAGCAAAGGCTTTGCGATACTCATTGGCAAAGGTTTTGGCTACGCCTTGCGCCATGGCAAAGTCAAAATTAGGTACGCTTTGTCCGCCATGCATTTCATTTTGATTGGCTTGAATGGCAATGCATGCCAAAGAAGCATAGCTTTCTATGGAGTTGGGCTCGCGCAAATGACCATGTCCGGTGGAAAATCCTTTTTGGAAAAGCTTTATAAGGTCTATTTGGCAACAGGTTTGCGTGAGCATGTAAAAATCTTTGTCGTGGATATGAATATCGCCACTGCTATGCGCGGCAGAAATATCGCTGGGAAGAATATGATTATCCACAAAATATTTAGCGCCCTCAGAGCCATATCTGAGCATGGTACCCATGGCGGTATCGCCATCAATATTGGCATTTTCCCGCTTAATGTCTTCTTCTAGGGCTGCGGACCATGTGAGGGTTTTGTAAATATCCATGAGGCTGTCTTCGGCATGGCGAATTTTGGCATGCTCATGGCGATACAAAATATAGGCTTTGGCTGTTTTTGCATAGCCAAAGCGAATAAGTATTTCTTCTACAAAGTCTTGAATCTCTTCAACAGTATGTAATTTGTCAGAGACGAGCTTTTGGCAAACTTTTTCGGTTAAAAAGGCCAAATCTGTGGCTGACATAAGTTCATCGCTAGCATCGCTAACTTCGCGACAAAGAGCCTTATTAGCATTGCTCATGGCGTGCAAGATTTTGGTAGAGTCAAAGTCTACGCTCTTGCCGTCTCTTTTTATAATGGTAGTAATCATGGAAGATAATGCCATGTGATTAACGATCCAAGTGTTAGGGTTATAAAATTGTTTTTGCCAAAGAGTTTTCTATCGATACGCCTAAATAAGGCGCAGACTACCATGCCTAAGTAAGAATAGTTTCTACAAAAAATCTATATTTTTTCTATAAAATTCCTATCGTGGGCACAACGTCTTTCAGCTTGCCAAAGGGCAGGCTCATTGTCAATACGGTAAATCAAATTTTACACCTAAGAGCCTTAAACTATTTGTCAATAAACATAACTTACGATTTCAGTTGTTTAGGATTTAGTCCTGCAAAAGTGGCGGTATAGCTTATCTTGCAGGCTTCAGGGGCTTTAGGCTTTTGCCCTCCGTATGACATGGGTTAAAAAGGGATGTATTTTTTAAACATAGTTTTTTAGTATGAGTTTCTACTCATCCGCAACCTGCCTTGACAAAGGTAGGGATGTGTGCCAATTGACGGGAAATTGCGACTTAAATGAGAGTGAGAGCACGCTTTTTTTGGCGAAAAGCTCTTCACCTATAAAATATACGAAAAGGTATACATTCTTCATATATAGAATGATATGAGTATCATCATGAATATTAACGAAACCCATTTTTATTCCAGCTTAAAAGTAAAGCAACCTATAACTATTTTTTGTATCATCATCGTAATAGCTTCTTTGTCTACATACTTTATTTTGCAAACATACAATAGCAGTGTGGATGATATTAAACGTAGCTACTTAGAAAGCGCAGTGCACTCCATTGGGGCAAATATGGGCATTCAGTTGCGTCAAACGCATCGAGATTTGACCATGACAGCCTCATTACCTTCTGTATTAGGCACTGTGGCTAGGGCTCCTGAGCCGCATAAAGTGGCCGCATTTTTGGCAGGCCATAGCCGTTTGCAGGCTGTGCTTGACGGCATTATGAATGCTTATGGGTATTATGATAGTTTATATTTAACCAATGAATATGGTGAGTATATTATTGGCTCACGGGGGACACGCATTTCGTCTAAAATTGGCGGAGAAATGGATTTTGTGGTGGATAATTTAGAGGCCTATGGCGTTTCTTATGGCGCCATGTTGCTTAGCACCACCACAGATGAATATCTCTTACCCATGGTGCTGAAAGTTTCTTATGCGGATAAGGTAGGGGCTTTGGTGGCTTCTATTCGCCTTAATCAAATGATAGATACGGCCATTCATGATACGCCGCATGACTATATTGCCTCCACCGCCATAGTGGTGGATCATAGCGGTATACGCTTAATTGATAATGATAAAGCTTCGATTTTACCTGATAATTATCAGGCTTATTATCCAGAACTCCTTTCTCAATCTTCAGGAATTATTCATGCCCAAAGGGGCAAAGAACAGATTCTTTTAGGCTTTTATAATGTACCTGACAGTGATATCTATATTATTGGTATTGTAGATAGCAGCTTTAAGGCAGAGCAAATCAATGCCATTCGCCACACCATGGGGCTGACCTCAGTGGGTATGGCTTTGGTGACTTTACTTGCCGTGTCTTTATTTTCTTCACCCATTACGCGTGACATTGTGCGCATTAGTGATTTTGCCCAAAAAATTGCTCAAGGTGAGCAAGAGCAAAATATTGATGTACATCGTAATGACGAACTGGGTTCCTTGGCGCGTAATCTTGAGCATACTGTGGGAACATTGGTGGATCTTGTGGCGCGTTCGGAGGCTGCCACCAAGGCCAAGAGTGACTTTTTAGCTCGTATGAGCCATGAGATTCGCACCCCCATGAATGGTATTATGGGTATGACGTATCTTGCCATGCGTGCCAACCCCGATGAAAAACAAAAACAATATCTTGTACGCATTGATAATGCTGCCAAAAGTTTGCTGCACATCATTAATGATATATTGGATTTTTCTAAGATTGAAGCGCAAAAGATGGATATTAATCCGGTCTCTTTCCGCTTGCGTCCCATGTTTTCCTCCATTCATGATCTGCTTTTACCCAAATGCGCAGAAAAAAGCCTCATGTTTACGTATTCCATTGAGGACGATGTGCCTGAGGTGCTTAAGGCTGACCCTGTACGCTTAACGCAAATTTGCACCAATTTATGCTCTAATTCTGTGAAATTTACCACGCGCGGCGCTGTGCATTTACACGCTTGCGTGGTGCGGAGGCAGGAAGATACTTTGACTTTGGCTTTTTCTGTGAACGATACCGGCATAGGTATGACGAAAGAAGAGCAACAACATATTTTTGAGTCTTTCACTCAAGCTGATGGTACCACCACAAGAAAATATGGCGGTACAGGTTTGGGGCTTGCCATATGTAAAAGCTTAACGGAGCTTATGGGTGGTTCTATTTCTGTGGAAAGCGAGCGTGGTGTGGGAAGTACTTTTACCTTTACCATTGAAGCCAGCATAGGGGATGTTCAAGAAGTAGAAAAGAGCAGCCCGCCACAAATGAAAAATATGCCCATTATGCCTTTGGATATTTTGCTTGTGGAAGATAATGAAATAAATCAGGCCATAGCCTTGGAAATTCTTAAAGATATGGGTGCCACGGTTACCTTGGCGCATAATGGCCAAGAGGCCGTGCACACCTGGGAAAATGGGGAATTTGATATTATTTTAATGGATATTCAAATGCCCGTTATGGATGGATTAACCGCCGCCAAGTGCATTAGGCAAAGCGCTGTGCCGCGTTCCAAAACAGTGCCTATTTTGGCCATGACAGCCCATGCCATGACCGGTGATAAGGAAAAAAGCCTTGAAGCAGGCATGAATGATCATATTACCAAGCCCATTGCCATTGCAGAATTACGCGACGCTTTGGTCTTCTGGGGAGCTGCCTCCAAAATGGATACTTCAGCATAACTTTTTTACGCCTCACTGCGGCGTATGATGGACTTTATCATGAAAAAACACAGGCTATATGGAAAGACTTGGCGCTTAGGGAGTCTTCTCGGCCTGTGTTTTTTTATATTACTGCACCTATGTTGCGGCATGTCTCTTAAGGTCTCCTTAGCCGCTGAAACCGGCATGGTGGTACAGGCAACACCTGTTTCATCATCTACCACTAACGAAGAGCTTAAGGCAGATCAGAACTCTTTACATGAAACGAAAAAGCCTAGCTTTTCTTCTTCTGCTTCTGCTGTTTCTTCTAGTCCCGCTGTTCACTCTGGACCTTCTGGGCCTTCTGGAGCTTCTGGAGCAAGGGAGCGCACAGCGCAGCGTAAAAGCGCCTATGCACCCTTTCAATTCATGGGCTATGCAGCAAGTTTTGTTCCCAGAACCACTTCTCTTTCTCCATCCATTGCCCAGTTGATAGAGCAATGGCAGCAGATGAAAGCGAAGTATTCTCCCGCGTGGTATGATGGCGAAACCATAGCCATGACGCCGCAAAATGCGCATAAGTGGAAATTTCATCTTAAAAAGTTACGCAAAGTGCAAAAGCTAGATGTACTTCGTGGCGTTAATGACTTTATGAATAGGATACCGGCTAAAGATGATAAGGTCTCTTATGGTAAAGAAGAGTATTGGGCTAGCCCCGTGGAGTTCTTTTCTCAGTGGGGTGGAGATTGCGAAGATTATGTTTTTGCCAAATATTTTGCGCTGCAATACTTGCAATGGCCTTTATCTGAGCTTTGGGTACTTTTTGTGTATAGGCCTGAAGATAATTTGGCTCACGTGGTGCTTGCAGTACGCCATAAGGGCAAAATATATTATTTAGATAATTTGGCTAAACCGCGACATAAGCTTTTGGATGATGCCTATTATAAAGATACCTTTTTACCTTTATTTGCTTTTTCCACCGAAGGCTTATGGTTTTTTAAAGAAAGCTTTGCGCTGTATCGCGAAAAAACAGCTGAGTATGAAAAAAAGGCTGCCATTAAAAATGCCGTGCCGGATACAAGTCCAGATACAGCAAAGACAGCACCTCAAGCTGCCTCTCCCGCCACCTCTAAAGAAGATGGTACTTCTTCAAAAATACCAGAAAAGGCACCATTAACCACGCCTTAAATGCGGCTCTTTTTTTCAGTAAAAATCTATGTGTATACATACACATATCAGACCATTGACAAAGTATAAGATTAAAAAACTCTACGCAAAAAGATGAACCAAACAGTAAATTTTATTTTTTCATCTTTTAAAAATGTGCCAAAGTCATACACTGTAGCATTTTACATTGTGATAAAAATGCCTTTCATAAAGATAAGGTGTTGATGCAAT
>CAYJHH010000119.1:0-8891 GCA_964369995.1 uncultured Desulfovibrionaceae bacterium
TGGGGGAGGAAAAGAACCTTTTTTCAAAAAGGTTTTTTCCTCCCCCACAAAAAAGTATACTTTACAGAGCGTTACCGCTTATATGGCCGTTAAAAATCGTAACAACGCATTAAATCATCCAGCGTTTCGCGGCGGCGGATGAGGCGATGGTTGCCATCTTTATCAATAAGCACTTCAGCGGCGCGCAGGCGCTGATTATAGGTGGAAGACATGACAAATCCGTAAGCGCCGGCATCAAGGATGCCGAGGATGTCCCCTTCTTCAATGCGAGGGAGTAAGCGCTTTTTGGCTAAAATATCACCGCTTTCACAAATATTACCCACCACGGATTGTTCAATGAGCTCGCTGTCGGGGCTACCATTTTTGCGATATACTTCCACATCATGGTGTGAGTCATACATCATGGGGCGAGCTAGGACATTAAAGCCAAGGTCGGTGCCGGCATAGATGTTTTCGCCATTGGTTTTAGTAACGTAGACGGAACCTAACAGCACGGAGCATTCTGCCACCACATAGCGGCCGGGCTCCACAAAAAATTTGCCTTTATAACCGGTTTTTTCTGCCCAATCAGCCATGAGCTTATGTAGCTTGGTGCTAAGTTCTTCCATATTCAAGCGGGGTTGGTCTTCATATTTACGGTAGGGTATACCAAAACCGCCGCCAAAATCGATGACTTCAAGCTTTTCTAAAGCGCCTGCGGGCAAAGTTTCAGCCAAGGAGAGTAAGAAGGCGGCTGCGTCAAGGTAGCCGTCTGCTTCCATAAATAAGGAGCCAATGTGTTGGTTGATGCCTGCCAAGGTAAGGTCATATTTGTTAAGTACGGCAAAAACATCGTTTACCATATCGGGGGTAACGCCAAATTTGGTTTCTTTACCGGCGGTGATAACTTTTTGGTGATGGCCTGCGCCAATGCCGGGATTAAAGCGTACCATAACTTTACCGCCCTTATTCATGGAGCCCAAAAGCTCCAATTGAGATAAGGAGTCTACGCTGATAAGTAAATCATTATCCACGGCATTTTTTAGCTCTTCAGCCGAAACATTATTACACACGTAAAGGATGGTATCCTTAGTGAAGCCTGCTTTTTTATTCATGAAAAGTTCACCGGGGCTCATGGCGTCCACCACGCAATTTTCTTCGCGAATGATTTTGAGCAGCTCAAGATTGGTGTTGGCTTTGGCAGAATAGTTCACATGATAGCCTTCCAAAGAGGAAAGGGCATTGAGCTCTTGGCAGCGCGTGCGCAAGATGTTTTCATTATAGACATAGAGGGGGGTGCCATAGATGGCAGCCAATTCTTCTGGGGTGCTCTTGCCAAAGAAATTGCAAGAGTCAGTGTAGGTGGAACGTACGTTAGCCATGGTAAACCTCATAATTATTTTTTGTGAAGAGGGATTTTTAACTAGCTATGGGGCTTTGTCAAGGGGATGGGTTGTAAGGGGTATTTTAGGGTTGTTTTCTACCTTTTAGTAGAAACTACCATTTTGTCTTATATTATGCGTGGGCAGGCGTGTGGAGAAGAAAGGAAAAAAACTCTACCAAGGCATGAGGATTATTGTTTTTAAGCACTGCTACAGCGTGAGGGTTCTTGTTTTGAATAAGGACGTCTAAATGCTCAGGAAAAAGGGCTTGTGAATACAGTGTAAGTATGGCCTTGGCACAGGCAAGGCGATTTTCTTGTGACGGGGTTCTAAAGGCCATCATGAAAAAAGTGATCATATGCATATGCAGCATATGGTCAAAGTATGCAGTATAATCTAGGGAGCTTTTTTTTATATTTTCCATGATTTGCAATCGTACTTGCAGTAAGATTTGCACTTCTTGAACAGAAAATGCAGAACGCAAAGCGCCATCGGGTCTTTGAAGGTAGTAATAGTGTGTTTTGTTGGTGAGAGAAAAGGTGTCTGTATGGGTAAGGGCTTCACTTAAAAAGGCAATGTCAGGGCCAATGCGCACATGCTCTGGAAAGCTGAGATTATTTTCTTTAATGAGAGAGGATTTATAAATAGCTGTGTAAAAATCATGATAAAATAAATGCTTGCTCTGAAATTTTTTTATTTCGGCATTGATGGAGGAAGGCTGCAAAGAGCCATCTTGCATAAGGTAAAGCAGATGCCCTTTTGTTATCTGGCTGTGCTGCCTTGTGGCAATGGTGTATAATGTTTCATAAAAATGCGCATCAATCCAATCATCACTATCCACAAAGCCTATATAATCCCCTTGGGAGGCGGCAATGCCTGTATTTCGTGCGGCGGACTCTCCTGCATTTTTCTCATGAGAAAGAATACGTATTCTGGAATCTTGGCGGGCATAGTGCTCAAGGATGGCGGGGCAATGGTCGGTGCAAGCGTCGTTGATGCAAATGATTTCTAGGTCTTGCAGGCTTTGCGCGCAAAGGCTGTGTAAACAGCGGTGCAGATATTTTTCTGTGTTATATACGGGGATGATGACAGAAATTTTTGGCATGGTGCGTTTACTTTGGCGCAAAATTATACATGGGAACGTTTTTTACCTGCGACGCTGGGATGTACTTAGCCATTCACGAGCATGCGCATGGCTTGCATGGCTTGCTCCACCGTTTGGGGGTCGTCCACATTTTGCCGTAAAAAAGTGTTAATATGAGGAATTTTACCTATGGCAGCGTCAATGTCTGGGTTAGAGCCTTGGGTATAGGCGCCAATATTAATCATATCTTCGGCTTTGCGATAGGTGCTCATATGGGCGGTGACGGTGCGTCCGGCAAGAACATCGGCTTTTTCGCAAATGTCTGAACGTAAACGGCTGATGGAGCGCAACACGTCAATGGCAGGAAAATGCCCTTGGTCAGCCAAGTCGCGGGTGAGCACTATATGCCCGTCCAAAATGGAGCGCACGGCATCGGCAATGGGTTCGTTAAAGTCGTCTCCATCCACCAAGACCGTGTAAATGCCGGTGATGGTACCGTGGCTGGAGCGGCCTGCTCTTTCAAGAAGTTTAGGTAATTGCGCAAAAACCGTGGGAGTGTAGCCCTTGGTGGTGGGCGGCTCGCCAATGGCAAGACCCACTTCACGGGCGGCCATGGCAAAACGGGTGACCGAGTCCATCATGAGCAAAACGTCTTTACCTTTGTCGCGAAAATATTCAGCGGCGGCGGTGGCGGCATATGCGGCGCGCATGCGTACCAAGGGCGATTGGTCAGAGGTGGCAATGACGAGCACCGAGCGTGCCATACCTTCAGGGCCAAGATCGCGCTCCATAAATTCCAAAACTTCGCGCCCGCGTTCGCCAATGAGAGCAATGACGTTGACATCGGCCTTGGTGTAGCGTGCCATCATACCCATCAGGGTAGACTTACCCACACCGGAGCCGGCCATAATACCTACGCGCTGTCCTTTGCCGAGGGTGAGTAGGCTATTGATACTGCGTACGCCCACATCTAAGATATCTGTGATACGGGGGCGTTGTAAGGGGCTTGGTGGGTCGGCATAAATGGGCGCCATGGCCTGTGGCCATGCGTTGAGAGCATCGGGTAGCCAAGAGGGCATAAAGGCTTGTTGCTCAGCCATTTTCTGGTTGAAAATATCTATATTTTCCGCTTCTTGCGAAGGGCTTCCTGAAAATATTTCAGTGCTAATGGGCGGCCCTCCATCTAGAGGGGAGCCAAAAGCATCCAGGGTACGCCCCAAGATATGGGCGCCCACAGGAAAATACGGTGGCAAGGAGGAATTGCGTATAAGACTGCCGGGACGAATGCCGCGCATGTCCCCATAAGGCATAAAAAGGAGGCAATTATCTCTAAAGCCCACCACTTCGGCGGCAATGCCTTGACTGGTGGGGGTGGCGGAGTCCGGCATCATGTGGCACACAGCGCCCAAAGGCGCACGCAGACCGCTGCCTTCAGCCACAAGACCCACAACCTTGCTTACCTTACCGTAAATTTGTAAGGGGTTGGCACTTTCAAGGAGCTGGCGGCAGGTGCCGGGGTCTAGCTTCATGCTTTACCCTTTATGATGTGATCATCATCAAAGTTGTACTGCTCATCGGCGTCGCGTGGGCCTGGCACCGGCGCAGACAAAAAGTCATCCCCAAGGAGCTCGTCTTCCAACTCTTGCATGGTGGGATCTATATGCTGAGTGGCTTGCTCCGGAGCTGCAATGGCGGCCGGAGCTTGATTTGCCTCTTCAGGGTAAACGGCAAAATCCTCCAGTGAAGCGTTAGGATCTGTCTCTTGGTTTCCGGCGCCCTGAGGCGCTTGCTCGGCGGCTTCATTCACCACTTGTTCTGGGGACATGTGCTGCGCTAAACGTTCATTTTCTTCGAGTTCATCATCAAAGGAGGGCTCATCGGCAAAAAGATTTTGCAAGGCGGCGCGCTCTTCGGCGGTGGCCATGCCTGGAGTCAGCCCTGAGCTGGCAGGGGCTGCACCTTCGCTTTGGGGCAACAGCATATGGTCAGAAGAGAGGGGCGTGTGAGGACGTGCCATGGCAACTCCTGCCATGACGGAAAGATCTGCATCATTTTGTGCAAGGGCTTGCGCGGCGTTAAGGGCTTCTGTGTAGTCTTGCGCGTCCAGATGATCCTGTGAGGACGCAGCCGCCGCTTCAAAGGCAGGGGCAGGCTCAAGTTCTGCAGGCATATGTTCTTGCTCAACGGGCGGCAGTTCAGGCTCCGCAGGAATGAGCGCTTGCACGTGCTGAATTTCTTCTTCCACGGTGTTGTGCACTTGTTCCAAGGCTTCAGCGTCCACTTGTGTTTCCGGTAAGGCCAAATGCTGAATAATATTTTCCACCATTTCGGCATAGTTGGCCATGCGACTGTGTACAGAGCCGGTAAGGCTTTCAGCCACAATATCCCCAGGATTCAACGTGGGGTCTGGGCTTACTTTCCATAAGCCAAGGTCAGGATTTTTTTCCTTGGCAGCGGTGAAAAGGTCAGCCACCACAGGCTCATCTTCAGGATGCACACGCAAGGTTATGGAGCGTTTATCATCCAAGTGTTGTATGGCTTCAAGAAGCATACTTTCAATGATTTTTTCATGCCTTTCGGTGAGGGCAAGGTGGGTGGCATGCTTTACGCTTACTCTAACAATGTCCACAAGTTCTGCACGCCACTGTGCAAAAATTTGCATGCATTGGCCTTCAATAACATGCAAAACTCCGGCCACGGATGAGCCCATGGCTGTGCGAAAATTGTCTAATTCTTCTTGTGCTTGGGTAAGACCTGCTTGGAAGCCTTCTTCATGAGCGGCATTTCGAATATGCGTAGCATTATCTAGCTCTGCTTGAGCGTGATGGCGTAAATCCTGAGCGGCACTGCGCGTTTCTTCAGCCGCGGCATAGGTGGCCTTAACTTCTGCGCGGATACGCTCAGCATCGCGTTCAGCCTCTTCAAGAACGCTTTGCCTTTCGGTATAAGCTTCACCAAGAATTTCTCTGGCGCGATCTATGGCTTTTTGGCGAACTTTTTCTAAATAATCTTGCTGGCTTCTTTGATTAAATTGCTCTTGACGCGAGGCCGCTTGCATGGCGTCCAATTTGCTTAAATTGGATTCGCGGTTTGCATCCAAAAATATGGTGCCCCAATTTTTTTTATCGTCAGAAGTCATGGCTAAATAAATACGTCGCTGCTGCCACGGTTAATGGTGACCTTACCTTCTCCCTCAAGGCGACGCACTACACGCACCACACTTTGCTGCGCTGCTTCCACATCAGCAAGGCGGGTGGGGCCCATGTATTCCAATTCCTCGCGAATCATATTTCCTGCGCGTTCAGACATATTTTTGAAGAACTTTTCCTTCAAATCATCAGAGGCGCCGCGCAAGGCCATGGTGAGATCCTCGTTGGCAATTTCTTTAAGCACCTCACGCATGCTCTTATCATCCAAGGAGCGACAATCGTCAAATACGAACATGAGGTTACGAATATCTTCAGCAAGCTGTGCAGAATCTTCTTCGATTTCCGAAAGAACTTCTTCTTCGGTGGCGCGGTCCACAGCGTTGAGGATTTCGGCCACAGCGGCGGTACCACCCACTTTTTTGCCTTCCTTGCCGCCCATGGCAATGAGCTGACTTTGCAGTACTCTGTCTACTTCTATGAGCATATCTGCAGGCACAGCCTCAAGGTTAGCAAGGCGTAAAAGCACTTCGGCGCGAACACCGGCAGGCAAATTTGTTAATAGATTTGCCGCTTGATCCGGATGTAAATGCCCTAAAATAAGTGCCAAGGTTTGGGGGTGTTCGTTGCGTAAAATTTGTGCCAAAAGACGAGGGCTTACGGATTCAAGTTCGCGGAAAGGAGCGGGGCCTGTATTAAGATTAAGCGTGTCCATGATATATTTGGCAGTTTCTGAGTCTACGTTTTTCACAAGCATGCGTCGTAAAATATCAGAGCCACCGGAAATCATGTCCACACCTTCAATGAGGGCAGTGTGGAATTCACGCATGATTTCTTCTACCACTTCCTTGGGTACAGGCTGCAGATTAACAATGGCCTTGGAGATGGTGGCAATTTCTTGACGGTCCATGCGCTTGAAGACATCAGAGGTGAATTTATCCCCCATTGCCAATAAGAGTACAGCGATTTTTTCTTGACCGGTTAACTCCATGTACCTCTCCTTTCTGCCAATCTCTCTAAAATGTCCCTTAAGCGCAATGCATGCCAAGGGCTATGGTCACACGTAAAGAGCGGAAAAGCTTCCCTCTTTCAGAGTATATGCAAAATCTCTTATATTGAAAATACGTTTTTTATACGCCGCGTTTTGCCTTGCACAAGAAAAATAACACCCTATAACCATGTCTATTCTTTAAAATAAAGTACAGTAAACATGCTTTACGGTCATTTTATTGGCATTGCAGGTCCTGCTTTAGAAAGCATACGCAAAGCGCGCATTTTTGCAAGGCTTTTAGGCTTTGTCAAGCCAGTTCTTGATGATGGAGATACTTTGATCCCAATTGCGCTCGGTGAGCTGCATGAGTCGAAGTTTTAACTCTTCCACGCGGCGCCCCGTTTCTCGTTGGTTTTTTTTCCATGTTCGTATTTCTTCAAGGGCAGCAGCGTCACCATTTTTGGCTAAAGCTAATGTCTTATGTACGGACTCGTTCGCCATCTTGTATCCATCCTCTCATAATTACAATGACTTGATCCATATGCTGTTCTGAAAGATTAAAGATGTTAACACGCAACGATTCCACATCTTTAAAGATCATAAGTTCGTCATCACTTTCTACGGCTTCTATGGCGCCCACTTCTTCTGCGCGGGCGGCTTCTTCCATGGCCTCATATAAGGCTAGCTGCTCTTCTGCAGAAGGTAAGCCTTCAAGGCCTTCCACCACTTCTCCAGCTTCCACTTTAGGACGAATGAGCGCGAGCACCACAGGGCGTACCACAAGCATGAGGAAGAGGAAAGCTAATAAGGCATTTAATATGGGCTGCCCTAAACGGTCTGCATAATCTACAATAACATCAGCTAAATTGGGGTCTGCGGGCGGTGCAGAGTCATTGAAGGGTACGGAACTCACTTCTAGGGCATCGCCGCGGGTGGTGTCAATACCCACTGCATTGGCCACAAGCTGTTCAATGCGGGTGATTTCTTCTTCACTGCGCGGGCTAAATTGCCAAGCACCGTCTACTTTTGTATAAATACCGTCCACAATAACAGCCACGGTGAGGCGCTTTACATCGCCCACATTGGCAATAATATTTTGCTCTTCTTTATTAATTTCGTAGTTGGTGGTACGAGTTTCGCGGCTACCATCTTGAGTAGATACGGAGCCAGTAATGCCATCACCGCGGAAGTTAACATCGGGGGAGCCGCCTTCTAGGTTGGCTTGCCCTTTTTGTGTTTCTTCACTGCGCTGTTCTGAACGCACAGCCACTTGCTCGGGATTAAAGATTTCGCGGCGAATGGTCTTTTGGCTAAAGTCCATATCTACGTTTACTTTAGAGATAACGCGCCCCGGCCCAAAAACAGGGGAGAGCATTTCTTCAATGCGGCGCTCAAGGTCGCGTTGTACACGTAATTTATGTTCCATTTGTGTGGAGGAAATTCCGGAAAGAGCGTCGGTTTCCGGACGGAAAAGCACAGCGCCGCGGCTGTCGGTGATGGACAGATGTGCCTTGTTTAAACCTTCCACACTCATGAGCATCATGTTCACAATGGATTGAATTTCTTTAGCATCTGGCTTTCTGGCTTGATCTTTTAATTTTAAAACCACCGAGGCAGACGGTTGCTGTTGCTCTTCCACAAAGAGGGTGCGCTGTGGCATGACCAAGTGAATACGTGCTGTTTCTACACTGGGGAAAGCGCTCAGTGTACGTGCCAACTCGCCTTGTAAAGCGCGCATATAGTTAATTTTTTGAACAAAATCCGTTTGCCCCACTTTGGTTTCGTCAAAAATCTCAAAGCCAATCCCTTGACCTACCAAATTCCCTTCACCAGCAATTTTAATACGCAGGTCATACACTTGCTCCATGGGAACCATAATGGTACTGCCATTGTTGGCTAATTCATAGGGAATATTGTCTTTTTGTAAGGTGGCTACCACGCTGGCGGCGTCTTCGGGGCTTAATTTTGTATAGAGGGGTTGAAAGTTGGTTTTATTCATCCACACGGTGAGGGCTATAAAACCTGCTATGGTTGCCACAGCCACAGAGCCAATGATGACGCGTTGGGTTACACTGAAGTTATCCCATAGATCTTTAATTTTTTCGCCATATTGTTTAAAGTCTGGTGCTTGCATAGTGGACTCCGTGTGTCAAAAAATTAGCAGAACTACAAGTTATAAGCATAGACTGTGCCAAGCTGTATCCTAGGAGCATGAGAAGGCTTTTGCGTGCAAAACAGTATTGTTTTTTGGCGCCTACTTAGTTAATGCTTAAAAACGTGTTTCCACTCGTTTTTAAGAAAGGCACGCC